>NZ_JAWXRD010000001.1:0-448372 GCF_033843265.1 Scandinavium lactucae
AGCACGACCTTGCCAAGGTCGGGGTCGCGAGTTCGAGTCTCGTTTCCCGCTCCAAATTTTCTTCTCTCCTCATATCTTATCCACAGCGTTAAAAGACGTTGGGGACGATTCTTGTTTTCTCTGACACACTCTTGTAAACAGACTTATCCACAGCCCTGAGACTTTCTCTGGAAATTCAAACTGATTCAGAATGTGAATAGTCACTTTTCAATGCATTGATATTCAAAGAAAAAAATAGATTTCAAATTGTTATCGCGATCACTTGACGAATTTGTCGCCCTTGAATTTCAATGTATTTTTATTTTTATTCACACCCTGTGAATGAATCAGGCATCTCTCGGTAAACCTTTTTCGATAACCCGGACCAGCCGTTGTTTCTGCGGTAACTGCACCTCAACGACGCAGGCATTTCGCTTCTCAATTTGCTGCGCAATCGCCCAATCTATGTGTTCGTCGAGAAGTGGGTGCTCACCTTTTCGACTTTCCAGCGCCTGTAAATTGCGTTCGCTCCACGGCGCATTTCCCAGGGCGACGGCGATATTCCGCAGCCAGCGAACATGCCCAATCCGCCGAATCGGCGATCCTTCGGTGACTTTCAGGAAGTGGGCTTCGTTCCAGGCAAACAGCTCGACAAGCTCCGGGGCGTGCAGCGCTTTGCGCGGGCTGAAATCCTCTTCGCCCGTGAGCTGTGAGTAACGATTCCACGGGCAAATTAGCTGGCAGTCATCGCAACCGTAGATACGGTTGCCCATCAACGGGCGAAACTCTTCCGGAATTACGCCTTCCAGCTCGATAGTCAGATAGGAAATACAGCGACGGGCGTCGACGGTATAAGGCTCTACTATTGCGCCGGTAGGACAAATCGTCATACAGGCCACACAGCGACCACAGTTTTCTTCTACCGGTTTATCAATCGGTAACGCCAGATCGATAAGCAATTCGCCGAGGAAAAAGAATGAGCCTGCATCACGACTGAGGATAAGTGAGTGCTTACCTGTCCAACCGAGCCCGGCTTTTTCGGCAATCGGGCGCTCCAGAATAGGCGCGGAATCGACAAAAGGTCTAAAATTCAGCGAGGCACACTGCTCCTGAATCTTTTCGCCGAGCTTTTTAAGGCGGTTACGTAACAGCTTATGATAATCACGCCCAAGGGCATAACGGCTGACGTAACCCAGTGAGGGGTTTTTCAGGGTGCTGGCAAACGCCGCGTTCGCGGGCAGATAGTTCATCCGCGCGCTGATCACACGCAGCGTACCGGGCAGGAGTTCATGAGGACGAGCACGCATCATGCCGTGACGCGCCATCCACTCCATCTCGCCGTGGTACTGTTTGTCCAGCCATGCCTGCAGTTGGGGTTCGCTGGCGCTGAGATCGGTATCGGTAATACCGACGTGCTGAAAGCCCAGCTCGGTGCCCCACTGTTTGATGTCTTGCGCTAATTGATTGAGATCGAGGGGCTGTGACATGACGGACCATAGAATGACGAGAAACCCCGCAAGTATACCACACACCATCTGGTCTGCGGATGGCCTGCGTCGCGCCGAAAAAGAAGCCGCTGATGCGCTTGGGCTGACGCTCTACGAATTAATGCAGCGCGCGGGCGCTGCCACGTTTGACGTTGCGTGCGACAACTTTCCTTCAGCAACCCACTGGTTGATTCTCTGCGGTCATGGCAATAACGGCGGCGATGGCTACGTGGTCGCGCGTCTGGCCCAGGCGGCAGGCATAACCGTCACGCTGCTGGCGCTAGAGAGCGATAAACCCTTGCCGGAAGAAGCGGCGCAAGCTCGTGATGCCTGGCTGAATGCCGGGGGGATTATTCACGCGCCAGATATCCCCTGGCCGGAAGAGGTTGATCTGATCCTCGACGCGCTGCTTGGCACGGGGCTGACGAATGCGCCCCGCGAGCCTGTCGCCAGCCTGATTGACCGCGCCAATGCCCATTCGGCCCCAGTGATTGCGCTCGATATTCCATCCGGGCTGCTGGCCCAAACCGGTGCTACGCCGGGGGCCGTTATCCATGCCGCGCGCACCATCACCTTTATCGCCCTGAAACCGGGTTTGTTAACCGGTAAGGCACGCGACGTGACCGGCGTGCTGCATCATCATGCGCTGGGCCTTGAGAGCTGGCTGAGTGCGCAAACCACATCGCTTCAACGGGTAGACGCCAGCCAACTTGAGCACTGGCTGCCGCCGCGTCGACCTACGTCGCACAAAGGCGACCATGGCAAGGTGGTGATTATCGGGGGCGACCACGGCACCGCCGGGGCGATTCGCATGACCGGTGAGGCTGCGCTGCGAGCCGGGGCCGGATTAGTGCGAGTACTCACTCGCAGTGAAAATGTCGGGCCCATTATTACCGCGCGCCCTGAATTAATGGTGCATGAACTGACCGCGCAAAGCATCGATGAGGGTCTGGCGTGGGCGGACGTTATTGTGATCGGCCCAGGTCTTGGGCAGCAGGCCTGGGGCAAGCAGGCGCTGCGTAAAGTGGAGAGCGTTCGCAAGCCGATGCTCTGGGACGCCGATGCGCTGAACCTTCTGGCAATCAATCCGGATAAACGTCACAATCGCGTACTGACGCCGCATCCCGGCGAAGCCGCCCGATTGTTGAACTGCAACGTGACAGAAATTGAAAGCGATCGCTTACTTTCTGCACAGCGTCTGGTAAAACGTTACGGGGGCGTGGTGGTGCTGAAAGGGGCCGGGACGGTTATCGCCGATGAGGCGCACGGTATCGCCATTGTTGATGCCGGCAATGCCGGTATGGCTAGCGGCGGGATGGGGGACGTGCTGTCAGGTATTATTGGCGCGTTGCTAGGCCAGCGGCTCTCACCGTATGATGCTGCCTGCGCCGGTTGTGTGGCGCATGGCGCGGCTGCCGATGCACTGGCCGCGCGCAATGGAACACGTGGCATGTTAGCCACCGATCTTTTTCTCACGCTAAAGCGTGTTGTTAACCCGGACGTGATTGACGTAAACCATGATAAATCGAGTGATTCCCTTACCCAATGAGCAGGCGACATTAGACCTTGGCAACCGAATTGCCGGGGCCTGCACAGGCGCAACCGTCATTTATCTCTACGGCGATTTGGGCGCCGGGAAAACCACTTTCAGCCGCGGATTTTTGCAGGCGCTGGGACACAAAGGTAACGTCAAAAGCCCGACTTACACCCTGGTAGAGCCGTACACCCTTGAGAATCTGATGGTGTACCACTTCGATTTATACCGCCTTGCGGATCCTGAGGAGCTTGAATTCATGGGGATCCGCGATTACTTCGCTGACAATGCCATTTGCCTGGTGGAATGGCCGCAACAGGGCGCGGGTGTGCTGCCTGAACCGGATATCGAAATACACCTGGAGTACCAGGCACAAGGGCGAGAGGCGCGCGTGACGGCAGTCTCCTCACTGGGTGAGTCTTTACTGGCACAGTTAGCCAGTTAACCTGAGGGATGGCGGGATGATGTATCGCGTTAAAAGTGTGTGGTTGGTCGGCATGATGCTGTTTTGTCTGCAGGCGACGGCGGCAAGCTTATCCGATATTCAGGTGTCCAATGGCGATAAGCAGGCCCGCATCACGTTCAGTTTTATGGGCGATCCTGATTATTCCTTCTCGCAAGAAGGCAAGCGCAGCGTGGCGCTGGATATCCAACAAACAGGCGTTATCCAGGGGCTACCGCTGAATTTCAGCGGCAATAATCTGGTCAAAAGTATTCGTTCCGGCACACCGAAGGACGCGCAATCGTTGCGTCTGGTGGTGGATTTAACCGCCGATGGCAAAACCCGCGCGGTGAAACAGCAAAACGGTGGAACCTATACCGTGGTGTTCACTATTAACGCCGATGCGCCGCCACCGCCTCCGCCAGTGGTAGCGAAACGTGTGGAAGCCCCGGTGATGGTGACACCACCACGGCCTGTTGACCCGCCCCGCAATCCGTTTAAATCACAAAACGATAGAATGACCAGCGTCACCAGCAGCAACACCCAAACACGACCCGCCGCGCGGACGCGAACCGCCAGTGCCAGCGGTGATAAAGTCATTATTGCCATTGATGCCGGTCACGGCGGCCAGGATCCGGGGGCCATCGGTCCGGGCGGGACCCGAGAGAAAAACGTCACTATTTCCATCGCCCGCAAATTACGGGCGCTGCTGAACGACGACCCAATGTTTAAAGGCGTGCTGACCCGCGACGGCGATTACTTCATTTCAGTGATGGGCCGTTCCGACGTAGCGCGTAAGCAAAATGCCAACTTCCTGGTGTCGATCCATGCCGATGCGGCACCCAACCGCGATGCCACCGGCGCGTCGGTGTGGGTACTGTCAAACCGTCGTGCCAACAGTGAAATGGCAGGCTGGCTGGAGCAACATGAGAAACAGTCTGAACTGCTCGGCGGAGCGGGGGATGTGCTGGCCAACAGCCAGTCTGACCCGTACCTGAGCCAGGCGGTGCTGGATTTACAATTCGGCCATTCCCAGCGCGTCGGGTATGATGTGGCGGTGGATGTGCTGAGCCAACTGCAGCGCGTCGGTAATATTCACAAACGCCGTCCGGAACATGCGAGCCTTGGCGTACTGCGCTCGCCGGACATCCCGTCGATCCTTGTCGAGACGGGTTTTATCAGCAACAGCAGTGAAGAACGCCTGCTCGGTAGCGACAACTATCAGCAGCAGATTGCTGAGGCGATTTACAACGGGCTGCGCAACTATTTTAACGCGCATCCGCTGCAAAGCGGGCCACGCGGGGAAGCCTCGCAGACGGCCAGCGCCTCAGGCCCTGGCGGGACGTTAATCAATTAAGGAGCGCGTCATGCCGATTCAGATTCTGCCGCCACAGCTTGCGAACCAGATTGCCGCCGGCGAAGTGGTGGAACGTCCTGCGTCGGTAGTGAAAGAGCTGGTCGAAAACAGTCTCGATGCGGGCGCGACCCGCATCGATATTGATATTGAACGCGGCGGCGCGAAGCTTATCCGCATTCGTGATAACGGCTGCGGCATCAAAAAGGACGAGCTGGCGCTAGCGTTGGCCCGTCATGCCACCAGTAAAATCGCAACGCTTGACGATCTGGAGGCGATTATTAGCCTCGGTTTTCGCGGTGAAGCGTTGGCCAGTATCAGCTCCGTTTCACGCCTGACGCTCACCTCCCGAATAGCCGAACAGCCGGAAGCCTGGCAGGCCTACGCCGAAGGGCGCGACATGGACGTGACCGTGAAACCCGCGGCACATCCTGTCGGCACCACGCTGGAAGTGCTGGATTTGTTCTACAACACTCCGGCGCGTCGCAAATTCATGCGCACCGAGAAAACCGAATTCAGCCATATCGACGAAGTTATTCGCCGTATCGCGCTGGCGCGTTTTGACGTCACGATCAACCTGAATCATAACGGCAAAGCGGTGCGACAATACCGGGCCGTGGCGCAGGACGGGCAGAAAGAGCGTCGTCTGGCGGCTATCTGTGGTACCCCGTTTGTCGATCAGGCGCTGGCCATCGAGTGGCAGCATGGCGATTTAGCGTTACACGGTTGGGTTGCCGATCCGCAGCAAAGCCATGCTCAGTTCGCTGAAATCCAGTACTGCTACGTCAATGGTCGCATGATGCGCGACCGACTGATTAACCACGCCATTCGTCAGGCCTGCGAAGATAAGCTGGGTGCCGGGGAACAGCCGGCATTTGTACTTTATTTGACTATCGATCCGCATCAGGTCGATGTGAACGTGCATCCGGCCAAGCATGAGGTGCGATTCCACCAGTCGCGGCTGGTGCATGATTTTATCTATCAGGGCGTGGTGAGCGTGCTGCAACAGCAGCTCGATGTGCCGCTGGCCCTGGCAGGGGAAGAGGAACAACCTGCGCCACGCACGCTGCCGGAAAACCGGGTGGCGGCCGGACGCAACCACTTTGCCGAGCCAGCCGTTGCGCGGGAGCCCGCTGTCGCACGGGAGCCTACCGCCCCGCGCTATGCTTCACCGTCTTCGGGCGCAAGCTGGCCTAACGCCCAGCCGGGTTATCAAAAACAGCAGGGGGCGCTGTACAAGCAACTGCTGGAAACCCCGGTCGCTGAGCGCAAAACGGCACCCACTCCCGCGGCGGAAACCCTGGCCGGACATAGTCACAGTTTTGGCCGGGTGCTGACAATTGTGGCGGGTGACTGTGCGCTGCTGGAGCGTGACGGACAACTCAGCCTGCTGGCGTTGCCGGTGGCCGAGCGCTGGCTGCGTCAGGCGCAGCTGTCGTCGGAACATTCACCGGTCTGTGCGCAGCCGCTGCTGATCCCGCTGCGCTTAAAAGTCACCGCCGACGAGCAGTCGGCGCTGAAAAAGTCCCTGCCGGTCTTAGGGCAATTAGGCATTGAAATTCAATCAGAAGCGCAGCATGTGACGGTGCGAGCGGTGCCTTTACCCTTAAGACAACAAAATTTACAAATCTTGATTCCTGAACTGATAGGCTACCTCGCGCAGCAATCAACATTCGAGGCGAGCAACGTAGCGCACTGGTTGGCGCGCAACCTCGTCAGCGATCATGCGCAGTGGAATATGGCGCAGGCGATTGCCATGCTGACAGACGTCGAACGTCTGTGCCCGCAGTTGGTGAAAGCCCCGCCGGGTGGCCTGTTACAACCCGTCTTACTGAATACGGCGATGAATGCCCTTAAAAATGAGTGATGTAACAGAGGCAAGCCTGCCAAAGGCCATATTTTTGATGGGGCCGACGGCCTCCGGTAAAACCGCGTTGGCAATTGAGCTGCGTAAAGTTTTGCCTGTAGAGTTGATTAGCGTAGATTCCGCCCTCATCTATCGAGGGATGGATATCGGAACCGCGAAACCGGATGCGACGGAGCTTGCCGCTGCACCGCACCGGTTGTTAGATATTCTCGATCCGGCACAGACGTATTCTGCCGCGGATTTCCGCCGCGATGCGCTTGCCGAGATGGCAGAGATTACCGCAGCAGGGCGAATCCCGCTGTTGGTAGGCGGCACCATGTTGTATTTTAAGGCGTTGTTGGAGGGGCTGTCGCCATTACCGTCGGCAGACCCGGACGTCAGAGCCAAAATTGAGCAACAGGCAGCAGAGCAGGGATGGAACGCATTGCATCAGCAACTCCAGGACATCGATCCGGTAGCGGCTGCGCGTATTCATCCAAATGATCCGCAAAGACTTTCCCGGGCACTGGAAGTTTTTTTCATTTCGGGTAAAACTTTAACGGAACTGACGCAAACGTCAGGAGACGCTCTGCCGTACCAGGTGCATCAGTTCGCCATCGCCCCGGCGAGCCGTGAACTGCTCCATCATCGCATCGAGCAGCGCTTTCATCAGATGTTGGCTTCGGGTTTTGAAGCAGAAGTGCGGGCGCTTTTTGCCCGAGGAGATTTGCATACGGATATGCCTTCCGTTCGTTGTGTGGGATACCGCCAGATGTGGTCATACCTTGAAGGCGAAATCTCATATGATGAAATGGTTTATAGAGGTATTTGCGCCACGAGACAGTTGGCCAAGCGTCAGGTTACCTGGTTGCGCGGTTGGGATGGCGTTCACTGGTTAGACAGTGAGCAACCTGAACAGGCGTTCAACGATGTGTTACAGGTAGTTGGTGCGGGTCTGGGCTGAACGTGTAAAATTAAGACGTATCGTGCGCAATTTTCAGAATCGCAAGGTTCTAAGTACAAGCCCGAAGTTTGTGGGTAACACCCTGAAAACCGTGGGTAAAACAAGCATATAAGGAAAAGAGAATGGCTAAGGGGCAATCTTTACAAGATCCGTTTCTGAACGCACTGCGTCGGGAACGTGTTCCAGTTTCTATTTATTTGGTGAATGGTATTAAGCTGCAAGGTCAGATTGAGTCTTTTGATCAGTTCGTGATCCTGTTGAAAAACACGGTCAGCCAGATGGTCTATAAGCACGCAATTTCTACAGTGGTTCCGTCTCGTCCGGTCTCTCATCATAGCAACAATGCTGGCGGCGGTACTGGTAGTAACTACCATCACGGTAGCAACGCGCAGTCTTCTTCTGCGCCGCAAGACAGCGAAGAAACCGAATAAGGTTGATGGCTGTTTTTCCATGTCGGGGAGCCTGGTTTTTCGGTTCCCCGCTGGTCTTTTAGGAGATATAACGCTTGTTTGACCGTTATGACGCCGGTGAGCAGGCGGTGCTGGTACACATCTATTTTTCGCAAGACAAAGATATGGAAGACCTTCAGGAGTTCGAATCCCTGGTCTCTTCCGCCGGTGTCGAAGCAATGCAGGTGATTACCGGTAGCCGTAAAGCGCCGCACCCAAAGTATTTTGTTGGTGAAGGTAAGGCTGTCGAAATTGCGGAAGCCGTTAAAGCAACGGGCGCATCCGTTGTCTTATTCGACCATGCACTAAGTCCGGCCCAGGAACGAAACCTGGAGCGTTTGTGCGAATGCAGGGTTATCGATCGTACCGGTCTTATTCTCGATATTTTTGCTCAACGTGCCCGTACCCATGAAGGGAAACTGCAGGTTGAGCTGGCGCAGTTGCGCCATCTGGCGACGCGCCTGGTGCGTGGCTGGACCCACCTTGAAAGACAGAAAGGCGGGATTGGTTTGCGTGGCCCGGGTGAAACCCAGCTCGAAACTGACCGTCGTTTACTGCGCAATCGTATTATGCAAATTCTCTCCCGACTGGAGAGAGTTGAGAAGCAGCGCGAACAAGGACGCCGTTCGCGAGCCAAAGCCGATATTCCGACCGTGTCACTGGTGGGCTATACCAACGCCGGGAAGTCGACGCTGTTTAATCAGATTACGCAAGCGCAGGTGTATGCCGCGGATCAGCTTTTCGCGACGCTCGACCCGACTTTGCGCCGGATTACCGTCGACGATGTCGGTGATACGGTGCTGGCGGATACCGTAGGGTTTATCCGCCATCTGCCGCATGATTTAGTGGCTGCGTTTAAAGCTACTTTGCAGGAGACACGTCAGGCGACATTGCTGTTGCATGTGATCGACGCTGCCGACGTGCGCTTGCAGGAAAATATTGATGCAGTGAATGTGGTTCTCGATGAAATCGAAGCCGATGACATTCCGATGCTGTTGGTCATGAACAAGGTCGATATGCTGGAAGATTTTGAGCCGCGTATTGACCGTGATGAAGAAAATAAACCGATTCGGGTCTGGTTATCTGCGCAGACCGGGGTCGGTGTTCCACTGCTTTTCCAGGCATTAACGGAACGACTTTCCGGTGAGGTAGCCCAGCACACGCTGCGCTTACCGCCGCAGGAAGGGCGTTTACGAAGCCGGTTTTATCAGCTTCAGGCGATAGAAAAAGAGTGGATGGAGGAGGACGGTAGCGTCGGTCTGGAAGTTCGACTGCCGATCGTGGACTGGCGTCGCCTCTGCAAGCAAGAACCTGCGCTGGCAGACTATATCGTCTGATAGCCAGTTAGCCTGAAGATTATTCGCCTTTATACCCGGCAATATGGGTATATACACACAATAATTCGAGTTGCATCGAGGCGGTAAGTGAATGAATCCCGGTGAGCTTAGTAAACTAAGCGATTCAGGTAAGTGAACACAGCCAACAAAGATGCAGCTAGAAGTATGACGGGTATCACCGCATAACAAATATGGAGCATATACATGGCGTGGAATCAGCCCGGTAATAACGGACAAGACCGCGACCCGTGGGGAAGCAGCAATAATCAAGGCGGCAACTCTGGGGGAAATGGAAACAAAGGTGGTCGCGAGCAGGGACCTCCCGATCTGGATGATATCTTCCGCAAGCTGAGCAAAAAGCTCGGTAGCCTGGGAGGCGGAAAAGGTGGCTCAGGCAACGGTGGCAGCAGTTCGACTCAGGGGCCACGTGCGCCAATGAGCGGACGCATTGTCGGCATTGCTGCGGCAGCGGTGGTCATCATTTGGGCGGCCAGCGGGTTCTATACCATTAAAGAAGCAGAACGCGGCGTTGTGACGCGCTTCGGTAAATTTAGTCATCTGGTTGAGCCTGGTCTTAACTGGAAGCCGACGTTTGTCGATGAAGTTACACCGGTGAACGTGGAAGCGGTTCGCGAACTTGCGGCTTCCGGCGTGATGCTGACCTCCGATGAGAACGTGGTGCGCGTTGAGATGAACGTGCAGTACCGCATCACCGATCCACAAAAATACCTGTTCAGCGTCACCAGCCCGGATGACAGTCTGCGTCAGGCAACCGACAGCGCCCTGCGTGGGGTTATCGGTAAATACACCATGGACCGTATTCTGACCGAAGGTCGTACCGTTATTCGTAGCGATACCCAGCGTGAGCTGGAAGAGACCATTCGTCCTTACAACATGGGTATTACCCTGCTGGACGTCAACTTCCAGGCCGCTCGCCCACCGGAAGAGGTGAAGGCGGCGTTTGACGATGCGATTGCTGCCCGTGAGAACGAACAGCAGTACATCCGTGAAGCTGAAGCGTACACCAACGAAGTGCAGCCACGTGCAAACGGTCAGGCGCAGCGTATCCTCGAAGAAGCGCGTGCCTACAAAACTCAGACTGTGCTTGAAGCGCAGGGTGAAGTGGCTCGCTTCGCGAAGCTGCTGCCTGAGTATAAAGCTGCACCGGAAATTACCCGTGAACGTCTGTATATCGAGACCATGGAGAAAGTGCTGAGCCATACCCGTAAAGTACTGGTCAACGATAAAGGGGGCAACCTGATGGTTCTTCCTCTCGATCAGATGCTGAAAGGTGGCAGTGCCGCCCCTGCAAAAAAGAGTAACGGCAGTGGTGCCGATAGCCTGTTACGTCTGCCACCTGCGTCAAGCTCGAGCAGTAGTGCCAGCGGGAACAGCAGCGCACCGGCCACAAGCGATGGCGATATCATGGACCAACGCCGTGCTAACGCGCAGCGTAACGACTACCAGCGTCAGGGGGAATAACGATGCGTAAGTCAGTAATTGCGTTAATCATCATCGTGCTGGTAGGTCTCTACGCCTCAGTATTTGTGGTGAAAGAGGGTGAGCGCGGTATTACGCTGCGATTTGGTAAAGTCGTTCGTGACGACGAAAACAAACCGCTGGTGTATGCCCCGGGTCTGCACTTTAAAGTGCCGTTCCTTGAGTCAGTAAAAACGCTGGATGCGCGCATTCAGACCATGGACAACCAGGCCGACCGCTTCGTCACCAAAGAGAAGAAAGACCTGATCGTTGACTCCTACATCAAATGGCGTATCAGCGATTTCAGCCGTTACTATCTGGCAACCGGCGGCGGTGACGTCTCCCAGGCCGAAGTGCTGCTGAAACGTAAGTTCTCTGACCGTCTGCGTTCCGAAATTGGTCGTCTGGATGTGAAAGACATCGTGACTGATTCTCGTGGTCGTCTGACTATCGAAGTACGTGATGCGCTGAACACCGGTACGTCCGGTGGTGATGATGAAGTGGCAACCCCAGCAGCCGACAGCGCTATCGCTGAAGCCGCTGAGCGCGTGGTGGCGGAAACCAACGGCAAAGTGCCAGTGGTCAATCCGAACAGTATGGCGGCGTTAGGGATTGAAGTGGTTGATGTGCGCATCAAACAAATCAACCTGCCTGCTGAAGTGTCTGATGCGATTTACAACCGTATGCGCGCTGAGCGTGAAGCGGTTGCCCGTCGCCACCGTTCACAGGGTCAGGAAGAGGCAGAAAAACTGCGTGCTGCTGCGGATTACGAAGTGACCAAAACGCTGGCCGAGTCCGAGCGTCAGGGTCGCATCATGCGCGGTGAAGGGGATGCCGAAGCGGCGAAACTGTTTGCCGACGCATTCAGCCAGGATCCGGATTTCTACGCCTTTATCCGTAGCCTGCGTGCATATGAGGCCAGCTTCCAGAGTAATCAGGATGTGATGGTGCTCAGCCCGGACAGCGATTTCTTCCGCTACATGAAGACACCGTCCAGCGCAACGCGTTAAACTCTGAGGCAGTCTCTTTAGTGAAAAAACCACCGCACTGGCGGTGGTTTTCTTTTATCAGGATGAATCATGAACTCAACAATTTGGTTGGCGCTTGCGCTGGTGTTGGTCCTTGAAGGGCTCGGGCCGATGCTCTATCCGCAGGCCTGGCGCAAAATGGTTGCCGCACTTTCACAGTTGCCGGATCATATTTTGCGTCGTTTTGGCGGTGGACTTGTGGTTGCGGGCATCGTTATCTACTACATGTTGAGTAAAACGATTGCCTGACGGTGACTTAGCCCATTTCGCCGGAATTTGCCTGGAAAAAGTGCTGTATCTCTGAAAAAGCGGTGGTAGAATCCTTTTTTAAGCAAACGGTGATTTTGAAAAATGGGTAACAACGTCGTCGTACTGGGCACCCAATGGGGTGACGAAGGTAAAGGGAAGATTGTCGATCTTCTGACTGAACGGGCTAAATATGTTGTACGCTACCAGGGCGGTCACAACGCAGGCCATACTCTCGTAATCAACGGTGAAAAAACCGTCCTCCATCTTATTCCATCAGGTATTCTTCGTGACAATGTGACCAGCATCATCGGTAACGGTGTTGTGCTGTCTCCTGCTGCGCTGATGAAAGAGATGAAAGAACTGGAAGACCGTGGTATCCCGGTTCGCGAACGTCTGCTGCTCTCTGAAGCATGCCCGTTGATCCTCGATTATCATGTCGCGCTGGACGTTGCTCGTGAAAAAGCGCGCGGTGCGAAAGCTATCGGGACCACCGGTCGTGGTATCGGTCCTGCGTATGAAGATAAAGTGGCCCGTCGTGGCCTGCGCGTTGGCGACCTGTTCGACAAAGCGACCTTCGCCGAAAAACTGAAAGAAGTGATGGAATATCACAACTTCCAGCTGGTGAACTTCTACAAAGCTGAAGCCGTTGATTTCCAGAAAGTGCTGGATGATGTCATGGCGGTTGCCGACATCCTGACCGCAATGGTTGTTGACGTTTCTGACCTGCTGGATCAGGCACGCAAGCGTGGTGATTTCGTGATGTTCGAAGGTGCCCAGGGCACCCTGCTGGACATCGACCACGGTACTTATCCGTACGTGACCTCTTCCAACACCACCGCAGGTGGCGTGGCGACCGGTTCCGGTCTCGGTCCGCGTTACGTCGATTACGTCCTGGGTATTATCAAAGCTTACTCTACCCGTGTTGGCGCAGGTCCATTCCCAACCGAACTGTTCGACGAAACCGGCGAGTTTCTCTGCAAGCAGGGTAACGAGTTTGGCGCGACCACCGGTCGTCGTCGTCGTACCGGCTGGCTGGACATCGTCGCGGTACGCCGTGCGGTGCAGATCAACTCCCTGTCTGGTTTCTGTCTGACCAAACTGGACGTGCTGGATGGCCTGAAAGAGGTCAAACTCTGCATCGGTTACCGTATGCCGGATGGCCGCGAAGTGACGACCACGCCGCTGGCAGCCGACGACTGGGAAGGTATCGAGCCGATTTATGAGTCCATGCCGGGCTGGTCTGAGACCACCTTTGGTGTGAAAGAAAGAAGTGGCTTGCCGCAGGCGGCGCTGGACTACATCAAACGTATCGAAGAACTGACCGAAGTGCCTGTTGATATCATTTCAACCGGACCTGACCGTACTGAAACCATGATCCTGCGCGACCCGTTCGACGCATAATCATGTCAGGGGCGCTTTCATAGCGCCCCTTGTCCTTGCTTTCCGCCTTTCCGCTTAAATTAATTAACCGCTAGATGGCTGGCTGGTTTATCATCAATATAAATATGCGTCATCATTCAAGCTGCCTCTTTGTTGGCTGCCTTCGTTCACCCAGGCCACTTACTTGTGTAAGCTCCCAGGGGTCACTCAGTTGCCGCCGCGATGCAACCTGAATGATTTAGCGTATTTCTGTATTTATTCCCTGCGTTGAGGTTGATGTGCAGTTAACGAGTTTCACCGATTACGGATTGCGTGCGCTAATCTATATGGCATCGCTGCCGGACGGTCGAATGACCAGTATCTCTGAGGTAACAGCGGTCTATGGCGTGTCGCGTAATCATATGGTTAAAATTATCAACCAGCTAAGCCGTGCAGGCTTTGTAGACGCTGTACGCGGAAAAAACGGTGGCATTCGTCTGGGCAAACCTGCCAACACTATTATCATCGGTGATGTGGTTCGCGAACTTGAACCGTTATCGCTGGTGAACTGCAGCAGCGATTTTTGCCACATTACGCCCGCCTGTCGTTTAAAACAGGCGCTTGCTAAGGCCGTAAACAGTTTTCTCAAGGAACTGGATAACTACACCCTGGCCGATTTGGTTGAAGAGAATCAACCGCTTTATAAATTATTGCTGGTGGAGTGACCTATACACTCAATAATTCGAGTCGCAGGAAGGCGGCAAGCCCGAGAATCCCAAGCGCTTACTCAGGTAAGTGACTGGGGTGAGCGGACGTAGCCAACGCACATGCCACGAGAAGTATGACGGGTATATTACTTTACCGGAGCTGACAACGGAGGAACCGCTATGTCACACGATCCTTTCCAGGAACGCGAAGCTGAAAAATACGCGAACCCTATCCCGAGCCGGGAATTCATCCTCGATTTTATTGCCAAACGCGAAAAACCGGTCAGCCGAGACGAGCTGGCGACTGAGCTGAAAATCGAAGGAGAAGAGCAGCAGGAAGCCCTGCGTCGCCGTCTGCGTGCCATGGAGCGCGACGGGCAACTGGTCTTCACTCGCCGTCAGTGCTATGCGCTGCCGGAACGCCTCGATTTGCTGAAAGGCAAAGTCATTGGCCACCGCGACGGTTTTGGTTTCCTGCGCGTCGAAGGGCGCAAAGACGATCTCTATCTCTCATCTGAACAGATGAAAATGTGTATGCACGGCGATTTGGTGCTGGCGCAGCCGCTGGGGGCCGATCGTAAAGGCCGTCGCGAAGCGCGAATTGTCCGCGTGCTCGAAGCCAGAACGGGACAAATCGTCGGGCGTTACTTTACCGATGCAGGCATCGGTTTCGTGGTGCCAGACGACAGCCGTCTGAGCTTTGATATCCTCATCCCGCCAGAAGAAGTGATGGGCGCGCGGATGGGCTTTGTAGTGGTGGTTGAGCTGACTCAGCGTCCAACACGCCGTACAAAAGCTATCGGTAAAATTGTTGAAGTGCTGGGTGATAACATGGGCACCAGCATGGCCGTAGACATGGCGCTGCGTACCCATGAAATCCCGTACGTCTGGCCGCCAGAAGTGGAAAAACAGATTGCTGGTCTGAAAGAGCAGGTGCCTGAAGAAGCGAAAATTGGCCGCGTAGATTTGCGTGACCTGCCGCTGATGACAATTGATGGCGAAGATGCCCGTGACTTCGATGACGCCGTGTTCTGCGAGAAGAAACGCGGCGGAGGCTGGCGTCTGTGGGTAGCCATCGCTGACGTTAGCTACTACGTCCGTCCACCAACGGCCCTGGATGCCGAAGCCCGCAATCGCGGCACGTCGGTCTACTTCCCGTCGCAGGTTGTACCGATGCTGCCGGAAGTGCTCTCAAACGGCCTGTGTTCTCTGAACCCGCAGGTTGACCGCTTGTGTATGGTCTGTGAAATGACCATTTCGGCAAAAGGACGCCTGACAAGTTATACATTCTACGAAGCGGTAATGAGTTCTCATGCGCGTCTGACCTACAACAAGGTCTGGCATATCCTGCAAGGCGATCAGGAGCTGCGTGAGCAGTACGCCCCGCTGGTGAAGCATATCGAAGAATTGCACAATCTCTACAAAGTGCTGGATACATCCCGTGCTGAACGTGGCGGGATCTCGTTTGAAAGCGAAGAAGCGAAGTTTATCTTCAATGCCGAGCGCCGCATTGAGCGCATTGAGCAAACGCAGCGTAACGATGCGCATAAACTGATTGAAGAGTGCATGATCCTCGCGAATATTTCGGCGGCGCGCTTCGTTGAGAAAGAGTCAGAGCCTGCGCTGTTCCGTATTCACGACAAGCCTACCGAAGAGGCCATCACGTCCTTCCGTACCGTGCTGGCGGAGCTGGGTCTTGAGCTACCGGGCGGGAATAAGCCTGAGCCGCGCGATTACGCAGAATTGCTGACGTCGATCGCCGATCGCCCCGATCATGAAATGCTGCAAACCATGCTGCTGCGCTCGATGAAACAGGCGGTATATGACCCGGAAAACCGCGGTCACTTCGGGCTGGCGTTGCAGTCTTACGCGCACTTTACCTCACCGATTCGTCGTTACCCGGATTTGTCGCTACACCGCGCCATTAAATATCTGTTGGCGAAAGATGAGGGGCACACTGGCAACTCCACCGATACCGGTGGCTGGCACTACAGCATGGAAGAGATGCTCCAGTTGGGCCAGCACTGTTCGATGACCGAACGCCGCGCCGATGAAGCGACGCGTGAAGTCTCTGACTGGCTGAAGTGTGACTTCATGCAGGATCAGGTCGGTAACGTCTTCCCGGGCGTTATCGCCAGCGTCACTGGCTTCGGCTTCTTCGTGCGCCTCAACGATCTGTTTATCGACGGTCTGGTTCACGTTTCTTCTCTCGATAACGACTACTACCGTTTCGACCAGGTCGGGCAGCGCCTGATTGGTGAATCGGGCGGCCAAACCTACCGTCTGGGCGATCGCGTGGAAGTGAAAGTTGAAGCCGTCAACATGGATGAGCGTAAGATCGACTTCTCACTGATTTCCAGCGAACGCGGTCCGCGCAACGTGGGTAAAACCGCGCGCGAAAAAGCGAAGAAACCGGGTAATGGCAACCGACGTCGTCAGGCGGGCAAAAAGGTGAACTTCGAGCCGGACAGCGCCTTCCGGGGTGACAAAGGCCAGGCAAAGCCGAAAGCGAGTAAAGACGCCGCCGGTAAGAAAGCGAAAAAACCGTCGGACAAAACGCTTAAAATCGCCACCGCGACCAAAGCCAAACGCGCTTCGAAAAAGAAAGTAGCCGAGTAATTTTTACCCTCACTCTTGACCTCTCCTTCGCCGCTTTGCGGGGAGGGTTGAGGTGAGGGGAATAGCAATTAACCCTTTACGAGTACCATTCATGAGTGAAATGATTTACGGCATCCATGCGGTGCAGGCCCTGCTGGAGCGCGCTCCAGAGCGTTTTCAGGAAGTATTTATTCTGAAAGGCCGTGAAGACAAACGTCTTCTGCCGCTGATCCATGCCCTGGAAGCCCAGGGTGTGGTGATCCAGGTGGCTAACCGCCAGTACCTGGATGAGAAAAGCGAAGGTGCTGTGCATCAAGGGATCATCGCCCGTGTGAAAGAGGGCCGACAGTATCAGGAAAACGATCTGCCTGACCTGCTGGCGCAGTTCGATAATCCGTTCCTGCTGATCCTCGACGGCGTGACCGATCCCCATAATCTTGGCGCGTGTCTGCGTAGTGCCGATGCTGCGGGTGTTCATGCGGTGATTGTCCCACGCGATCGGTCTGCCCAGCTCAATGCGACGGCGAAGAAAGTCGCCTGTGGCGCGGCTGAAAACGTGCCGTTGATCCGGGTGACTAACCTGGCGCGCACCATGCGACTGTTGCAGGAAGAGAACGTCTGGATCGTGGGCACGGCAGGTGAAGCCGACCATACGCTGTATCAGAGCAAAATGACCGGTAGCATGGCGCTGGTGATGGGGGCCGAAGGGGAAGGGATGCGTCGTCTGACCCGTGAGCACTGCGATGAACTGATCAGCATTCCGATGGCAGGCAGCGTGTCGTCACTGAACGTGTCTGTCGCCACCGGTATTTGCCTGTTCGAGGCCGTGCGTCAGAGAAGTTAATCGTTAATACCTGATGGCGTTACGTTTACCTGACTTCCATCTCAGTAGGTCAGGCAAACGTAGCGCCGCCGGGCAATTGGTTTACTCATCCAGTGACCGCAAATGGTCGTCCTTTCTCAGCGTCATCAGTGCGACAATACTCACCACCGCCGTGGCCATCACGTAATAAGCCGGAATATCGAGATTACCCGTCTGCTTAATCAGCCCGGTGATGATCAACCCCGCACAGCCTGAGAAAAACGCGTTGGACAACGAATACGCCAACCCCAGCCCGGTATAGCGCACTTTGGTCGGGAACATCTCAGCCAGCATCGCTGGGCCTGGCCCTGCCAGCATTCCGACCAGACCCCCCGCAATCAGAACTACTCCCGCTTTTACCCACAGCGTGCTCGACTCTGCCTGCAAAATATTAAGCAATGGCTGCGCCAGGACCAGCAGCAGTACAGCCGCACTCACCATCACCGTGCGACGGCCTATTTTATCGCTCAGGATGCCTGCCGGAATAATGGTCGCGGCGAAGCCAATATTTGAAATCACCGCAATCAGCAGTGCCTGGTTAAATCCGGTATGTAGCGCAGACTGCAGATAGGAAGGCATGATCACCAGATAGGTATATCCCGCCGCCGACCACACCATCAGACGACCGATGCCGGTCATAATGGCGTTAAAGGTGGAGCGGGTGCTGGCTTTAATCGCCGGGGTAGCAGTTGCTTGCTGACGGACAAAGCTCGGAGTCTCTTCCATATTGACCCGTAGCCAAAGCGCAACGCCACCCATAGGTAACGCCAGGAAGAACGGTACGCGCCAGCCCCAGTCGAGCATGGCTTCCGGGCTTAACAGGGCAGACAGCAGCGCGACGATACCCGCCCCCGCCAGCAGGCCCAGTGCCACGGTGAAGGATTGCCAGGCACCGTACAGGCCACGTTTGCCACGCGGGGCAAACTCGGTCATCAACGACACGGCCCCGCCGTACTCGCCTCCGGCAAACAGGCCCTGCAATATACGCAGTGCGGTTAATACTAGCGGGGCGGCGACGCCAATGCTCGCGTATACCGGCACCAGGCCAATGGCGGTGGTCGCGAGCGTCATCATTACCAGCACCAGAATCAGCGTCGGTTTACGTCCGATTCTGTCTCCCATCCGGCCAAAAACCACCGCGCCCAACGGGCGGAAGAAAAATGCCACTGCAAACGCCGCGTAGGTAAGAATCAACCCGGTGAGCGGCGCTTCGCCCTCCAGTTGGAAGAAGTTTTTGGCAATCACCGTAGCCAGGAAACCGTAGACGGCAAATTCGTACCACTCGATGAAATTGCCGATTGAACCGGCGATAAGCGCCCGCTTGTGCGCCGCTGCTGCTGACCCTGTTTGCATAAACCGTCCCGGGGTGACCATCGTATTAACATGTGAATAAATTATTCCATACAAAAACGATAACAAGATTTAAAATTCTTACGCCTGTGATGTGCTTCACGAAGCAAGAGATGATTCTTTTTTGTCCGGAGTTTCACAGGCAGAAAGGCAGAGGGCAACCATACTTACGGCTGATGCCAATGAAGGAGGGAGACACGATGCACTGGCAAACCCATACGGTGTTTAATCAGCCGACTCCGCTCAGTAACAGTAATCTTTTTCTCTCAGACAGCGCCCTGCGCGAGGCGGTGATGCGCGAAGGTGCGGCCTGGGACGTGGATTTACTGGCTAGCATCGGGCAGCAGCTCGGCGCTGCGGAGTCGCTGGAGCTCGGGCGGTTGGCGAACGTGAACCCACCGGAGTTACTGCGTTATGACGCGACGGGTGAGCGGCTCGACGATGTACGTTTTCACCCTGCATGGCACCTTCTAATGCAGGGGCTGTGCGCCAACCGGGTACATAATCTGGCCTGGGAAGATGAGGCGCGAGCGGGAGCATTTGTGGCCCGCGCCGCCCGCTTTATCCTTCATGCTCAGGTCGAGGCCGGGACGCTCTGCCCAATAACCATGACCTTCGCCGCCACGCCATTGTTACAGCAATTGCTGCCCAAAGCCTTTGCCGACTGGCTCTCGCCGCTGATGAGCGATCGTTACGACTCCCATTTTCTGCCGGGCAGTCAGAAGCGCGGGCTGTTAATTGGTATGGGTATGACCGAAAAGCAGGGTGGTTCGGACGTGCTGAGCAATACCACGCGGGCGGAAAAAATCGACGGCGAGAGGTACCGGCTGGTGGGGCATAAGTGGTTTTTCTCGGTGCCACAAAGCGACGCGCATTTAGTGCTGGCGCAGGCGACAGGTGGCTTGTCATGCTTCTTTGTTCCCCGCTTTTTGCCGGACGGACAGCGCAACGCCATCCGGATCGAACGTCTGAAAGACAAGCTCGGCAACCGCTCGAACGCCAGCAGTGAAGTCGAGTTTACCGACGCCACCGGCTGGCTGTTAGGTGAAGAAGGGGAAGGTATCAGGCTCATTCTCAGGATGGGCGGCCTGACCCGGTTTGACTGTGCGCTGGGTAGCCACGGACTGATGCGCCGCGCGCTGTCGGTGGCGCTGTATCACGCCCATCAACGACAGGCGTTTGGTAAGACGCTGATTACTCAGCCGCTGATGCGCCAGGTGCTCAGCCGAATGGCATTACAGCTCGAAGGCCAGACCGCCTTTCTGTTCCGCCTCGCCAGGGCGTGGGATAATCGACGTTCGCCGGAGGAAACCCTCTGGGCGCGGCTGTTTACCCCCGCGGCAAAATTTGCGGTATGCAAAGCGGGTATCCCGTTCGTGGCCGAGGCGATGGAAGTGCTGGGCGGCATCGGCTATTGCGAAGATAACGAACTTCCGCGTCTGTATCGGGAAATGCCGGTGAACAGCATCTGGGAAGGTTCTGGCAATATTATGTGCCTCGATGTGCTGCGTGTGCTGACAAAACAGTTTGGCGTTCTGGATTTGCTCAGTGCGGAATGCAATGAGGTGAAAGGACAAGACCGGCATTTCGACAGGGCCTGGCGACAGTTCCAGCAGCGTCTGCGTAAGCCGTCGGAAGCGCAAGGACGGGAGATAACGCAGCAGCTGTATCTGCTAGGCTGTGGGGCGCAAATGTTGAAAACCGCGACGCCGCCGGTGGCGCAGGCATGGTGTCGAATGATGCTCGACGTGCGCGGAGGTGTGATGCTGGATGAACGGGTTCAGGATGATTTGTTGCGGCGTGCCACGGGGGGCGCGGGATAAATCATCAGGGCAGGCGTTCCGTCTGCCCCTCTTATCAGGCGTAGAGAATCGCCTGCACGCGCCAGTTATCGGCATGCTGCTCTTCATACATCTGGATAATGCGATACCAGCTCGCCCCTTGCTCGTCGGCTTTAAGGGCAATCACGTGTTCGACATCCTGAAGGCTGCCTGAAATATTATTGACGGAAATCAGACCAATTTCATTCAGTCCGGTCACGCAATCGGCGCTGGCAAATTCCGCAGACTGCGCCGTGGTGTTAGAAAATCCTAATGTGTAGGCAAAGGCGTGTTTCATCGTCGTCAGCTCCATTTCACGTAACCCGAGGTTAGCCCTGGGCAATCCATTGCAGACGTGCATCCTGAAAAGCGGCATGACGTCATTGTGCATCGGGAAACGTGAACGGCTGAAAAGCAATGTAAATCTGGCTAAATGATGCTCGCTTATTGTTTGCGATACATAATTGCCTGTGAATACCATTGCCCCGGCACTACGGTGTCATCGATCATGACAATCACGTAGTAATCGGCTTTGGCGGCGGTGACCTTAGCCTTGATCTCTGCTTCAACGTCCATTGGTGAACCGTACACCATGGCGCTAACCGTTCCTATTTTCTGCAGGCCTTCCGTTTGATTTCGTTGGATTTCCTGCGGATGACTGGTCAGCGGTGGCGGCGCTTCAGGTGTTCCCTGAAGTACGCTACATCCACACAGTAAAAGCGCCAGCAGCATTGGCGTAACACGTCGCATAGCCATATCCCGTTTCCTGATAATCATTAGTGTAGTGATTAATAATTTGCGTTTAGGGGGAATGTTCCCGAACTGTTATCTCTGGCGCGATTTTCGAATGAAATAATCGTAAAAGCGTAATCCAGCTCTCAACATTAACAGCAACTCAAAAAGGATAAACTTGCGTGTGAGAATGCTGCGTGTCATACCAGCATAAAAGAAGGAGAAAATAAATGATTGAACTTGAAATGCGCAATCTGGCGGGCGGCGAGATTTTGCATGCTTATCCGCAGGGCAAATCCGGGAGCGCGCTGCCCTGTATCATTTTTTATCATGGATTCACCTCTTCCCGGGTGGTCTACAGCTATTTTGCTGTTGCACTGGCCGAGGCTGGATTTCGGGTGATTATGCCTGATGCCCCTGAGCACGGGGCACGATTTAACGGCGATGCTGCCGGGCGGCTCCAGCGTTTTTGGCCCATTTTGCTGAACAGCTGTCAGGGGTTTTCCGCGCTGCGTGACGCGATTGTGCAACAGGGCTGGCTGGAAGAGGGGCGGCTGGCGGTTGCCGGTGCATCAATGGGCGGAATGACCGCGCTGGGGATCATGACGCATCACCCGGAGCTGACATGCGGGGCGAGCCTGATGGGCTCCGGCTATTTTACCTCGCTTTCCCGGACGCTTTTTCCGTCACCCACTTTTCCACCCGAACTCGCCGAGTGGGACGTCGGACATCAGCTGGACAAGCTGGCCGCTAAGCCGCTGATGCTGTGGCACGGGGAAGACGACGATGTGGTTCCCGCCGCCGAATCTTTCCGTTTACAGCAGGCGTTAAAGCAACACGGGCTTGATGGGCAGCTCACCTTCCAGTGGCAGGCAGGCGTTCGCCACCGCATCACGCCGGAAGCGCTGGACGCGACGGTGGCGTTCTTTCGCCAAACGCTTTAAACCCGTACAACCTTTACGCCCTGCGCCTCGAGCTGTTGAAGGATCTCAGGGCTGGCATCTTTGCCAGTGATGACCACGTCGATTTCATCGGCGCGGCTGAACAGCATCCCCGCGCGCTCGCCCACTTTGGTGCTGTCGACCAGCACCACCAGTTTCCCCACACCGTTGAGCATTTTTTGTTCGGCCATCGCAGTCAGCATATCGGTTTTATACAGCCCGTCGGCGGTCAGTCCTTTACCGCTGGTGAACATCCAGTGTCCGGCATACAGCGAATTTTCGCTGCTCTGCGGGCTCAGGGTGATGGCCTGACTTTTATTGTACTGGCCGCCCATAATGATCACACTCTCGTGTTCCTGGTCTATCAGAAAATTAGCCAGCGGCAGGTAGTTAGTGATTATCTGCACCGGCTTGCCACACATTTCCCGGCCCAGCAGGAAGGCGGTCGAACCACAGTTGATCACCACACTTTCGCCCGGATTAACCAGCTGCGAAGCCGCGCGCGCAATACGCACCTTTTCGTCGTGATTCAGCGCTTCGTGGATGTTCATCGGCGTCCAGCGCGGGCGCTGCTGGCTGATGGCCTCCGCGCCGTTACGCACCTTTTTTAGCCTGCCACTTTCATCCAGTTTATTGATATCCCGACGCGCGGTGGCAGGGGAAATACCCAGTTTTTCAATCACCTGTTCAACGGTGACAAAACCGGACTGCGCCAGCAGTTCGAGTAAAATTTGATGCCGTTGTGCTTCCGTCATGCGCTATTCCGAAGATCCGTGATTTTTACTGATGATATTTGAAATAGCCTGAAATTACTAAATCAATGTCGTCTTAACGCGGGCGCGACCTCATCCCCCCGGATCGGTGCCGCGCCTGCTCAGACTTAAAGGAAGGATTTAAACGGCAGATCCGGTTCGGTGGTGAAGCAATCGTCGAAGCCGCGCGGGTAGTGGTACTCAAAATTGTCTTTATCCAGCGGCCAGGTAAATTTGCCGCCAACCTGCCAGATAAACGGCTTAAAGCCATACTTCAGGCGATCTTTTTTCATCTCCCACAGCACGCGGATTTCCTGCGGATCCGCCTGGAAGTTCGACCAGATATCGTGATGGAACGGGATGACCACTTTAGTATTCAGCGCTTCCGCCATTCGCAGCATATCGGCGCTGGTCATTTTGTCGGTGATACCTCGTGGGTTTTCACCGTACGAGCCCAATGCCACGTCAATCTGGTGCTCGTTGCCGTGTTTCGCGTAGTAGTTGGAGTAGTGGGAGTCGCCGCTGTGATACAGATTGCCGCCCGGTGTTTTGAACAGATAGTTGACCGCGCGCTGGTCCATGCCGTCTGGCAACACGCCAGCCGCTTTTTGAGAGGCAGGTAGGGTGATCAACGCCGTGCGGTCAAAGGCATCTAACGCATGGATTTCAATGTCTTTGACGTTAACCACGTCACCCGGCTTGACGACGATGCAGCGTTCACGCGGCACGCCCCAGCCGATCCACAGATCGACGCAGGTTTGCGGGCCGATAAACGGCACATCTGCCGCGCAGTTTTGCATCACCGCGGCAGCTACGTTCACATCAATATGATCGTTGTGATCGTGCGTAGAAAGTACGGCATCAATCTGGCGAATAGCAAAAGGATCCAGTACGAACGGAGTTGTGCGCAGGTTTGGCTGGAGCTTCTTCACCCCGGCCATGCGCTGCATCTGGTGGCCCTGCTTCATCAGCGGGTTACCGTGGCTTTGCTTGCCGGTTCCGCACCAGAAGTCGACACACAGATTCGCGCCGCCCTGGGACTTTAACCAGATACCGGTGCAGCCCAGCCACCACATGGAGAAGGTTCCTGCCGCGACTTTTTCCTGCTCGATCTCTTCATTGAGCCAACTGCCCCATTCCGGAAACGTATTCAGGATCCAGGATTCGCGGGTAATGGTGTCCACTTTACTCATCGTGACTTTCCTTCTTGGTTGTCAAATGGGTTGTCAAAATAAATCACTAAATGATTGTTGTTGATTAATCCTGACATCAATCTTCAACCAGCGCAACTGTCAGTTGTGCATTTTTAGAGCGTTGCGAGAGTGGGGATCATGCCGTTTATCGGCGTGAAAGGCAGTGCAGAAGTGTTTTCGATGAGCGCTTTTGACTGTATTTATTGACGTAAACAGCGGAAAGATGAAAGCCATGAAATCTCTGTGGAGATAATTTGAGAGCTGACTCGCATTTAATCAAATTCAATCTTGTGGTGATTATTTATGATTATTAGAGTGAGCACCACAAACCCGGGCGCTGCCAACTCGCCCGATGATTCCACCCACGGAGATCATTATGGCGTTCCTCTACACCGTTTTTAGCGTGTTCTTTAACCAGGTCATGACCAACGCCCCGCTGCTATTAGGTATCGTGACGTGCCTGGGTTACGTCCTGTTGCGTAAAAGCATCAGCGTGGTAATCAAAGGCACCATCAAAACCATTATCGGTTTTATGTTGCTGCAGGCGGGGTCGGGCATTTTGACCGGAACCTTCAAACCTGTCGTCGCGAAAATGTCGGAAGTGTATGGCATTAACGGCGCAATATCAGATACCTACGCGTCGATGATGGCGACCATTGAGCGGATGGGCGATGCCTACAGCTGGGTTGGATATGCCGTGCTGTTGGCGCTGGCGCTGAACATTCTGTACGTGCTGCTGCGGCGTATCACCGGGATCCGCACCATCATGCTCACCGGGCACATCATGTTCCAGCAGGCCGGGCTGATTGCGGTGTTCTTCTATATTCTCGGCTACCCGATGTGGACCACCATTATCTGCACCGCGGTGCTGGTGTCGCTCTACTGGGGGATCACCTCCAACATGATGTACAAGCCGACGCAGATGGTGACTGACAACTGTGGCTTCTCGATTGGCCATCAACAGCAGTTTGCCTCCTGGATTGCCTACAAAATCGCGCCGTACCTTGGCAAGAAAGAGGAGAGCGTCGAAGATCTCAACCTGCCCGGCTGGCTGAATATTTTCCATGACAACATTGTCTCCACCGCGATTGTTATGACTCTGTTCTTTGGCGTCATTCTCCTCTCGTTCGGTATTGATGTGGTTCAGGCGATGGCCGGGAAAGTGCACTGGACTATCTACATTCTGCAAACCGGCTTCCAGTTCGCAGTGGCGATTTTCATCATCGTGCAGGGCGTGCGCATGTTTGTCGCGGAGTTGTCCGAGGCCTTTAACGGCATTTCGCAGCGCCTGATCCCCGGCGCGGTGCTGGCTATCGACTGCGCCGCTATCTACAGCTTTGCTCCAAACGCCGTGGTCTGGGGATTCATCTGGGGCACGGTCGGGCAACTGATTGCTGTCGGGATCCTGATCGGCTTCGGTTCCTCCATCATGATTATCCCTGGCTTCATTCCGATGTTCTTCTCAAACGCCACCATTGGTGTCTTCGCGAACCACTTTGGCGGTTGGCGCGCGGCGCTCAAGATTTGTCTGGTCATGGGGATGATTGAGATTTTTGGCTGCGTCTGGGCGGTAAAACTGACCGGCATGAGCGCATGGATGGGCATGGCGGACTGGTCAATTCTCGCTCCACCAATGATGCAGGGCTTCGCGTCCATCGGCATTGTCTTTATGGCACTCATTATCGTGATTGCCCTGGCTTATATGGTCTTCGCTGGGCGTACGTTGCGCGCGGAAGAAGATGCAGAAAAACACCTGGCAGAATCTTCTGCCCACTAAAAGGATCGACATTATGACGGTACGAATTCTGGCGGTATGCGGTAACGGGCAGGGCAGTTCCATGATCATGAAAATGAAGGTGGATCAGTTCCTGACCGAGCAGGGCGTCGAGCACTCGGTGAACAGCTGTGCGGTGGGCGAATATAAAAGTGAACTGAGCGGGGCCGACATCATTATCGCCTCGACGCACATCGCCGGGGAAATCACGGTGACGGGCAACAAACATGTCGTGGGCGTGCGCAATATGCTGTCGGCGGCGGATTTTGGCCCGAAGCTTATTGAAGTGATTACCGCGCATTTTCCTCAGGACCTGAAATAAGGACGCGCCATGAAACTTCGTGACTCGCTGGCTGACAACCATTCGATTCTGCTTCAGGCGCAGGCCAATACCTGGCAGGAGGCGGTCAAGCTGGGCGTCGATCTGCTGGTTAAAGCCGACGTCGTGGAGCCGCGCTATTACCAGGCCATTCTGGATGGCGTGGAACAGCACGGCCCCTATTTCGTGATTGCGCCAGGCCTGGCGATGCCGCATGGCCGTCCGGAAGAAGGCGTGAAGAAAACCGGTTTCGCGCTGGTGACGCTCGAGAAGCCGCTGGTGTTTAACCATGAAGACAACGATCCGGTCGATATCCTCATCACCCTTGCGGCGGTCGATGCCAACACCCATCAGGAAGTGGGCATCATGCAAATCGTCAATCTGTTTGAGGACGAAGACAATTTTGACCGCCTGCGTGCCTGCCGCACCGAACAGGACGTACTGACTCTTATTGATAGCGCCACTGCGGCGACTGCTTAACAAGGAAATGCTATGACCCCTTCATTACCTATGCTCCAGGTTGCGCTCGATAACCAGACCATGGCCGACGCTTACGCCACTACGCGATTGATCGCCGAAGAAGTGGATATCATTGAAGTCGGCACCATTCTTTGCGTTGCCGAGGGTGTTCGCGCCGTGCGTGACCTCAAAGCGCTGTATCCACACAAGATTGTGCTGGCGGACGCCAAAATTGCCGATGCCGGAAAAATCCTCTCGCGGATGTGTTTTGAGGCCAATGCCGACTGGGTCACCGTGATTTGCTGCGCGGATATCAACACCACTAAAGGTGCGCTCGCGGTCGCCAAAGAATTTAACGGCGACGTACAGATTGAACTGACCGGATTCTGGACCTGGGAACAGGCCGAGGAGTGGCATCAGGCGGGTATTGGGCAGGTGGTGTATCACCGTAGTCGGGATGCGCAGGCGGCAGGCGTGGCGTGGAGCGAGGCGGACATCACCGCCATCAAACGCCTCGCGCAGATGGGCTTTAAGGTCACAGTGACCGGTGGCCTGGCGCTGGAGGATTTGCCGCTGTTTAAAGGGATTCCCATTCACGTGTTTATCGCCGGGCGCAGCATCCGGGATGCAAAAGATCCGATCGAGGCCGCGCGCCAGTTCAAGCGGTCTATCGCTCAACTGTGGGGTTAAGGAGCGGCTATGCTGTCAAAACAGGTTCCGCTGGGTATTTATGAAAAAGCGCTTCCCGCCGGGGAGTGCTGGCTGGAACGCCTGAGTCTCGCCAAAACCCTGGGCTTTGATTTCGTTGAAATGTCAGTGGATGAAACCGATGCCCGACTTTCCCGACTGGAGTGGAGCCGGGAGCAGAAGCTGGCGTTGATCAATGCGGTGGCGGAAACCGGGGTGAAAGTGCCGTCGATGTGCCTGAGTGCCCATCGTCGATTCCCGCTCGGCAGCGAAGATGATGCGGTGCGCCAGCAGGGGCTCGATATCATGCGCCGCGCCATTCAGTTTGCGCAGGACGTCGGCATTCGTGTCATCCAGCTGGCGGGTTACGACGTCTATTACCAGCAGGCGAACAACGAAACGCGCCGTCGCTTTCGCGAAGGGCTGAAAGAGAGCGTCGAGATGGCGAGTCGCGCGCAGGTCACGCTGGCGATGGAAATCATGGATTACCCGCTGATGAATTCCATCAGCAAGGCGCTCGGCTACGCTCACTTTCTTAATAATCCGTGGTTCCAGATTTACCCAGATATCGGCAATTTGTCGGCCTGGGATAACGACGTGCAAATGGAGTTGCAGGCGGGCGTGGGGCATATCGTGGCAGTGCATGTGAAAGATACCCGTCCTGGTGAGTTTAAGAACGTGCCGTTCGGGTCAGGCGTGGTGGATTTCGAACAGTGTTTCAGCACGCTGAAGCAAAGCGGCTATCGCGGCCCTTACCTGATTGAAATGTGGAGCGAAACGGCGGAAGACCCGCTGGCAGAAGTGGTGAAAGCCCGCGACTGGGTACTCACCCGGATGGCAAATGCTGGTCTGATGGAGGTCGCGTAATGGAGCAGCTTAAGCAGCAGGTTTTTGCCGCTAATATGGATTTACCCCGCTATGGGTTGGTGACATTTACCTGGGGAAACGTCAGCGCTATTGACCGCGCGCGTGGGCGGGTGGCGATTAAACCCAGCGGAGTAGCGTATGAAACGCTGACTGCCGACGACATTGTGGTGGTCGATCTTGACGGCAACGTGCTGGAAGGGCGCTATCGCCCATCCTCCGATACCGCGACCCATCTGGCGTTGTACCGCCAGTATCCCGACATCGGCGGCGTGGTGCATACCCATTCGACCCATGCCACCGCCTGGGCACAGGCGGGGTTGGCTATTCCGGCACTTGGCACCACCCATGCGGATTATTTTCTCGGGGATATTCCCTGTACCCGCCCGCTGAGCGAAGGGGAAGTGCAGGGGGACTACGAGCACAACACCGGGAAGGTGATCATCGAAACGCTCGGCGATGCGCAACCGCTGCACACGCCCGGGGCGGTGGTCTGGCAGCATGGGCCTTTTGCGTGGGGGAAAGATGCGCATGAGGCCGTTCACAACGCGGTGGTCATGGAAGAAGTAGCGCGAATGGCGTGGCTGGCGCGAGGGATAAATCCACAGCTCAAGCCTATCGACAGCTGGCTGATGGAGAAGCACTTCAGCCGCAAACATGGCCCCAATGCCTACTACGGACAACGAGAAAAGTAATTGCCGACCACAAAAAAAAGCCCCCGCAGTGCGGGGGCAGGGTTCAGTCAGGGCAAATACGTTCTGTTGTTTTTCCTGGTGCTAGCGGTAAACGTCAGCACTGGCGTGAATTAAGCCATTGCTGCCGGGTTCATGGATAAGGATTGGGTGAAAGTATTTGGCACCACGGGCGTCACTCTCTTCACTCAAGGCTTGATCTGCTTCGCTTTCAGTGGCGATGTTATGATTGATGTAAATAACGCCTAAGCTCTGCACATCGTCCATATTTCTGGCCTGTCGGCCGTCGATCTTGATGGCTGCGGTCACGTTTGCACTGAGCAAAAGCGCAGCCAGTACGGCGATTGCGATGTTTTTCATGATAGTGACTCCTTAAACCTGCTGCGTTACGGCGAAGTCTCCTTTTGCGTACTGATAACTTATGATTTAAGTGTAATCGCTCCTTATCGATTCATTAGCGACCATTTCTGATGCAGTTGTTCAAAAAATTGGCGCATTCTGGGTTGTTTAATTTTAAGCCACTGACTTCCTTCCGCTTTGCCCTTCGTGCGAATTAATTGCGCAATCACCTTGAGTTTCCCATGCCCTGCAAGTATGATTACGCGTCAATTTTTCAGCCGCCCTTTAACCACGTTCCTTGCCTCCATGGGCCGCGGCTGACCCAGACAGGAGGCTGAATAATCCGTAAGGAGCAATTCGATGCGTCATTACGAAATCGTTTTTATGGTCCATCCTGACCAGAGCGAACAGGTTCCGGGTATGATCGAGCGTTACACTGGTGCAATCACTGCAGCAGAAGGTACGATCCACCGTCTGGAAGACTGGGGCCGCCGTCAGCTGGCTTACCCGATCAACAAACTGCACAAAGCTCACTACGTTCTGCTGAACGTTGAAGCCCCGCAGGAAGTTATCGATGAGCTGGAAACAAACTTCCGCTTCAACGATGCCGTTATCCGCAGCATGGTTATGCGTACTAAACACGCTGTGACTGAAGCATCTCCGATGGTTAAAGCGAAAGACGAGCGTCGTGAACGTCGCGATGATTTCGCTAACGAAACCGCAGATGATGCTGAAGCTGGGGATTCTGAAGAGTAATCGCTGATGGCCAACCGTCTGGTGTTGTCCGGCACAGTGTGCAGGGCACCCCTTCGAAAGGTCAGCCCATCAGGAATTCCTCACTGCCAGTTCGTGCTTGAGCACCGATCGATGCAGGAGGAAGCCGGTTTTCACCGGCAGGCATGGTGTCAAATGCCCGTTATTATTAGCGGACACGAGAACCAGGCCATTACTCACAGTATAACGGTCGGCACGCAAATCACCGTTCAGGGCTTTATCAGTTGCCACAAGGCACGTAATGGTCTGAGCAAAATGGTGTTGCATGTCGAGCAGATTGAATTGATAGATTCTGGAGACTAGCCAAATGGCACGTTATTTCCGTCGTCGCAAGTTCTGCCGTTTCACCGCGGAAGGCGTTGTAGAGATTGATTACAAAGACATCGCTACGCTGAAAAACTACATTACCGAAAGCGGTAAAATTGTCCCGAGCCGTATCACCGGTACTCGTGCAAAATACCAGCGTCAGCTCGCTCGTTGCATCAAGCGCGCTCGCTACCTGTCCCTGCTGCCGTACACTGATCGTCATCAGTAATCGGCCACAGTCCATTAACACGACTTTGAGAGGATAAGGTAATGCAAGTTATTCTGCTTGATAAAGTAGCAAACCTGGGCAGCCTGGGTGATCAGGTAAACGTTAAAGCGGGCTACGCTCGTAACTTCCTGGTTCCACAGGGTAAAGCTGTTCCAGCTACCAAGAAAAACGTTGAATTCTTCGAAGCACGCCGTGCAGAACTGGAAGCCAAACTGGCTGACGTTCTGACTGCTGCTGAAGCTCGCGCTGAGAAAATCAACGCACTGGGCACCGTTACCATCGCGTCTAAAGCAGGCGACGAAGGTAAACTGTTCGGTTCTATCGGTACCCGTGACATCGCTGACGCAGTATCTGCTGCTGGCGTGACTGTTGCTAAGAGCGAAGTTCGCATGCCGAACGGCGTTCTGCGTACCACTGGTGAGCACGAAGTGGACTTCCAGGTTCACAGCGAAGTGTTCGCTAAACTGGTAGTAAACGTTGTTGCTGAGTAATTAATTACTCTGTAATCACGACAAAACGCCGGCCATGTGCCGGCGTTTTGCTTTTTAGCCCCGCTTTTTTGTACCGACCTTTCAGGTTGCCCGACTGGCTATTGGCCACACATTTCCGGATAATGAATTAAAACGCTATTTTAATTCAGGGCTCATATATGGAAATGGTTCCTCCCGCTCCGCTCTTTATCCGCAAAAATGTGGTCTATGCAGGCGCAACCCTGTGCTGTTTGCTGTGGGGGAGTTCCTATCCCGCCATCAAAAATGGCTATGAGATTTTCCAGATTGCCACCGACGATATTCCGTCGAAAATCATTTTTGCCGGATACCGCTTCCTGTTCGCAGGGCTCCTGCTGCTATTGTTCGCCATGGCGCAGCGTAAGCCGATTGCACGCCTCAGCGGCAGGCAGTTTGGTCAGTTGACGCTGCTGGGCTTGACCCAAACCTCGCTCCAGTATGCCATTTTCTATATCGGACTCTCTTTCACCACCGGGGTGAAAGGCTCGATCATGAATGCCACCGGCACCTTCTTTAGCGTCCTGCTGGCGCACTTTATCTATCAGAACGACAAACTCAGCTATAACAAAAGCCTGGGCTGTATTCTCGGCTTTGCGGGGGTGATGCTGGTGAACTTCAGCCATTCATTGGTGGATTTCAGCTTCGTTTGGCGCGGGGATGGATTTGTGGTGCTGGCGGCCTTTATTCTCTCGGCGGCGACGTTGTACGGGAAACGCATCTCGCAAACGGTCGATCCGACGGTGATGACCGGCTGGCAGTTAGGTATCGGCGGCCTGGCGCTGGTGGTCGGGGGCTACCTTGGCGGCGGCACGCTGGCGTTTCATGGCATTGAGTCCATGGCGGTGCTTGGCTATCTGACTCTGCTCTCGTCGGTGGCCTTTGCGCTCTGGAGCACGCTGCTGAAACACAACCGCGTGAGCATGATTGCCCCATTCAATTTTGTTATCCCGGTGGCGGGCACCGTGCTGTCAGGCATTTTCCTCGGCGAGACTATCCTGGAATGGAAATACGCGGTGGCGCTGGTGCTGGTGTGCTCAGGGATTTGGTGGGTCAATAAGCGTAGTACGTGAAGCGTGCCCGGCAGGCGCAGTACCGCCGGGCGAAAAGGTTAACGAACGCGAATATAGCTGCCGTCACCCTGGCGGGTAAATAGCACCTGCTGTCCGTTTCCACTGTCAATCGTCAGCCCGGTCACCACGCCGTTCGCATTCTGGCGCACCTGCACGATTTGCCCGGCCTGTAAGGAACTCAGCGGCTTTCCGGCACCTTCCACTTTTGACATCGCGTAGACATCCGTTGGCGGCAGGTTGTGGTCGCGGAACAGCTGCGCCAGGGTTTTACCCGGCTCTACGCGATAGCTGCGCCATTGCTGTTCAATGCCCGGCACAGATTGCTGCTGAGTCTCAGCGGGCGCGGGTTGAACCTGTGTCTGTGACTGAGATTGTACCTGCTGCGGCTCATCGTCAGGTTGGTCTTCCTGTACAACTTCAGGCATTACCGGCGCAGCCTGGCCCGGATCGTTCACCGGCGGCGTAGACGCCAGCGGGGGCAACGGCTGCTGTAGATTCCCCTGTTGGGTCTGTGTTTGTGACTGGATATCGAGCTGCGCGTTGCGGCTTACCGGCTGGGCTGGTACATCGTCGCCAGAGGGAAGCAGAAAGCCGATGATGACCAGCAGAAAACCCGCGATAATACCGCGACGATGCAGTGGCGGCAGCGGATCCATCAGTCTGAAATTATCCGGTGCATGCCAGATTTTTAACAACGTAGGTTGTAGTGCGAATCGCCCGGGCATGGGTCACCTCCTGCTCCGCGTTTCCCTGTTTTGTCCCTCAGTATATACATAATTCTGCCGAGACAAAGTTTTACCCGATGCGGTCTGGCTGTTATGCTGCCCGCTGATTTTCATCCGATTAAAGGAAAGACCATGGCAACCCCGACTTTTGACACCATTGAAGCCCAGGCCAGTTACGGAATCGGCCTCCAGGTAGGACAACAGCTTAGCGAATCCGGCCTGCAGGGCCTGCTGCCAGAAGCACTGGTCGCTGGTATTGCTGATGCACTGGAAGGCAAACAGCCGCAGGTTCCGGTGGATGTCGTGCACCGTGCGCTGCGTGAAATTCACGAGCGTGCAGACGCCGTTCGTCGTGAGCGCTTCGAAGAGATGGCGGCGGAAGGCGTGAAATATCTGGAAGAAAACCGTGAGAAAGACGGCGTAAGCAGCACCGAATCCGGTCTGCAATTCCGCGTTATCACTCAGGGCGAAGGCGCAATTCCAGCGCGTACCGACCGTGTTCGCGTTCACTACACCGGCAAACTGATTGACGGTTCTGTGTTCGACAGCTCCGTCGCGCGCGGCGAACCAGCTGAATTCCCGGTAAACGGCGTCATTCCAGGCTGGATTGAAGCTCTGACCCTGATGCCGGTTGGCTCTAAATGGGAACTGACTATTCCGCACAACCTCGCTTACGGAGAGCGTGGTGCAGGCGCATCAATCCCACCATTCAGCACCCTGGTTTTCGAAGTCGAACTGCTCGAAATCCTGTAAGGCCGCTGGATCCTCTCCCGGAGACGGGAGAGGACGTCAACACGCAGTGCAATATCCCTAAGTTATCGCTTTGTTAGCATTTAATCTTGCATTGTGGTGCAGGCAGTGTATTTTTGTGAACTGTTTCGCGTTAGTAGAGTGATATAACACTCACTTCCAACATGTTATTAACATTATCGTCATTTCACAGTATTCAACCCGCCGATTCTTTCCTACTATCGATACGACTCAAAAATGAAACATCGACAGATGTATTCAATGGCCGCAGAGCCAGCACAACACAACAGGAACAACAGGAATAAATCACATGGTAGACCAAATAAAAGTCGCTGCACAAGAAGACGCATCGACTGAACAGTCGCTGCGGCGCAATCTCACTAACCGGCATATTCAGCTGATTGCTATCGGCGGCGCGATAGGCACCGGCTTGTTTATGGGCTCGGGCAAAACCATCAGCCTGGCCGGGCCGTCGATCATCTTCGTCTATATGATCATCGGCTTCATGCTGTTTTTCGTCATGCGTGCAATGGGTGAATTGCTGCTGTCGAACCTCGAATACAAATCCTTCAGCGACTTCGCCGCCGACCTGCTCGGTCCGTGGGCAGGCTACTTTACCGGCTGGACCTACTGGTTCTGTTGGGTAGTGACCGGGATGGCAGACGTGGTGGCGATTACCTCCTATGCACAGTTCTGGTTCCCTGGATTATCCGACTGGGTGGCATCGATCGCGGTCATCCTGCTGTTGCTGGGCCTGAACCTGGCGACCGTGAAGATGTTTGGCGAGATGGAGTTCTGGTTTGCGATGATCAAAATCGTCGCCATCGTTGGCCTGGTAATTGTCGGCCTGGTGATGATTATGACGCACTTCACTTCGCCAAGCGGCGTGCAGGCCTCGTTCGACCATCTGTGGAATGACGGTGGCTGGTTCCCGAAAGGCCTGAGCGGCTTCTTTGCCGGATTCCAGATAGCGGTGTTTGCCTTCGTCGGGATTGAATTGGTGGGCACTACGGCGGCCGAAACCAAAGACCCGGAAAAATCCCTGCCGCGCGCGATTAACTCCATTCCTATCCGCATCATCATGTTCTACGTGTTTGCGCTGGTGGTTATCATGTCGGTCACGCCGTGGGGTTCTGTGGTGCCGGACAAGAGTCCGTTCGTTGAACTGTTCGTGCTGGTGGGCCTGCCTGCGGCGGCGAGCATCATTAACTTCGTGGTGCTGACCTCGGCGGCGTCATCCGCTAACAGCGGTGTGTTCTCAACCAGCCGTATGTTGTTCGGTCTGGCGCAGGACGGCGTTGCGCCGAAAGCGTTCGCTAAACTCTCTAAGCGTGCGGTCCCGGCGAAAGGGCTGACCTTCTCCTGTATCTGTCTGCTGGGCGGGGTGGTGATGCTGTATGTGAACCCAAGCGCCATTGCCGCGTTCACGATGATCACCACCGTATCGGCGATCCTGTTCATGTTCGTGTGGACCATCATTCTGTGTTCGTATCTGGTCTACCGCAAACAGCGTCCGCAGCTGCATGAAGCATCGAAATACAAAATGCCGCTCGGCAAATTGATGTGCTGGGTGTGTATGGCGTTCTTTGTGTTTGTGCTGGTGCTGCTCACCTTGCAGGACGATACCCGTCAGGCGCTGATCGTCACCCCACTGTGGTTTGTGGTGCTGGGCCTGGGCTGGTGGATGCTCGGCAAGAAACGTACTGCGTAGTTCGATCCCCAGTAATAGGGTCAGTCAGCGCTGGCTCTATTACTGCTTCCCTCTCCCCTTCATGTCTAAAATTCAATTTTAAATCGATTACACTTTGCACAGTCATCACGAAGGTTAGACACTAGTAAATGAATTTCGATGAAATCTCTATCTGATATTTTGTCGTTATAAATGAGTTTATTAGAGGTAATATTATGAAAAAAACTATTCTGGCATTAACCTTCGCCGTCGTGAGTCTCCCTGCTTTCGCTAATCATCCGATTGCCCGAACAACCGTTGTGGCGACAGCCGACCACCCTGTGGCAATGGCCGCGGCGACCAGTGGTAATGGCGCACACCCAGTTGAACGTGGCGCGGTCATCGCATCATCCGATCACCCTGCTGAAATGGCTGTCGCCACGGGCGGCGGTGCGCATCCTGTGGCACGTACCGCCGTGGTTGCACAGTCTGACAACCCTGTTGCTGCGGCTGTGGTAACCGGACACTAATGATCCTCTCAGGTCCTTATTCAAGGGCCTGAATTTGCGGCTTTTGCAGTTTGGCCCGCACAGCGATAACCACCCCTACGACCAACAGCACAATGCCCGTGAACGTCAGCAACGGCGGCAGGCTCTGGCGCAGCATAAACGTATACAGCAGCCCGGCTAACGTCTCGAAGACGATCAACGGCCCGAGGATCACCGTCGGCAGTCGCTGACTGGCAATGTTCCAGCACAGTGTCCCGACCCAAGAGCAGAACACCGCGATGGCAATCATCAGGGTGATAAAGACGACAGGACGCGGGCCGAACGGCAAGGGGAACGATTGTCCCTGACCGCTTAGCCACGCACAGGCCAGTACATACCCCAGCAATGACATCGGCAGCGTGACCAGCGCCTGGGCGGTGGCCCACATCATCGGATGTTTATCCGGGTTCTCCCGCAGCCAGCGGGCGTTACGCAGCGCATACCACGCCCAACACACCACCGAAATGAATGCCAGCCCGATACCGCTGCCATAGCGCCACCAGCTGAAATGGCTTATACCGTGGCGAAGCTCGGCGATATTCACACACGCTAAGCCCAATGCGATGCAGGCCAGAGCGGGTGCCATACTGAGCCACGAGAGTTTGCCGTCGCGCTGACTGTAGAGCAGATTGGCGAACACCGGGATAACCACTGGCAGGGTGCCGATTATCATGGTGGAAACAGGCGCGCCAGCCCGCTGAATGGCGCTGGCAAGACACACGTAATAAATGAGGTTGCCCATCATGGTCAGGGACAGCGCCGTCAGCCAGTCGCGTGTGCTGAGCTGTTTTAACCGCGCTCTGCCAAGCCACGCCAACGGGAGCGCAATCAGACCAAGCGCCAGATACCGGCCCATCGACTGCAACACCGCCGGGTATTCAGGTACCAACAGCGGCCCCACGAAAATCAGTCCCCACATCAATCCCGCCAGCAAGGCGTACAGCACACCACTCAGCATTTGTTGCCCCTTTTAATCAGCAGGTGCAGTGTAGGCCCGGCGGCGGCGGGGCGTATTGTATGAGGTTGCGCATTAGCGCATAAAAACCTGTTTTTGATAGCGAACGGGCGTGATGCCGTAGCGACGGGTAAAGGCCCGGGTGAGATGAGACTGATCGGTCAGGCCCGTGGCGGCGGCAACTTCTGCGGCAGGCATTCCGCGGGTTAGAAAATCTTTGGCACGCCACAGCCGAATCGCCATCAGCATCTGGTGCGGCGTAACGTAATAGCGGGCTTTGAACTGGCGTTGAAAATGGTACGGACTGAGCGACACCACGGCGGCCAGCTCGTCGAGGGTCAGGGCGTGCATATAGTTATCATGCAGGTAATCACGAACGCGTTCGAAGCGATGCGCCGCTTCCTGAACATTCGGCGCATGATGGGCAAATGGGCGGAAGGTCTCTATCAGGTCGAGCAATAGCCCCTTCTGTGCCAGCGGATCGTCGGTATTCCACAGCCCATAAATCTGTTGGCAAAGCTGGGCGGAACGTTGGGCATCGTGGCGCACCACATCACTGAACCACCAGTGACGAATACCCGTCACCTCTTCCAGCAAGTCAGGCTCAAGGTACACCATCCGGTAGCGCCATCCGTCGGCGGTTGCTGCCTCCCCGGTATGAAGCTCATCCGGGTTCATGGTGACGACGGAATTGATCGGGGCGACATACTGTGTGCCGCGATAGCGAAAGCGTTCGGCCCCGAGTTCAATCGCGCCGATGCCGAAGGCTTCGTGGGTATGGGGTTCAAAGGCGTAGCGCGAGATGTGGGCGTGATAAAGCTCCACCCCTGGCAACTGGGCCAAATGGCGGAAGCTGGCACTATCTCTCTCATCTGTGAACAGTTCTGGAACACCCTGCACGCTAACCTCCCGCGGAATATCCCCGTCATTATCGAAGATACCCCGCGAAGGTGCCACAAATTTAACCGTTCGTTAACGTTTACAGGATGCTTTTGACGCTTTCAGACAGCGGCGTCGTCGGGCGCTGGATAAGTGTGCTCAGGGTCCGGCTGTCATCGAACAAACCGCCTTTTGAGGCCCCGACGTCTGAATCCGCGAGCATATCGGCCAGACCTGCAGGCAGGCCAACTCCTTTCAGTGCCGCCGCGAAATCAGCTTCGCTCAGGTTCTGATAGCGCACGTTTTTGCCGCTCTGCTTGCTCAGTTCGGCCGCCAGTTCGCTGAGCGTCCAGGCGTTATCGCCCGCCAGTTCATACACTTTGCCCGCATGACCCTCTTCGCTGATGACCCGTGCTGCCGCTGCGGCGTAATCTGCCCGCGTTGCGGACGCAATTTTACCGTCACCTGCCGCGCCAATGAAAACACCATGCTCAATCGCCGGTGGGGCGCTGGCGAGATAGTTTTCGGTGTACCAGCCGTTACGCAGCAGGGTAAACGGGATCCCGGATGCCGCCAGCATATTCTCCGTGTCGACGTGCTCAAGGTGCAGGCCGAGCGGGGATTTATCGGCATGCAGCAGGCTGGTGTAGGCGATAAATTTCACCCCTGCGGCCTTCGCGGCATTGATCACGTTCCGGTGCTGGGTAGCGCGCTGGCCGACTTCGCTCCCGGAGATCAGCAGCAGTTTATCCACGCCTTGCAGGGCGGATTTCAGGCTGGCTTCATCGCTGTAGTCGCCCTGACGAACCACAATGCCCTGGCTGGACAGCGCCTGGGCTTTCGCCGGGTTGCGCACAATGGCGACCAGTTGGTTGGCGGGTACGGTTTTCAGCAGGTTGTCGATAACAAGGTGGCCCAGTTGGCCGGTTGCGCCGGTAATTGCGATCATGAGGTCACTCCTTCGGGTTTGTCTTCAGTTGTGATACGCTAACACCATAGCTAACTTTTAGTAAGTACGTACAAAAAGGTAAGTATCAAAATGACGAGTTCCCCTCTCAGCCAGCAACTGCGCGACGGCAATCTGTTTGCCGAACAATGTCCGTCCCGGGATGTGCTCAAGCATGTAACCAGCCGCTGGGGCGTGCTAATCCTTGTGGCGTTGCGCGATGGCACTCATCGTTTCAGCGATTTGCGCCGTAAAATGGGCGGCGTGAGTGAGAAGATGCTGGCTCAGTCGCTGCAGGCGCTGGAGATGGACGGCTTTATCAACCGGGTGTCATATCCGGTGGTGCCGCCACACGTGGAATACAGCCTGACCCCGCTCGGGGAGCAGGTGAGTGAAAAGGTAGAAGCGTTGGCCGACTGGATTGAACTGAATCTGCCGCAGGTGATGGCGAACTGGGATGAGAAAGTGGCTTAAATGCCCGGCGGCGCAGTGGACTGACACGTGCCGGGCCTACAACATCTGCTGTTACTTACTCAAATCAAGCTGATAGACGGCAAAGCCGATGTTATCGGTGCCAACTTTCTTCATCGAATACTGCGCTTTGTCTTTGATAAACGCCGCGGCTTTGTCCGTCGGGGCCGTTTCAAAGCGAATATCCAACGGAGTGGCCGAATGAATCGGCGCTAAGCGCCAGTTGTTATCCGCTGCCGGATGGATCTCTCCGTTTTGCTTCGACTCCGCGCTTATCCATGCCGCCAGCACCGAACGGTTTTCATCCGGTGAGGCAAACGCAATATGGTTCTCGCCGGTGCCCGCAAACTTGCCGCCATAGGCGCGATAGTTATTGGTGGCGACCAGGAATATCGCATTCGGGTCAATTGGCTTGCCGTCGAAGGTCAGATTTCTAATGCGTTCCGCTTTCGGGTTCACGCTCTGGCATTCCCCGTCGTAGCGTGCCGGTTGGCTGACGTCGATTTGATAATTGACCCCGTCGATAACGTCGAAGTTATAGGTGCGGAAGCCGTCCCAGTTGATCAGCGACTGCGGTTTGCTGCTGTTGACGTCAATCTGATTGAACTGCCCGGCGGAACACTCCAGCCACTCTTTCACCTCTTTACCGCTGACTTTCATCACCACTAGGGTATTTGGGTACAGATATAAATCGGCGGCGTTACGGAAGGTCAACTGGCCTTTTTCCACTTCGACAAAGCTCGCCGGATCGTTTTTACGTCCACCGGCTTTGAAAGGCGCTGCGGCGGAAAGCACAGGCAGTTTCGCCAGATCCGGATCACCCTGAATATAGTGCTCGACGTAGGCTTTCTGCGCCATATTCACCACCTGAACAGTCGGATCATCCTGCACCAGTGACAAATAGCTGTACATATTATCGGAGGATTTGCCGATAGGTTTGCTGACAAACGCCCGGGTGGCATCGTGATCGGCTTTCAGCACTTTCACCAGATTAGGGTCTTCGGCGGCAAGGGATTTTTTGGCCGCGGTGTCATAAATTGGCCGCGCTTCCGCTTTGGCCTGCGCAACCGCCCATTTTCCGCTGTCGTTATTCAGTACCAGATCCACTACCCCGAGATGGTCGCCCCACATGCCGGGCATCACCGCCGGTACGCCGTTGAGCAGGCCTTTATCGATATCCGCCCCCTTGATGCTGGCAAAATCTTTCGACGGGAACACCGCATGGGCGTGACCGAACATGATCGCATCCACGCCTGGAACCTGACTGAGATAATAAACGGAGTTTTCCGCCATCGCCTGATACGGGTCTGCGGACAGGCCTGAGTGGGCGATAACCACCACCACATCGGCCCCTTTCTTACGCATTTCGGGCACATATTGACGTGCGGTTTCGGTAATGTCGTTTACCGTGACTTTACCGCTGAGGTTGGCTTTATCCCAGGTCATGATTTGTGGCGGCACAAAACCGATATAACCAATCTTCAGGGTGTGCTTTTTGCCGTCAGTATCGACGACCTGGGTTTCTTTAATCAGGTAGGGCGTAAACAGCGGCTTTTTGGTCTTAACGTCGATGATATTGGCGTTAACGTACGGGAATTTCGCGCCATTAATGGCCTTGTGCAAAAAATCCAGTCCGTAGTTGAATTCGTGATTTCCAAGGTTGCCCACCGCGTAATCGAGGGTGTTCATCGCCTTGTAAACCGGGTGTACATCCCCGGCTTTCAGGCCTTTCGCCGCCATATAATCGCCAAGCGGGCTCCCCTGAATCACATCGCCGTTATCCACCAGCACGCTGTTTTTGACTTCACCGCGAGCGGCGTTAATCAGGCTGGCGGTTCGCACCAGGCCAAATTTTTCCGTAGCGGTATCTTTGTAGTAATCAAAATCCATCATGTTGCTATGCAGGTCGGTGGTTTCCATGACTCGCAAATCCACCGTCGCGGCCTGCACGCTGGCAGCAATCAGCGTAGCAAGGAGCGTTGCGCTAAACTTAATCATCAGAGGGGTCCTTTCATTGATCGAGGGCACAAAAGATAAAAGTGTATACATCCTGTTGCTTACAGAAGTGTGAAGCTTGCCAGAAAAAAGCGCGAGGAAACGGGTATCGCTTCACAGATAGCGCAACTGGTCGCGATGGGATATAAATAAAACAACGAGTTAACACCACTCTACTCAACACGAGGTGGAATATGTTGGAACAGGTATGTCAGCTTGCACGGAAAGCGGGTGAGGCCATTATGCAGGTCTATGATGGAACGCAGCCGATGGATGTGGTCAGCAAAGCAGACGATTCTCCGGTGACGGCGGCGGACATTGCCGCCCACAAAGTGATTATCAGCGGCCTGAATGCCCTGACCCCGGATATCCCCGTTTTATCGGAAGAAGATCCGCAGAGTTGGGCTGTCCGCCAGCACTGGCAGCGCTACTGGCTGGTTGATCCGCTGGATGGCACCAAAGAGTTTATCAAGCGCAACGGTGAATTTACCGTCAATATCGCCCTGATTGAAAACGGCAAACCGGTTCTCGGCGTGGTGTACGCCCCGGTGATGAAGGTGATGTATAGCGCCCACGAAGGCAAAGCCTGGAAAGAAGAGTGCGACATTCGCAAGCAGATTCAGGTGCGTGACGCCCGTCCACCGCTGGTGGTGATCAGCCGTTCGCATACTGATACTGAATTGCAGGAGTATCTCCAGCAGCTCGGCGAACACCAGACCACCTCGATTGGCTCATCACTGAAGTTCTGCCTGGTGGCCGAAGGGCAGGCGCAGTTGTATCCGCGTTTCGGGCCGACCAACGTCTGGGACACTGCGGCGGGTCACGCGGTGGCGGTTGCCGCCGGAGCGCACGTTCACGACTGGCAAGGGAAAACCCTCGACTACACGCCGCGTGAGTCGTTCCTCAACCCCGGCTTCCGGGTGGCTATCTACTGACCGAGCAGCTTATGCAGCAGGGCGATGACCTGCTGCACGTCTTCTTGCGTCAACGCCCCGTCTTTGGCCCACTCCACGCGCCCGTCTTTGTTGAGCACCACAATCGCTGAGCTGCCTTCCTCAAGCTGCCAGGCGTTACGCGCCACGCCGTTGCTGTCAACGATAAACTGCGACCATGGGTAGAGCTTCTTATTACTTTCGATGCTGCTGCGCACGAACATGCCCGAGCCGGGGATCGCATCGTCAGTGTTAACAAGGGTGGTGGTCTGGTATTTATCGTGTGGGAATTTGGCGGCTTTGATAGCCTCAACCAGCGTGGCGTTTTTCTCTTTGGCAGATGTACGACCAGCAATATGTTGTACAACTCTCACTTTGCCAGGCAGCTGCGCGCTATTCCAGTTTTTATAGCTAAACTCATCTTTATCAAGCATCAGTTCGCCACGATCGGTGATGCCGACAGCGGGCAGGCGTTGACCTTTTTCAACGTTGTGTGCAGAGGCCATCAGCGGCATGAGCAGGCATGAGATCGCCATCAGCTTACGTAGGGTCATGGTTTTTTCCTTATTTTATGCAGGTGATCCGACCACTTAGTTCTGAACATTAATCATAAGTGTGAATGATTAGGTTTTCCCGCAAGCATGATGCCAGTTTGCGGGCGACCGCACATAACCGCTAAAAAATGAAGACTTATACTGCGTAATGCGACTATGTGAAAAGAATATTCTTAATTAGTGTCATCAAACGGTAAATAAACTTCTACAGACTGGGTGTCCCGGTCGATATGGACTATAGTTTCAGAGCATTAATTTTGCGCCCCGGAACGCGGACCCGATGATGGAGTCGCAAGGGCGTAATCCTCAGCAGGAGATAACAATGAAAATTTTCCAACGGTACAACCCGCTTCAGGTGGCGAAGTACGTGAAGATCCTGTTTCGTGGACGGTTGTACATCAAGGACGTGGGCGCTTTCGAGTTTGATAAGGGTAAAATCCTGATCCCGAAAGTGAAGGACAAGCAGCACCTCTCCGTGATGTCCGAAATCAACCGTCAGGTTACGCGTCTGCAAACTGAGATGGCGTAATCAACAACGTGCTATGCAGTAATCAGTAAAAAAAACGGCTCCCATTGGGAGCCGTTAGTGTTTCTGCACTCGACTGACTTACGCCGCGCCTTTCTCTTGCGCGTCAGGCAGTTTTGGCGTCAGCACCGTCGGTTTGCTGTCGACGCGGGTGACCAGCAGCTGATCGATACGGTAGTTATCGATATCCACCACTTCAAACTTATAGCCAGAGAACTTCACGAAGTCGGTGCGTTTCGGGATTTTACGCAGCATAAACATCATGAAGCCGCCGATGGTCTCGTAGTTGCCCGACTGCGGGAACTCATCGATATCCAGCACGCGCATCACGTCATCAATCGGCGTACCGCCGTCGACCAGCCATGAGTTCTCATCACGCGCGACAATCTGCTCTTCCTGACCCTGGCCGACGAGGTCACCCATCAGCGTGGTCATCACGTCGTTGAGGGTGATAATGCCCACCACCAGCGCGTATTCGTTCATGATTACCGCGAAATCTTCACCTGCGGCTTTGAAGCTTTCGAGCGCTTCGGAGAGCGTCAGGGTGTCCGGCACAATCAGCGTATTGCGCAGCTGCACGCCACCGGCCAGCGCCAGGCTCTGATTAGCCAGCACGCGGTTCAGCAGGTCTTTTGAGTCAACGTAGCCGATGATGTGGTCGATGTCCTCTTTACATACCAGGAACTTGGAATGCGGATGCTCGGCGACTTTGTTTTTCAGACTCTGTTCATCTTCATTCAAATCGAACCAAATGATGTTTTCGCGCGAGGTCATGGAAGACGGAACGGTACGGGATTCGAGTTCAAATACGTTCTCGATCAGCTCATGCTCTTGCTTACGCAGTACGCCTGCCAGCGCACCGGCTTCCACCACCGCATAAATGTCGTCGGAGGTAATATCGTCTTTACGCACCATCGGCAGCTTGAACAGGCGGAAAATCATGTTGGCCATGCCGTTGAAGAACCATACCAGCGGGCGAAACACCGACAGGCAGAAGCGCATCGGGTTGATGATGCGCAAAGCCACAACTTCAGGCGCAATCATACCGATGCGTTTCGGGGTCAGGTCAGCAATCAGAATGAACATACTGGTGACCAGCACGAACGACAGAATGAAGCTAATCTGCTCGGCAAGCTCAGCGGACATGTAGTTAATCAGGACGGTGTGGAAGGCCGGGGAGAAGGCTGCATCGCCGACGATACCACCCAGAATGGCGACGGCGTTAAGGCCGATTTGCACCACGGTAAAGAACATACCGGGGTTTTCCTGCATTTTCAGAACACGTTGTGCATTAATGTTGCCCTCATCGGCGAGTAGCTTCAGTTTTATCTTGCGGGAAGCTGCAAGCGAAATCTCGGAAATCGAGAAAAACGCACTGACGCCGATGAGGCAGAGTATGATTAATATACTGTTTAGCATAGTTTTTCTAACCGTTCAGGTCAGAACCTCGGAAGGGTGGTTGAGTCGTTGGTTTAACTGGAATGTTACTTAAAAAAACCGGTCCGAAGGCGCTGGACCGGTTATATCGAGGGATAGTATAGCGTAAGGGACTGTAAATTCGCCAGAGGTTAACTTCCAGGCACTAAAGCGGCCCCGTTTTTGCTTTTATCCGGCGTGGCATCCCATACTTCGTTATAGGCCCGGCCAGTCAGCTCTTTAATCACCACCCGGGTCTCTTCATCACAATCCTCCGCCGCACCGCCCAGTTTGCGGCGGGCAATTTCTTTAATCAGCGTCTTATGGCTCTGCTGAGTCAGCTTGAACTTATAGGTCATCCAGAAGCTGATGGCCAGCAGGGCGGCAGTAGCGAAGATCATCAGGCCGATAATCGCGTGCAGGGCGCTGATTGGCTGCGCACCACCGCCTTTCACGAAGCCGCTTTCCTGTAACACAATACCGATCAGCATCACCGCCAGTGCGACGGTGCTTTTGCGGGTCAGCACCATCACGCCAGCGAAAATGCCTTCCCGGCGTTGGCGGGTCACCATCTCATCCACGTCCGGAATGAAGCTGTAAATGTTCCACGGAATGTAATACAGCCCGGCTCGGGCGAGACCCAGCAGTATAAACACGCCAGAGAACACGAAGGTGTTCACCGCAATATCGTTGAGATAGACCACGAACAAAAACGCCAACACCGCAAAGATGCAGCTGTAGGCCAGACGTAGCGCGCTGGACGGGGTCAGATTCAATTTATTCATCAGCATCATAAAGCCGAACGTGCCAGGAATAGACACAAACGCAGCGATACTCAGCAAGCCCGACACGGCACCCGCATCGCGATGCAGACCGTAAATGACGAAATAGGTGAAGACCGAGCCGAACACGTCCATCGCGGTAAACGAGCAGATGTAAATGATGATGTGCTGGCGAAATGCCCTGATTTTGAACGATGAAAACAGGTCCAGTATCAGATATTTCAGGTGGTTAAGCAGCCCGGGCTTTCTGTCGTTGACCGGGGCAAATTCGTATTCCTCGCGCACATCTTTTGCCTCCCAGGTACAGGCCCAGGTGGTAAAGACGGCGATACAGAAAATCAGCGCGAAGATGCTACCGGTCAGGGTGTAGGTGAACGAGTTGTCTTTCCCGGTGAACTGCATAATCACGCCCGGCACCGACACCGCCAAAAATCCACCAAGGGAGGAGCACATCATACGCACGCCGGACAGGCGCGTGCGCTCGCTAAAGCGGTTGGTCATTTCCGCCGCCAGCGTTTCCCACGGCACCAGCACCATCGCGGAAAGCAGTTCGATCGAAAGATAAGTCCCGAGATAGTACCAGTAGCTCATGTCGGTGACCCAAACCAGCGCATACAGGAACATCAGCGGCGCGCTCAGCAGTAGGAAGAACCGACGGCGACCAAAGCGCCTGCCAAGCCAGGTATCGGCGAAGTTGTCCGTCACGTAGCCCATAATCGGGCTCAGGATGGCATCAATCACCCTGGCGATGGCGAAAATCGATCCCGCTTCGAGTACCGACAGGCCACAGTAGGTGGTGTAGAAAAAGAGTAACCAGGTGCCGATAACGGCAAAAGCACCTCCGCCAAAAAGGTCGGTTACGCCGTAGCCAATCGCCACGCCGTAACCCACTTTGCGTTCAGTAGGTTTAACCATATTTATTATTCTCTGTTCGATGTTTAGTTATATGGCACACGCTCACTGTGTGCCGCATCTTAATCCAGCCGGAACCGCGGTGTTATTCGGGTAATGTGATCCAGCGTCGACACTGTGACGAACGGTAAATCGCTTCTACGAGCTGCAGGGATTTAGCCGCCTCGTGAAGATCGGTCACGCCCTCAGATCTGCCGCTGCGCACGGCGTCGTAAAACTGGCGAATGGCCTGAAGATGGCCTGCCCCCCAATAGCTTTTGCTGTGGCTGTAAGGTGTTTCGTCGCTAGCGATGATCACCCGCTTGCCTTCGGTCACGCGCCAGAGGGTGTTATCTCGCAGCTGTAGCTCGCCCTGTTCGCAATGGATTTCCAGCTGTAAAGGCGCGTCGCGGGTGTGACTGTTGCTGGCAAAAAACAGGCCGCGCGCGCCGCCGGAAAATTCCAGCGTGGCCATAGCGGTGTCTTCGGTATCGATGATGTCCGTAAGTCTTGTGCAGTCGACCACGCCTTTCAGGCGGGTGACGCCGCCGCCAAACCACTGCACGAGATCGAGGGTGTGAATGGCCTGATTGATAAGCAGGCTGCCGCCCTCGGTGGCGTAACACCCACGCCACGGGTTCTCGGTGTAATAAGGTGGCGTGCGCGACCAGGTGAGGAACGCATTAATGCTCAGCAGTCGCCCTAAGGCGTTTTCTTCCAGCAGTTGATGCAGGGCCAGGCTGGTAGGGTTCAGGCGATTTTGATAACACACGCCCAAACGTCCGTCGGCCCGCTTTTCTGCTTCCTGAATGTCAGCCACGTCCGCCATGTTCATGCCGACCGGCTTTTCACAGAACACCTGTTTGCCTGCCGCCAGCGCGGCAAGGATCATCGGTTTATGCAGGAAGTGCGGGGTGCAGATGTGTACCACGTCGATGGACACATCGCTGAGCATCTCCTGGTAGTCCTGATAAAAATGACAGTGGTACTCCGCAGACAGCGCCAGCCCTTTATTTTGCTCTGTGTCGACTACCGCTCGCAGGGCGACACCAGGGAGCTGGCGCAGCGCCTCGACGTGACACTGGTGGATGGCTCCGCAGCCGATAATGGCAGCATTCAGCGTTCTCATCCCGGTCTCCTTATCGGCTCGCGTTGGCCAGCATTTGGGCTTTAACGCACAGTTCGGCGGCCTTAAAGGCGTGCGCCTGGGTCATGGCGTTTTCGGTGCGATTCAGGCAGTCCTTAATCAGCTCGCCGAAATACGGGAAGCCGACCTGGCCCGCCACCGGGTAGCGGTGCTCACCCTCTTTATTCACCAGATACACCACGTCCTGTTCGCCGCGCGTCAGGTCGATGTACTTGCGGATTTCGATATAGCCTTCGGTGCCGAGCAGGGTCAGACGTCCATCACCCCAGGTTGGCAGCCCTGCTGGCGTAAACCAGTCGCAGCGGAAATAACCGGTCGCGCCGTTATCTCCAGTCAGCATTGCGTCGCCGAAATCTTCAAACTGGGGATACTGCGGATGGTTAACGTTACGCACCTGACTGGCGACGATGTGAGCCTCTTCGTTGCCGGTGTAAAACAGGAACTGTTCAATCTGATGGCTACCGATGTCGCACAAAATGCCGCCGAAGTAGCGTTTGTCATAGAACCAGTCCGGACGGCCTTCGCCTTCGCGGTGCGGCCCGGTGCCGAGGGTCTGCATCACGGTGCCAATCGCGCCCTGTTTCACCAACTGCCCGGCGAAGACGGCGCTTTCTACGTGCAGGCGTTCGCTGTAGTAGACCGCGTATTTGCGCCCGGTTTTGGCCACCATCGCTTTGGCATCTTCGAGCTGCTCAAGGGTGGTCAACGGGGCTTTATCGACGAAGTAATCTTTTCCCGCCGCCATTACTTTCAGCCCCAGCGGGCAGCGTTCGGACGGCACACCTGCGCCAGCAATAAGCTGCACCTGCGGATCGTTGAGTAAGGTCTCCAGCGACGGGGCAATCTGGACCTGCGGATACTGCTGCACGAACTTATCAACCTTCGCCGGGTCCGGATCCCACACCCATTTCAGCTGGGCTCCGGCTTCAACCAATCCGTTGCACATGCCGTAGATATGCCCGTGATCGAGCGCGGCGGCGGCAAAGACAAACTCACCTGGCTTCACTACCGGCTGCGGTTTGCCAGTTGGGGCGTAATTCATACCGTCGTTCTTGTTCATTGTGCTGCTCCTGTATCGAAATTCTTGCCAAGCGGGATGGCACCGACTTCACTGAAGTTGGCCACCGAGGCGGATTTTTCATAAAAATGCGGGGCCTGGGCGGTCAGGCCACCGGTCCGGTAAAAGTCGTCATCAGGGGAAATTGGCAGCGGCACCGCCGTGCGGGTGATGGCTGATTTATAGATGGCGGTGATGATTTCCAGCGAACGTTTGCCCTGCACGCCATCGACCAACGGCGGCGTGTGCTGTTCCAGGGCGGTGAGGAGGTTATCGATTTGCCCGGTATGCAGCGTCCAGCGCAGGCGGGGCGTTTCGGCAAACAGGGTTTGCAGCTGGTCTTCCAGTGCGACGTTGCGGGTGTCCTGCGGAAAACCGTTGTCGGCTGACTGGCTGGCGAACACGTTCCAGGGCGCAGAAATACGGGCTTTCTCACCCTGAATCACCATCTTCTGGTCTTCGCCGTGATGCACCACCGAGGCCGTGAGTTGGGTCAGCGCGCCGGAAGGGTATTTAAAGATGGCGGCGCTAATGTCCTCCACTTCGGCATTGTCGTGGGCGACGTTGCTCATCATCGACACGACTTCGGACGGGAAGCCCAGCATCCACTGAATGGCGTCGATGTGATGCACCGCGTGATTCAGCGTGCAGCCGCCGCCCTCTTTTTCCCAGGTGCCGCGCCACCACAGGTCGTAATAGCAATGCCCGCGCCACCAGAAGGAATCGACCTGCGCGTGGCAGATTTTCCCCGCCAGCCCTGAATCGACCGCCGCTTTAAGACGCCAGAAGGCGTCAGTGAAACGGTTCTGGGCAATAACGGACAGCGTTTTGCCGCTGGCCTGAGCGGCGGCGATCATCGCATCGCACTCTTCCAGCGAGGCCGCCATCGGCTTCTCGCACAGTACGTTTTTACCTGCATGCAGGGCGTCGATGCTGATGTCTGCGTGAACGTAGGGCGGGGTGCAGACATCAACGATATCGAGGTCCGGCTCGTTGTCGAGCATCTGCCGATGGCTGCTGTAAACCCGGGCATCATGCAGCGCGTAACGTTCTTTTTTCTCCTGCGCTTTTTCCGGGTAGATATCAACCAGGGCGACAATCTGGCAGCGGTCGCCCATCGCCAGATAGCCCTGAATGTGGTTGTGCGAAATGTTGCCTGTTCCGACGATAGCGACTCGTAACATGATCTCTCCTGCTTACCAGGTGCCGGATGCGTCGAGGGTGCGGCTCTCGACCTGTTTATCCACCGAGGCGGTGATGCGCTCGTCGAGCAGCTGCTTGAAGCGCTGTTCATCGAAGGGCAGGTCGACCCAGCCGTCGGTCCAGGTGGAAAGATGCATCGCGTTGGAAAGGGTCAGGCCGCGAATGCCCTCCAGACCGGGGGCGATCAGCGGTTCGCCGCGCATTATGGCGGCACAAAAATTGGTGGTGATCACATGATGTTCGCTGCATTCAGCGGCAACGGGAATGGTGACTTCCCAGCACTCCGGTTCACCGAAGCCGTTCTGCCAGCGGGCATTAAATGCGTCTTCAGACTCCCGCAGCCGCCAGAAGCGCAGGCGGCCTTCTTCCACCACCACTTTTCCACGCGTACCGGCGATTTCCAGGCGGTTGGTACCGGGCGTTTCGGCCACGGTGGTGATGAATACCCCGGTTGCGCCGTTGGCGTACTCGGCATAGGCGGTGACTTCGTCTTCAACTTCTATCTGGCGGTGTTTACCGAACTGGCAGAAGGCGCGCACGCGCACCGGCATTCCGACCAGCCATTGCCAGAGATCGAGCTGATGCGGGTCCTGATTGAGCAGTACGCCGCCGCCTTCCCCTTTCCAGGTGGCGCGCCAGCCGCCGGAGTTGTAATAGCTTTGTGAACGATACCAGTTGGTGATTATCCAGTTGGATCGACGGATTTCTCCGAGTTCACCGCTGTCGATCAGGTCTTTTACTTTCTGATACAGCGGGTTCGGGCGTTGGTTGTACATGATGCCAAACACCACATCACACTCGCGTGCGCAGGCGTTCATCTCCTGCACCTGCGCGGTGTACACGCCCGCCGGTTTTTCGCACAGGGTATGGATCCCGTGGCGCATCGCCAGCATCGACAGTTCAGGATGGGCGTAATGCGGGGTGGCGACGATCACCGCATCGATCAGCCCACTTTGCAGCAGGTCCTGGGCATGGCTGAAGATTTCCACTTTTTCGCCGACAATGTGCCGAATGGCGTCGTGCTTTTTCTCGTCACTGTCGCAAACGGCCGTCAGCTGCGCTTCTTTTACCGTGCCTGCCAGTAAATAACGCGCATGAACGGTACCGATATTACCCACACCAATAATGCCAAAACGTATCTTGTCCATCTCACACCTTATTCAACGTTCGTCAGGAATAGGGCGAAAATAGGAACAACGGCGCACCCAGACAAAAGGAATTTGTGAGAATGCTCGCAGGCTAATTATCAAATTTCAGTGCGTTGGATAAATCTGTTTTAAAATCATCCTATTGTGTCTGCAAAAATTTGCAGATATTGATTGTGAGAGAGGTCACACATTGTCCGGCAAGCTTAAAATGGACCAAATTGCGACGCAAACGGGCTACTCTGTCAGCACCGTTTCCCGGGTATTAAGCGGCAAGTCGTATACCAGTGAAAAGGCGCGGGAGTCGATTGTTCGCTGCGCCAGAAAGCTCGGAGTGCTCGACGAAATGGCTACTGGACGGCTGCTAATTAATGGGATTGCGGTATTTGCCCCGTCGAGAACCTTTACGGCACGTGGCGATATTTTTTACCAGGAAGTCACCCGTGGAATTGCCGATGCGATAGAGCCGCATGACGTTTATCTCACATTTTGCGGACTGGAAGAGCAGGATGCTGATATTAAGGTATTTCTCGAAAAGGCTAATAATAAGAATATAAACGCGATAATTATCATTGGAACTGATGATTCAACCGTGTTTAAACTGGCGACGACCCTGAATAAACCCTGCGTATTAATTAATACCAATGATAAAGAGCGATTACTGGATGCGGTATCGCCCGATCACCGGGCCATCGGCTTCAACGCCATGCGGTATCTCTTTGAGCAGGGCCACCGGCGTGTCCTGTGTCTGACCACCCTACGTCGTGAAACGTTGTATGCCCGTCTGGATGGCATCAAGGAAGCCTATCGCCGCTACCACGTGCCGTTCAACGCCCAGCGGGACGTGATTGTCACTGAGGGCTTTAGCGCGGAAGAATCCGAACTGGCGTTAGCGAAATGGCTGGCGGAAACGCCGCCTGACCAGTGGCCGCAGGTGATTTTCCCGGGTAGCACCAATATGACCCTTGGCGTGCAGAAGGTGCTGGAACGTTATGGGCTACGCGTCCCGGAAGACATCTCGCTTATCACCACGGATTTTCACTGGCGGCTGGAAAATGAGCTGGCAAAACCGGTCACCAGCGTGACGGTGCCGTGTCGGGAACTGGGAGTAGAAGCAGTGCATTTGCTGCAAAACCGGCTTAACCGGCAAGGCACCTCGGTGCTGAACGTGTTGCTACAGGGGAAATTGCAGGAGGGCGGAACGGTGAGTAATGCCACGCGACACACCGGCCGCGTGGCGATAGAGAGCTAAGGGTCAGGCGAGTTGCGGCGGTAAACACACGCCAATCCCGCCGATACCGCAATAGCCGTACGGGTTTTTGTGCAGATACTGCTGGTGGTCGTCTTCCGCGTAGTAGAACGGTTTTGCGGTGGCGATTTCCGTGGTGATGGTACGATCGTCGTTGGCTTCACGCATTGCGGACTGGAAACGTTCAGCGCTGGCGTGGGCCGCCTGATCCTGCTCCGGTGTTAACGGATAAATAGCTGAGCGATACTGCGTGCCCTGATCGTTGCCCTGGCGCATACCCTGAGCCGGGTCGTGATTTTCCCAGAATACCTGTAACAACTGGTCATAGCTGATAACCGACGGATCATAAACCACGCGCACCGCTTCGGCATGGCCGGTCTGGCCGGAACACACTTCGCGATAGGTTGGATTCGGCGTGTAGCCGCCGGTGTAGCCCGCCGCGGTGCTGTACACGCCCGGCAGTTGCCAGAACAGACGTTCGACGCCCCAGAAGCAGCCCATCGCGAATAGCGCCACTTCCATGCCTTCGGGAACGTTGGTCAGCGAATGGTCATTAACGGCGTGCAGGGTGGCGACAGGCATCGGTGTATTACGACCGGGCAGCGCATCCGCTTGAGCAACTACGTGTTTTTTATCGAATAAACTCACGGTTTGGCCTCCGGATAAATGAAATTGGGGTTAAGGTTGTCACAGCGCCTGTCTTTGAAGACAATAAAGGCGGTGAATAGGTCTAGATTTAAACATAAGAAATATTGAGGTGAATGTCTTTTTTTCAACCGGTAGTGTTGAAATTTTGTTAAGCCGTGGATTGGCCATTGCGTTTCCTGACGGGGTGGAAACAAGGATATTTGGGAGAAAACGTGCCACAGATTCGCCAGTTATATTGGGCCAGCCTGTTGTTGGTCAGCGGTGTTGCCGGAGCGGCAAACATCCGCTTGCAGGTCGATGGACTCTCGGGTGAGCTACAGAAAAACGTCCGGGCGCAGCTGTCGACCATTCAGGGCGATGAGGTGACGCCGGATCGTCGCTTCCGTGCGCGCGTAGATGATGCTATCCGGGAAGGGCTTAAAGCGCTGGGCTACTACGAGCCAACGATTGAATTCGAACTGAAACCACCGCCAGCCAAAGGCCGTCAGGTGCTGTTGGCACATGTCACGCCGGGTGTCCCGGTGAAGATTGGCGGAACGGATGTGATTTTACGCGGCGGAGCCCGTACCGACCGCGACTATCTGGATTTACTGAAAACGCGTCCGGCGATTGGAACCATTCTCAACCACGCGGATTACGACGGCTTCAAAAAAGATCTGACCGGCGTGTCGCTGCGCAAAGGCTACTTCGACAGCGAATTTAAAAAGAGCCAGCTCGGCATCTCACTGGAGCGCCATCAGGCGTTCTGGGATATCGACTACGACAGCGGCGAGCGCTATCGCTTCGGTCCGGTAACCTTCCAGGGTTCGCAGATCCAGGATCGTTACCTGCAAAACCTGATCCCGTTCAAAGAGGGGGATTACTACACCTCCGACGATTTGGCGGAACTAAACCGCCGCCTCTCGGCAACGGGCTGGTTTAACTCAGTGGTAGTGGCCCCCGAGTTTGATAAAGCGCGAAAAACCAAGGTATTGCCGCTGGAAGGCGTGGTGTCTCCGCGCACCCAAAATACGGTCGAAACCGGGGTTGGCTATTCAACCGACGTGGGCCCACGGGTAAAAGCCTCATGGAACAAGCCGTGGATCAACTCCTACGGTCACAGCCTGACCTCCGATCTGAGCCTTTCCGCACCGGAGCAGCAGCTTGATTTCAGCTACAAAGTGCCGCTGCTCAAGAACCCGCTGGAGCAATATTATCTGTTGCAGGGCGGCTTTAAACGTACCGACCTGAACGATACCGAATCGGATTCCACCACCCTCGGCGTGTCGCGCTATTGGGATCTGTCCAGCGGCTGGCAGCGCGCCATTAACATGCGCTGGAGTCTGTCTCACTTTACCCAGGCCGATGTGACCAACACCACCATGCTGCTCTATCCGGGAGTGATGATCAGCCGGACCCGTTCACGCGGCGGGCTGATGCCCACCTGGGGCGATTCACAGCGTTACTCGGTGGATGTGTCGAATACCACCTGGGGCTCGGACGTGGACTTCGTCGTCGCGCAGGCGCAGAACACCTGGATTCGCACCCTCTACGACCGCCATCGCTTTGTGGCGCGTGGCAACATCGGCTGGATTGAAACCGGCGACTTCGACAAAGTGCCGCCGGACCTGCGTTTCTTTGCCGGGGGCGATCGCAGCATTCGCGGTTATAAATACCAGTCTATCTCGCCGAAAGATGATAAAGGCAAGCTGACCGGGGCATCGCGCCTGCTGACCGGCTCGCTCGAGTATCAATACAACGTGACCGGCAAATGGTGGGGCGCAGTGTTCGTCGACAGCGGCGAGGCGGTGAATGATTTCAGCCAGAGTAATTTCAAAACCGGGACCGGGGTCGGCGTGCGCTGGCAATCCCCGGTCGGGCCAATCAAACTTGATTTAGCCGTTCCGGTTGGCGACAAAGATGAGCACGGGGTGCAGTTCTATATCGGTCTGGGGCCAGAATTATGAGTTTATGGAAGAAGATTAGCCTCGGCGTGCTGGCGTTTATCATCCTGCTGTTGGGCACCGTGGCATTCCTGGTGGGCACCACCAGCGGCCTGCATCTGCTGTTTAAGGCTGCCGACCGCTGGGTGCCTGGTCTGTCTATCGGCCAGGTGGTCGGGGGCTGGAAAGATTTAACGCTCAAAAACGTGCGCTACGAACAGCCCGGTGTGGCGGTTGATGCCGGGCAATTCCATCTGGCGGTGAAAACAGCCTGTCTGTGGGATAGCAGCCTGTGCGTGAATGATTTGTCGCTGAGTAACATCAACGTGGCGATCGACAGTAAGAAAATGCCGCCGTCAGCGCCTGCACCTGAAGAGGAAGACAGCGGCCCGCTGAACCTCTCAATGCCGTATCCGATTACCCTGAGCCGGGTGGCGCTCAACAACGTCAATATCAAAATTGACGACACCACGGTCTCGGTGATGGATTTCACGTCCGGCCTGCACTGGCAGGAAAAAAACCTGACCCTCAGGCCAACCTCGCTGCAAGGGCTGCTGATTGCACTGCCAAAAGTAGCGAAAGTGGCGCAGGAACAGGTGGTTGAGCCGAAAATCGACAACCCGAAGCCGGATGAAAAACCGCTGGGCGAGACGATGAAAGATCTCTTCTCCCAACCGATCCTGCCCGCTATGACCGATGTGCATCTGCCGCTGAACCTCAACATAGAGGAATTTAGCGGGGAGCAACTGCGTCTGACCGGTGACACCGACCTGACCGTTTATAAGCTGCTGCTCAAAGTCAGCAGCATCGACGGCAACATGAAGCTCGACGCGCTGGACGTGGATTCGAGCCAGGGCACGGTCAATGCCACCGGCACCGCGAAATTACAGGATAACTGGCCGGTCGATCTGACCCTTAACAGCACTCTGAATATCGACCCGGTGAAGGGCGAGAAGATCAAAATGAAGATTGGCGGCGAAGTGCGTAAGCAGCTCGACGTCGGGATCAATCTTTCCGGCCCGGTGGATGTGGGGATTCGCGCCCAGGCGCAACTGGCGGAGGCCGGGCTGCCGCTTAATCTCGAAGTGCTCAGCAAACAGCTTTATTGGCCGTTCACTGGCGAAAAACAGTATCAGGCGGATGACCTGAAGCTGAAACTCAGCGGCAAAATGACCGACTACACGCTGTCATTCCGCACCGCGGTGAAAGGGCAGGGTGTGCCGCCTGCCACCATTACCCTGGATGCGAAAGGCAACGAGCAGCAGGTGAACCTCGACAAGCTCACCATCGCGGCGCTGGAAGGGAAAACCGAACTGAAAGCGCTGCTCGATTGGCAGAAGGCGATCAGCTGGCGCGGCGAATTAACCCTGAAAGATATCAACACCGCCAAAGAAGTGCCGGACTGGCCAGCGAAACTCAACGGTATTATCAAAACCAGCGGCAGCTTGTACGGCGGCAGCTGGCAGATGGATGTGCCGGAGCTGAAACTCAGCGGGAACGTGAAGCAGAATAAGGTTAACGTCGAGGGTAAACTCTCCGGCAACAGCTATCTGCAATGGAAGATCCCGGGCCTGCATCTGGAGCTGGGACGCAACAGTGCGGAAGTGAAGGGCGAGCTTGGGGTAAAAGATTTGAATCTCGATGCCACCATCGACGCGCCGGGCCTGGATAACGCCCTGCCGGGACTCGGTGGCACGGCGAAAGGGCTGCTGAAAGTGCGCGGCACCATCGATGCGCCGCAGCTGCTGGCCGACATCACCGCGCGTAATCTGCGCTGGCAGGAGCTTTCTGTCGCGCAGGCCAGCATTAAAGGCGACGTCAAATCGACCGATCAGATTGGCGGTAACCTCGATGTGCGCGTCAACGGTATTGCGCAGCCAGGGGTCAATATCAGTCAGGTGCTGCTTTCCGCCAAAGGCAATGAGAAACAGCACAAGTTGGAGCTGCGTATTCAGGGCGAGCCGGTGTCCGGTCAGCTCGATTTAGCAGGCAGCTTCGATCGCAAAGAAGAGCGCTGGAAAGGCTCCTTGAGCAACACCCGTTTCCAGACGCCGGTCGGACCGTGGTCGCTCTCCCGGGCGATCGCTCTCGATTTCCGCAGCAAAGAGCAGAAAATCAGCATCGGGCCACACTGCTGGACCAACCCGAACGCTGAACTCTGCGTGCCGCAAACCGTTGATGCCGGGGCCGCTGGCCGGGCGGTGGTGAACCTCAATCGCTTTGATTTGGCGATGCTCAAACCGTTCATGCCTGAAGCCACGCAGGCCAGCGGTGTGTTCAGCGGCAACGCCGACGTGAGCTGGGATACCACCAAAGAAGGCCTGCCGCAGGGTAAAGTCACGCTTTCCGGGCGCAATGTGAAAGTGATGCAAACGGTTAACGACGGCGTGCTGCCGGTCGCGTTCGACACGCTCAATGTGAACGCCGATTTGCATAACAACCGCGCGCAGCTGGGCTGGCTTATCCGCCTGACCAACAACGGCCAGATGGATGGACAGATTGAAGTCACCGACCCGCAGGGACGGCGTAATCTTGGCGGCAACGTTAATATCCGCAACTTCTCGCTGGCGATGATCAACCCTATCTTTGCCCGGGGTGAAAAAGCGGCGGGCAGCCTGAACGCTAACCTGCGCCTCGGCGGCAACGTCCAGAGTCCGCAGCTGTTCGGGCAATTGCAGCTCACCGGACTGGATATCGACGGCAACTTTATGCCGTTTGATATGCAACCGAGTCGGGTGGCGATGAACTTCAACGGCACGCGCTCCACCCTGGACGGGGCGATCGCGACGAAACAGGGGCAGATTAGCCTCAGCGGCAACGCCGACTGGACGCAAATCGACAACTGGCGGGCGCAGGTGGCGGCGAAGGGCAGTCGCGTGCGCATAACCGTGCCGCCGATGGTGCGTCTGGACGTGTCGCCGGACGTGGTGTTTACTGCCACGCCGAGCCTGTTCACGCTGGATGGCAACGTCGATGTGCCGTGGGCGCGGATCGTGGTCCATGACGTGCCGGAAAGCGCGGTAGGGGTGTCGAGCGATGAAGTGATGTTGGATAAAGATCTCAAGCCCGTGGATCCCCAGACCGCGGGCATTCCTATCAACAGTAACCTGACTATCCACGTCGGCAACAACGTGCGTCTGGATGCGTTTGGTCTGAAAGCGCGTCTGACCGGTGACCTGAAAGTGGCCCAGGATAAGCATGGCCTTGGCCTCAACGGGCAGATCAACATTCCGGAAGGTCGCTTCCACGCCTACGGTCAGGATCTGATCGTGCGTAAAGGCATCCTGCTGTTCTCCGGTCCGCCGGACCAGCCGATGCTGAATATCGAAGCGATCCGTAACCCGGACGCCACCGAGGATAACGTCATCGCCGGGGTGCGCGTGACCGGCATGGCCGACCAGCCGAAAGCCGAAATCTTCTCGGATCCGGCGATGTCGCAACAGGCTGCTCTGTCTTATCTGCTGCGCGGTCAGGGGCTTAACAGCGAGCAGGGCGACGGCGCGGCGATGACCTCCGCATTAGTCGGCCTGGGGGTTGCACAAAGTGGGCAGATTGTGGGTAAAATCGGCGAGACGTTTGGCGTAAGCAATCTGGCCCTGGATACCGCAGGGGTGGGCGATTCCTCGCAGGTGGTAGTCAGTGGCTATATCGCGCCAGGCCTGCAGGTAAAATACGGTGTGGGAATTTTTGACTCGCTGGCAACTCTCACGTTACGCTACCGCCTGATGCCCAAGCTATATCTGGAAGCGGTGTCTGGTATCGACCAGGCACTAGATCTGCTCTATCAGTTTGAGTTCTAGCAATGCGAATATTTGTATATGGCAGTTTGCGGCGCAAACAAGGCAACAGTCACTGGATGACCAACGCCCAGTGGCTGGGCGATCACAGCGTCGATAACTATCAACTCTACAGCCTGGGCCACTATCCAGGCGCCGTGCCAGGGGATGGTACTGTAGTTGGTGAAGTGTATCGTATCGATGCCTCGACGCTGGCCGAACTTGACGCGCTGCGTACCAAAGGCGGCGAGTACGCGCGCCGTTTAATCCAGACACCGTACGGTAGTGCGTGGATGTACGTCTACCAGCGTCCGGTGGACGGATTTACGCGGATCCCGACCGGCAACTGGCTGGATAAAGAGTCGTACTGAAAGGCTAAATGAATCACGCCACCTTCGGGTGGCGTGATTTTTTTTGCGCATTATGCCGAAGAAATTCCTGCAACACCTTCTGCTTTTTCCTTTCCGCCCGTAGCCGTGCGCATTTCTTGTTAAATTCCGAAAATCACGCTGGCTGTCACCCGGTTTAACACGTAGAACATGACATTACGCTCTCCAGGGTTATTCTTTGTCTAACTGAGGGGGGAGCGATGCGCATCGTTATTAAAAAATGGTGAAACGACCCAGTTTTGAACGTGGAGATATCGTTCTGGTAAGTTTCTCTCCCGCGTGTGGACGCGAACAGCAAGGGGTAAGTCGACCCGCAATTATCCTCTCTACCGCGGCCTTTAACCGAACAGGTACTGCGCTGCTGGCACCGGTCACGCAGGGCGGAAATTTTGCGCGTGAGGCGGGGTTTAGCGTGTCATTAAGTGGCTCGGGGACGAAAACCAACGGCGTGGTGCTGATTAATCAGGTCCGGATGGTCGATTTGGGGGCTTGTGGTGCAAGCAAAATTGAAACTGCGCCAGCTGAAATCGTCGAGGAAGCATTGGCCAGACTGATGGCTATCGTTGAATGAAAAACACCGCCCGTAGGCGGTGTCTTCACGACGGCAAGAATTACTTCTTAGCGCGTTCGAAGGAGGCGATGATTTCTGCTTTCGCAGCTTCAGCGTTATCCCAGCCTTCAACTTTAACCCATTTGCCTTTCTCAAGCGCTTTGTACTGCTCGAAGAAGTGGGAGATCTGCGCTTTCAGCAGCTCTGGCAGGTCGTTCACATCTTTGATGTGATCGTACTCTTTGCTCAGTTTGGTGTGCGGCACGGCAACCAGTTTCGCATCTTCACCGGCTTCGTCGGTCATTTTCAGCACGCCAACTGGACGGCAACGGATCACAGAACCCGGCTGCAGCGGATATGGCGTTGGGACCAGAACGTCAACCGGGTCACCGTCCAGGGACAGGGTGTGGTTGATGTAACCGTAGTTGCACGGATAGAACATCGCGGTAGACATGAAACGGTCTACAAACAGAGCACCGGTGTCTTTGTCGATTTCGTATTTGATTGGATCTGCGTTAGCAGGAATTTCGATAACAACGTAGATGTCTTCAGGCAGCTCTTTGCCCGCCGGGACGTTGAGTAAGCTCATGTCTGATTCCTTTAAAATGTGTGGCAACAAAGTGCCCGGTATTATAGCCAACTCACGTTAAATGTCTTCGCTTCTTTTAGGCCGTAGAGGGCTGACGCACCGTTTTTCAGAGCCTTTACCCAACTGAAAAATCCATAAACATAGCCGCTTCCTGAATAAGGTTATGGAAGCGCTTACAAATCCCTATTTCTCTTTTTGGAAGTGTGATGTAACGCATCACGTTACCTTTCCCATTGTCTATAGTTTTTCGGCACATGCAGCTCGAAATATGACGGGCAAACCACCAAATAAATCGAAGAGGGTACCTTTATGTGGAAGCGCTTACTTCTTGTCTCCGCTGTTTCAGCAGCCATGTCGTCTATGGCAATGGCTGCCCCATTAACCGTAGGATTTTCACAGGTCGGTTCGGAATCCGGCTGGCGTGCTGCTGAAACCAGCGTGGCGAAAAGTGAGGCTCAAAAGCGCGGTATCACGCTGAAGATAGCCGATGGCCAGCAGAAACAGGAAAACCAAATCAAAGCCGTACGTTCGTTTATCGCCCAGGGCGTCGACGCGATCTTCATTGCTCCGGTGGTCGCCACCGGCTGGGAGCCGGTGTTGAAAGAGGCCAAACAGGCCAACATTCCGGTGTTCCTGCTTGACCGCTCAATTGATGTGAAAGACAAATCGCTCTACATGACCACCGTTACCGCCGACAACATCCTCGAAGGCAAGCTGATCGGCGACTGGCTGGTGAAAACCGAAGCGGGCAAACCCTGTAACGTGGTTGAGTTGCAGGGCACCGTCGGCGCAAGCGTAGCGATTGATCGTAAGAAAGGCTTCGCAGAGGCCATTGCCAAAGCGCCAAATATCAAAATTATTCGCTCTCAGTCCGGGGACTTCACCCGCAGTAAAGGCAAAGAAGTCATGGAGAGCTTCATCAAGGCTGAGAACAACGGCAAAAACATCTGCATGGTTTATGCCCATAACGATGACATGGTGATTGGGGCCATTCAGGCCATCAAAGAAGCCGGTCTCAAGCCGGGCAAAGATATCCTGACCGGGTCTATCGACGGCGTGCCGGATATCTATAAAGCGATGATGAACGGTGAAGCCAACGCCAGCGTAGAGCTGACACCGAATATGGCGGGACCGGCGTTTGATGCGCTCGAGAAATTCAAGAAAGACGGCACTATGCCGCCGAAGCTGACCCTGACGAAATCGACACTCTATCTGCCTGACACGGCCAAAGAAGAGTTAGAGAAGAAGAAAAACATGGGGTACTGAGTGAGTCGTGTGGCCCCTCACCGTAACCCTTTCTCCGGAAGGGAGCGTTTTCTCCCTTGTTGGGAACGGGTTGGGTGAGGGTTATTTTCAGGGGGGGAATGATGACTGACGTAAACCACAATCAGGACATTTTGCGCACGGAAGGCCTGAGCAAATTTTTCCCCGGCGTTAAAGCGCTGGATAACGTAGATTTCAGCCTGCGACGCGGCGAAATTATGGCCCTGCTCGGTGAAAACGGTGCCGGGAAATCGACCCTCATAAAAGCCCTGACCGGGGTATATCACGCCGATCGCGGCACTATTTGGCTGGAAGGCGCAGCCATTTCGCCCAAAAACACCGCCCACGCCCAGCAGTTGGGCATCGGCACGGTGTATCAGGAAGTGAATTTGCTGCCGAATATGTCGGTGGCAGACAACCTGTTTATTGGCCGCGAACCGCGCCGTTTCGGCCTGATTCAACGTAAAGAGATGGAAAAACGCGCCACCGCGCTGATGGCCTCATACGGTTTTTCGCTCGACGTGCGCGAGCCGCTGAACCGCTTTTCCGTGGCGATGCAGCAGATAGTGGCTATTTGTCGCGCCATCGACCTCTCTGCCAAAGTGCTTATTCTCGACGAACCCACCGCCAGCCTCGATACCCAGGAAGTCGAGATGCTGTTTACCCTGATGCGCCAGCTGCGCGACCAGGGCGTCAGCCTGATTTTCGTCACCCACTTTCTGGATCAGGTTTACCAGGTCAGCGACCGCATCACGGTGCTGCGTAACGGCAGTTTTGTCGGCTGCAAAGAAACCAACGCGCTACCGCAAATCGAGCTGGTCAAAATGATGCTGGGCCGCGAGCTGGATAACAATGCCCTGCAACGCGCAGGCCGTACGCTATTGAGCGACAGGCCGGTGGCGGCGTTTAAAGGCTACGGCAAGAAAGGGGTCATCGAACCGTTCGATTTACAGGTGCGGCCAGGCGAAATTGTCGGGCTGGCGGGGCTGCTCGGCTCCGGGCGAACCGAAACGGCGGAAGTGATTTTCGGCATCAAGCCTGCCGACAGCGGTAGTGCCGAAATCAAAGGCAAACCGCAAACGCTGCGTTCCCCGCATCGGGCCTCCTGTCTGGGCATCGGTTTTTGCCCGGAAGATCGTAAAACCGACGGCATCATCGCTGCGGCGACGGTGCGCGAAAACATCATTCTGGCGCTACAGGCGCAGCGTGGCTGGCTGCGGCCAATCCCGCGGCGGGAGCAAAACGAAATTGCCGAGCGCTTTATTCGCCAGTTAGGCATTCGCACCCCAAGTGCGGAACAGCCGATCGAATTTCTCTCCGGCGGCAATCAGCAAAAAGTGTTGTTGTCCCGCTGGCTGCTGACCCGCCCGCAGTTCTTGATCCTCGACGAGCCGACCCGAGGGATCGACGTCGGGGCGCACGCGGAGATCATCCGCCTGATCGAAACGCTGTGCGCCGATGGCCTCGCGCTGCTGGTCATTTCCTCAGAGCTGGAAGAACTGGTGGGCTATGCGGATCGGGTGATTATTTTGCGCGATCGTAAACAGGTAGCCGAGATCCCGCTGGATGCCTTGTCGGTTCCCGCGATCATGAATGCTATTGCGGCATAAGGGGTACGACGTGATGCCACAATCTCTCCCACAAACCGAGCGGCCTAAGCGCCGCTTCCGTTGGCCGACGGGGATGCCGCAAATCGCGGCGTTGATCCTTGTTCTGCTGGTCGACAGTATCGTGTCTCCGCATTTTTTCCAGGTGGTATTACAGGACGGACGGCTGTTTGGCAGCCCGATAGATATCCTTAACCGTGCGGCACCGGTCGCGCTGCTGGCTATCGGCATGACGCTGGTTATCGCCACCGGCGGGATCGACCTCTCGGTCGGCGCGGTAATGGCGATTGCCGGAGCGACGGCGGCGTCGATGGAAGTCGCCGGACACAGCTTGCCGATGGTGATTCTGGCGGCACTGGCGACCGGGGTGCTGGCCGGGTTGTGGAACGGCATTCTGGTGGCAATCCTCAAGATCCAGCCGTTCGTGGCGACCTTGATTTTGATGGTCGCCGGGCGCGGCGTGGCGCAGTTGATCACCGCCGGGCAAATCGTCACCTTCGATTCGGATGCTCTGGCCTGGTTTGGTAGCGGCAAGCTGTTACTGCTGCCGACGCCGATCATTATCGCCGTGGTCACGCTACTGGTGTTCTGGCTGTTCACCCGCAAAACGGCGCTGGGGATGTTCATCGAAGCGGTGGGGATTAACATCCGTGCCGCAAAAAACGCCGGGGTGAATACCCGTACCGTGGTGATGCTGACCTACGTGCTCAGCGGGGTGTGTGCCGCCATTGCGGGCATCATCGTGGCGGCGGATATTCGCGGGGCCGATGCCAACAACGCCGGACTGTGGCTGGAACTGGACGCCATTCTGGCGGTGGTGATCGGCGGCGGCTCGCTGATGGGCGGGCGCTTTAACTTGCTGCTGTCGGTGATTGGCGCGCTGATAATCCAGGGGATGAACACCGGCATTCTGCTGTCGGGCTTCCAGCCGGAGCTGAATCAGGTGGTGAAAGCGGTGGTGGTGCTGTGCGTGCTGGTGGTCCAGTCGCCGCGCTTTATCGGTCTACTGAAAGGAGTGCGCGGCCATGATAAAACGTAATTTACCGCTGATGATCACCCTCGGGGTGTTTATCCTCGGCTATCTCTATTGCCTCACGCAGTTCCCCGGCTTCGCCTCGACCCGCGTGATTTGCAACATCCTGACCGATAACGCATTTCTCGGCATCATCGCCGTCGGCATGACCTTTGTGATCCTCTCGGGCGGTATTGATTTGTCGGTCGGGTCGGTGATCGCCTTTACCGGCGTCTTTCTCGCCAAAGCGATCGGCTTCTGGGGGCTGTCGCCGCTGGTGGCATTCCCGTTGGTGCTGCTGATGGGCTGCGCCTTCGGCGCGTTTATGGGCTTGCTTATCGACGCGCTGAAAATCCCGGCGTTCATCATCACCCTGGCCGGGATGTTTTTCCTGCGCGGCGTCAGCTACCTGGTGTCCGAAGAGTCGATTCCGATTAACCACCCCATTTACGACTCGCTGTCCGATATGGCGTGGATGATCCCCGGCGGCGGACGGCTTAGCGCCATGGGCCTGCTGATGCTGCTGGTGGTGGTCGCCGGGATGTTTGTCGCGCATCGCACGCGGTTCGGCAATCAGGTGTATGCCATCGGCGGCAGCGCGGTGTCGGCCAACCTGATGGGGATTTCTACCCGCAGCACCACCATTCGGATTTATATGCTGTCGACGGGCCTGGCGACCCTCGCCGGAATTGTCTTCTCAGTCTATACCCAGGCGGGTTACGCGCTGGCTGGAATGGGCGTGGAACTGGACGCGATTGCCTCGGTGGTGATTGGCGGCACGCTGCTGAGCGGTGGGGTGGGTACGGTACTGGGCACGCTGTTCGGGGTCGGTATTCAGGGGCTGATTCAGACCTACATCAACTTCGACGGGACGCTCAGTTCATGGTGGACCAAAATCGCTATCGGCATTTTGTTGTTCATCTTTATCGCCCTGCAACGCGGCCTGATTGTGCTGTGGGAGAACCGTCAGAGCTCGCCGGTCACCCGTATCGCCCCAGCCATCACAAAGCAATAACACCCTGAACCCTAATGTTTTTCCGGTAGCAGCCGATACTTTTTGTTTACGCCCAAACGTCGCTTTGCTACCGGGAATGACATCATGCTTAAACAGCTTTCAATCCGTACCGGCCTGCTTTCTTTACTGGCCGTGATGACCCTCCTTCTGCTGCTGGTCAGCGGGATTGGTATTTACGCTCTCAACCAAAGTTCGACCTCTCTCACGCGCATCAATCATCTTCAGGGTCAGCAGTTAGTGCAGCTCAACAAGGGCTACACCCTGATCCTGCGGGCGCGCAATGAAGCGGGGCAGGCTGTGCGACTGATGGAAATCGGTATGCTCGACGACGCGGCGAAATCAGTGCAGAACATCAATCGTGAAGCGGCGACGGCACAGAAAACGCTGTCGAACGTCATTGCCTCGAAAATCGATGACAAGCAGGGTTCGCAGCTGCTGGCGCAGGTGGCAAAAAGCTATGCTGCCTATAATAAACAGGGCATCACCCCGATGCTGACGGCGTTGAATCAGCAGAGCGCAGACAGCTATTACGACCTGCTGGAAAACCATTTGATCCCGGTTTCTCGTCAGTTTGATAACGACATGCAGGCCTTCCAGGCGTGGGTGGACACCCGTGGCCAGGCGGAAGTGCAGGTGGTCCACAGCAGTAAAAACCGGGTGATGACGCTGATGGTTATCGCCATTCTGCTGACCGCTGGCGTGATTGTGCTGGCCTGGCTGGCGCTGCGTCATATGCTGCTCAAGCCGCTGAATACGGCGATTGTACAGCTTGAACAGGTGGCGGCAGGCAATCTGACGCACAGCGTGAATGCGCCGGTGAGTCAGGAAATCAATCGGCTGAACGCGGCGATAAGCGAAATGCGGCAGTCGCTGATGGATTCGGTATTGCGGGTGCGCGATGCCAGCTCGCAGATTGATATTGGCAGCCGCGAGCTGACCGCAGGTAACAACAATCTGGCGCAGCGCACTGAATCGACGGCCACCTCGCTGGAGCAGACCGCAGCCAGCATGGAACAAATAACCGCCACGGTGAAACAGAACGCCGACAATGCGGAACAGGCGCACCAGCTGGCGAAAACGGTGTCTGACACCGCCGATCGCGGCAGCGAAATGGTGTGCTATGTGATTGAGAAGATGCGCGATATTTCCGGCAGTTCGAGCCGGATCGGCGATATCCTTAGCGTTATCGACGGGATTGCTTTCCAGACCAATATTCTGGCCCTCAACGCCTCGGTAGAAGCGGCGCGTGCCGGTGAACAAGGCCGTGGATTCGCGGTGGTAGCAGGTGAAGTGCGTAATCTGGCCAGCCGCAGTGCCGATGCCGCGAAAGAGATTCGCCAGTTGATCAGTGCCTCACAAACGCACGTCAGCGAAGGCAGCGACCTGGCGCAGCAGGCCGGGGAAACGATGGATGAAATCGCCTCCGAAGTGATGCGCATGACCAGGCTGATGCGTGAGATTGCCAGCGCATCGCAGGAACAAAGTCGCGGTATCGAGCAGGTCAATATTGCGGTGATTCAAATGGATGAAACCGCGCAGCAGAACGCGGCGCTGGTACAGCAATCTTCCGCCGCAACCCGTTCGCTGGAAGCGCAGTCCCGCGAGCTGATGGAAGCGATGGCGTCGTTCAGATTGCAGCGTCAGGCGGCGTAGGCGGGATCCGCTGGTCTGGGTGGAATGGTTCCGTTCACAAATGTTTAGCCGGTTTCGCAACCCGTGCGGAACGTGAACCGGGTAAGGGGAGCATCACGTTCCCCTTACTCCGTGGGAGAGGGCATCCGGCAATACGACTCTCAAATAATTGCTGTCGGCAATGCGTTTACATTACGCCTCAGGGAACTCGCGAATTAAACGTTCCACATCGTCAACCATATGCTCGTTGCCGACGAAGAACGGACGGCGCTGGTGCAGCGTCTCCGGCATAATATCCAGAATGCGCTCTTTACCGTCGCTGGCTTTGCCGCCTGCCTGTTCGGCGAGGAACGCCATCGGGTTGCACTCGTACAGTAAACGCAGCTTACCTTGCGGGTGGCTGGCGGTGCTTGGGTAGAGATAAATCCCGCCTTTCAACAGGTTGCGGTGGAAATCCGCCACCAGAGAACCGATATAGCGCGAGGTGTATGGGCGTTGGGTGTTCTTATCTTCTTCCTGACAAAACTTGAGATACTTCTTCACGCCCATCGGGAATTTGATGTAGTTACCTTCGTTGATCGAATAAGTATTGCCCTTGGCCGGGAAACGCATACGTTCCTGACTCAGGCAGAACACGCCGAGCGACGGGTCGTAGGTGAAGGCATGCACGCCGCATCCGGTGGTGTACACCAGCATGGTTGATGAGCCGTATACCACATATCCGGCTGCAACCTGTTTGTTGCCCGGCTGCAGGAAATCTTCTTCGGTGACCGGCGTGCCAACGGGCGTGACGCGACGGTAGATAGAGAAGATCGTGCCGACGGAGACGTTCACGTCAATGTTGGACGAGCCGTCGAGTGGGTCCATCAACACCACGTATTTGGCGTGCTCACAGCCGTCGAAGACCACAATTTCATCTTCTTCTTCGGAGGCAATCCCCGCCACGATGTCACGGGCTTTCAGGGCGGCTTTCAGCTTTTCATTGGCGAACAGGTCCAGCTTCTGCTGCGTTTCGCCCTGAATGTTTTCAGCCCCGCTGGCACCCAGGATATCGACCAGACCGGCCTTATTGATATCGCGGTGGATGATCTTCGCGCCGAGCTTTATTGCCGACAGCAAAGCAGTGAGCTCCCCGGTCGCATGAGAAAACTCGTGCTGCTTTTCGACAATAAATTCACCTAACGTTTTCATAACACTTTCCCTGCATTTGATGTTGAGTAAAGCGGTTAATGTCCAACAATCTTAACAAACATTCAAAATGCAGCGTAATGGTGAATCGCGCCAGCTAAATACGGAATTAACCGAAATGCGTTTCTCTGCTCGCTCACAAGAGGGTAAAATGCGCGGCTGATGAGAGAGGAACAGTGACGTATGCGCATTCATATTTTGGGGATTTGTGGCACTTTTATGGGCGGTCTGGCGATGCTGGCGCGTTCTCTTGGCCATGAAGTGACCGGTTCGGACGCCAATGTGTATCCGCCGATGAGCACCCTGCTGGAAGAGCAGGGCATTGACCTGATTCAAGGTTATGACGCGAGTCAGCTCGAGCCGCAGCCGGATTTAGTGATCATCGGCAACGCCATGACCCGCGGCAATCCGTGTGTCGAAGCGGTGCTTGAGAAAAACATTCCATACCTGTCTGGCCCACAGTGGCTGCACGATTTCGTGCTGCGCGACCGCTGGGTCGTCGCCGTGGCAGGCACGCACGGTAAAACCACTACCGCAGGCATGGCGACGTGGATCCTCGAAGCCTGTGGCTATAAGCCTGGCTTTGTGATCGGCGGCGTGCCGGGTAACTTCGAGGTCTCAGCGCGTCTGGGTGACAGCCCGTTCTTCGTCATTGAAGCCGACGAATATGATTGCGCCTTCTTCGACAAGCGCTCTAAATTCGTTCACTACTGCCCGCGCACGCTGATCCTCAACAACCTTGAGTTCGATCACGCTGATATCTTTGACGATCTGAAAGCGATTCAAAAACAGTTCCATCACCTGGTGCGTATCGTGCCGGGCCAGGGGCGGATCATCTCGCCGGAAAACGACGTCAATCTGAAGCAAACCCTGGCGATGGGCTGCTGGAGCGAACAAGAGCTGGTGGGCGAGCAGGGCCACTGGCAGGCGAAGAAAATCACCCCTGATGCCGCAGAGTGGGAAGTGTGGCTCGACGGTGAAAAAGTCGGTCAGGTGAAATGGGGCCTGGTGGGCGAACACAACATGCATAACGGGCTGATGGCGATTGCCGCCGCGCGTCATGTGGGGGTGAAACCGGCCGATGCCGCCGACGCGCTGGGTTCGTTCGTCAACGCCCGTCGCCGTCTGGAACTGCGCGGTGAAGCGCATGGCGTTACGGTGTATGACGATTTCGCGCATCACCCGACCGCCATCCTTGCCACGTTACAGGCGCTGCGGGGCAAAGTGGGTGGAACGGCGCGCATTCTGGCCGTGCTGGAACCGCGCTCGAACACCATGAAAATGGGCATCTGCAAGGACGACTTAGCGCCGTCGCTGGGACGTGCGGATGAAGTGTTCTTGTTACAGCCGCAGCATATTCCGTGGCAGGTTGCCGAAGTCGCAGAAGCCTGTATTCAGCCTGCGCACTGGAGCGCTGACGTGGATACGCTGGTGGATATGATTGTTAAAGCAGCACACCCGGGCGATCACATTCTGGTGATGAGCAACGGTGGCTTTGGCGGGATTCATCAGAAACTGCTGGATAAGCTGGCGAAAAAAGCGGAAGCGGTAGAGTAACCCACGCGCCCGGTGGCGCTTTGCCTACCGGGCCTACAGCATCGTAGGCCGGATAAGCGCAGCGCCATCCGGCAATGACTTAGTCGGCGTTTTCTGCCAGTTCACGCAGATACTGGAAGATCAGACGAGAGGATTTCGGCGGCTTATTGCCTTCTTTCTCTTTCTTCGCATTACGAATAAGCGAACGCAGCTGCTGACGGTCAGCATCCGGCCACAGATTCAGTACTTCCGCGACCACATCATCCCCTTCATCGACCAGACGATCGCGCAGTTGTTCCAGTTTATGGAACAGCGCAACCTGCTGGTTATGACGGTTCTTCAGCTTATCGAGCGCCTGACGAATCGGCTCCACGTCACGCTGACGCAGCATTTTACCGATCAGCTGCATCTGGCGACGGCGGCCTTCTTTCTTGATTTTCTGCGCCAGTTCAACGGCGGCACGCAGGTCTTCATCCAGCGGGATTTTGTCGAGCGCGTTTTTACCCAGCTCAACGATTTCGGCCCCGAGGTCTTTTAACTCCTCGGCATCGCGTTTAATTTCACTTTTGCTGACCCAGATGATTTCATCATCTTCATCGTCGATCTCGTCATCACCGGGCACGTCGTCGAGCCAGTCTTCGGGCTGCTTTGTCATCTCAGGCTCCTAAAAAAAGAGATCCATATTAACAGTTTCGGTACGCACTGAAAAACGGTTCTCTGTTAGACTTCAATAAACTCCTTTCTACATTATGGCATTAGCGATGAAAGTAATCACACAGGTTGCAGAGCAGCGTAAAGCACTGGAAAAAGCCGTCTCCACCGCGCTGGAGCTGGCGGCAGGCAAGTCTGATGCCGCAGAGGTCGGGGTCAGCAAATCGACCGGAATTAGCGTCAGCACCCGCTATGGCGAAGTGGAAAACGTTGAATTTAATAGCGATGGTGCCCTGGGGATTACGGTTTATCACCAGAACCGCAAGGGCAGCGCATCAACCACCGATTTAAGCCCGGACGCCGTGGCGCGTACCGTGCAGGCGGCGCTGGATATCGCCCGCTACACCTCGCCGGACCCTTACGCGGGCGTGGCGGATAAAGAATTACTGGCCTTTGATGCGCCGGATCTCGATTTATTCCACCCGGCGGAAGTCTCCCCGGACGAAGCGATCGAGCTGGCTGCCCGCGCCGAACAGGCCGCGCTCAAAGCCGACAAACGCATTACCAATACCGAAGGCGGCAGCTTCAACAGCCACTACGGGATCAAAGTCTTCGGCAACAGCCACGGCATGTTGCAGAGCTACTGTTCCACTCGTCACTCACTGTCGAGCTGTGTTATCGCAGAAGAAAACGGTGACATGGAGCGCGACTATGCCTACACCATTGGCCGCGCGATGGGTGATTTGCTCGACCCGGAATCCGTTGGGGCCGACTGTGCGCAGCGCACGCTGTCGCGTCTTTCCCCGCGTAAACTCTCAACCATGAAAGCGCCGGTCATTTTCGCTAACGAAGTGGCGACCGGGCTGTTTGGGCATCTGGTTGGCGCGATTGCAGGCGGGTCGGTGTACCGTAAATCGACGTTCCTGCTCGACTCGCTCGGGAAACAAATTCTGCCGGAATGGCTGACCATTGAAGAGCATCCGCACCTGCTGAAAGGCCTGGCCTCGACGCCGTTCGACAGCGAAGGCGTGCGCACAGAGCGTCGCGATATTATCAAAGACGGCATTTTGACCCAGTGGCTGCTGACCAACTATTCTGCCCGTAAACTGGGACTGAAAAGCACCGGTCACGCGGGGGGCATCCATAACTGGCGCATCCAGGGCCAGGGACTCAGTTTTGAAAAGTTGCTTAAAGAGATGGGCACCGGCCTTGTTGTCACCGAATTGATGGGGCAGGGTGTCAGTGGCGTCACGGGCGACTACTCACGCGGCGCATCAGGCTTCTGGGTTGAGAATGGCGAAATCCAGTATCCGGTGAGTGAAATCACCATCGCCGGAAACCTGAAAGAGATGTGGCGTAATATTGTGACCGTTGCCGATGACATCGAAACGCGCAGCAATATTCAGTGCGGTTCCGTGCTGCTGCCGGAAATGAAAATCGCCGGGCAATAATCCTGTTCTGATGGTGGCGCAACCTGCTGCGCCACATATTAAAATGCATACTCAAAATATTTTGAGTTGCAGGAAGGCGGCAAACCGGAGAATCCCCGGGAGCTTACTTAAGTAAGTGACTGGGGTGAACAGGTGCAGCCAACGCGCCTGCAGCTTGAAATATGACGAGTATAATAAAAAAGGAAGTGAGCAATGCGTAAACAACTCTTAGCAATGTTGGCTGTCTCCACTCTGATGATGGGCGTAGCACCGGCATTTGCCGATCTTGGCGATGACATGGACACCCTGTCTGAAAACCTGAAAGTGGTGCAAAAGAGCAACGATGCGGCTGAAATGAAAGCTGCACTCGGCAAAATGCGCATCGCAGCACAGGATGCCCAAAAGCAGACGCCACCGAAGCTGGAAAATAAGGCAGCGGACAGCGCTGAAATGAAAGACTATCGTCACGGGTTTGATGTTCTGATTAGCCAGATTGATAACGCCACTAAACTGGCGAACGAAGGCAAAATCAAGGAAGCGCAGGGCGTGGCACTCGATCTGGCCGGAACCCGCAATACCTACCACCAGAAATACCGTTAATATCGCCTGCCAATAATCTTCCCCTGCCGGGGAAATTCCCCTTTTCCCGGCAGTCTTCCGCGTAATCTTCCCGCATCGTCATCACAAAAGCTTATCGCCGTCACAGTTTTGCCCGAAGCCTCCCCCTGCTTTTACGCTCTTTCCTCGGCTATTTTTAGCGTTTTCCCGTGACATTCATCACGCTAATCCAGCATTTGATCTCTATTCAGCAAAATTATGTGGAACAGATCACTCCCGCCTGTCGCCTTTCCACTTTGAAGTGGAAAACAACTCGCTACAAACCCGACACCGCCCACGTTAGTTTTAACTCAGACGCAATAAACGGGGTCAGAAGAGTGAACAACGGAGCAGTCATTACCGACGTCGGGAGTCAGACCGAAGAGCTTGCAACTCGCATGCTGGGCCAGGTGTACAGCCTGCTAAAAGGTCACGGCATCATCCCGAACGCCGTCCAGGAGCAAATGCTGACATCCCATGTCCGTGCGATGGCTCATCGGTCGATAACCGGAGAGCCGCTGCCAGAAGTGGAAGCCAGCCTGTTTGAAGAAATTTCACAAGATTCAATGACGCTCGCCCGCGAAGTGGTCGCGCAGTTCGGCAACCTTCCGGATGAAGAAGCCTGGCTGCTGTCAGTGCACTTCGAAGTGGCGAAAGAAAACCTGTAAGGAGCAAAACATGACACAAATTACCGTAGTGATTGGCGATCGTCTGGGCAAAGGCCAAAAAGTGGCCGCTGGTGTGGAAAAGGCCGGTGGCCGCGCGGTAGTGGTGCCTGGTGTCGCCGCAGATATGAAGCTCGGCGATGTGATGAAAGCAGAAAACGCCACCTTCGGCATCTCCTTCTGTGGAAGCGGCGGCGCGGGGGCCATCACCGCCCAGACCAAGCACGGCTACAAAGCGAAATACGGTATGCGCTCAGTGGATGAAGGCGTGACGGCGATCAACGAAGGCGCGAACGTGCTGGGCTTCGGCTTTATGGATAAAGAAGAGTTGGGCGAGCGTTTGGTGCTGGCCTGGCAGAAGAAATACGGCGCATAAGATGAAAGAACAATTCACCACCACGGTGAGGGTCAAGGGCAAAGGTGAGGCCAAAGCACGCGCCTTCGCCGATGCGCTCAACCAGGTACAGGGTGCGGTGATGAAATCATCGCCGCATATTCTACTGCGCATCGAACCACAGGACGTGGCGGTTGTTCATGCGCAGGAAGCGGTCCGGAAAGAAGCGTTTCTGTTTATCTTTCTGCGCCGGGAACGACGCACGTTCAGCGTGGAGCTGGACGTTACCGTCAACGTGACCGCCTTAAATCTCGACAAAGTGGATTTCGTCACGACAACATAAACCGTATAAAAGGACAGACACATGTTCCTGATTATTCTCTTTAAATCACTCATCATTGGCGGCCTGGTTGGCGTCGGGGTGGGTGCCGGAGCTGCACGCATGTTTCATGCGCCCACCACACAGGGGATGGGTGCTTTTCGTACATTGGGCGAGCTGAATTCCTGCGAAGGTGACCCGGCTTCCCACTTCTCTTTTGGTCTGGGCTTCTTCTTTAACGCCTGGGCATCCTCAGTGGCGGCGGGGGCCTTCACTCAGGACGTTGACCACCGCATCATCCCGAACTGGGGTGCCGCGGCACTGATGATTAAAAACCGCAACGTTGCCGAAACTCTGCATGACCCGAGAAAAATGGCGATTGCCTGCGGTCTGATTGGCATGGTGGTGGTCGCGTTCCTCAACTCGACGGCTTCTGCGGTTCCGGAAGCGTTACAGGTCACGGCGGTTAAAGTGCTGGTTCCGGCGGCCAACCTGCTGGTGAACATCATCATGCCGGTTATCTTCTGGCTGGCCGCGATTGATGCCGGTAAAAAATCGGGCTTCTGGGCGACCATCTTCGGCGGCGCAGCGCAGCTGATTATGGGTAACGCCGTCCCGGGTCTGGTGCTGGGTATCCTTATCGGCAAAGGCGTTGAGGAGAGCGGCTGGCATCGCGTCACCAAAGTGATGATGGGGGCGATTGTGACCCTGTTCGTGCTGAGTGCCTTCTTCCGTGGTTTCGACATGAAGATGATTGAGTCCTTCCACATGACGGTGCCGAACTGGCTGGATCTGCTGCACAACGCCATGAGCGGGAAATAAGGGGATAACGCATGGAACAGAATAAAGGTTTTTGGTACGCGGACTGGTCATTCCCGATCTTTGTCGGCCTGCTTTCCTCCGGCGTGTTCGCCGGGACACACATGTACTACCTGTACGGTATCGGCGCGTTTAACGAGGTCGCTTTCGTGGCGATGCTGAAATCCGGGATCGACACGGGTGTATACGGTGCGGTCGCGGCGTTCGGGGCCAGCTTCCTGTTCGCCCGCATCATTGAAGGCTCGTTGGTGGGCATCCTCGATATCGGCGGCGCTATCCAGACCGGTGTCGGTCTTGGCGTTCCGGCGCTGCTGCTCGGCGCGGGCATTGTGTTCCCGGTGGCGAATTTCGGGGCCTCTCTGCTGACCGGCCTGGTGATTGGCGTGGCGATTGGCTACATCATCATCCTCGCGCGTAAATTCACCATCAATCAGAGCGACTCCACCTACGGGGCTGACGTGATGATGGGGGCGGGTAACGCATCAGGCCGTTTCCTTGGGCCGTTGATTATCCTCAGCGCGATGACCGCCTCGATTCCAATCGGCATTGGTTCCCTGGTGGGCGCGTTACTTTTCTACATCTGGCAGAAGCCGATTACCGGCGGGGCTATCCTCGGTGCGATGATCCTCGGGTCTATTTTCCCGGTAGCAATCGGTTAAGTCCGCAAGGAGAAAACGATGTTTGATTTACTGCTTAAGCGTGCGCGACTGGTTGACGATACCGTCACCGATATCGCCATTCAGGACGGTAAAATTGCCGCGCTGGGCGACATTGACGCAGAGGCGACGAAAGTCGTCTCGCTCAACAGCGAGTGCTACGTCAGCGCAGGCTGGATTGATTTACACGTTCACTGCTACCCGAAATCGCCGATTTACCACGACCAGCCGGACAGCGTCGGCGTGTCGACGGGCGTCACCACCGTTATCGACGCAGGGAGCACCGGGGCGGACGATGTGGATACCTTCCACGAACTGACCCGCGCCTGTGCTACCGACGTGTATGCGCTGCTGAACATCTCTCGCGTGGGGTTAATCGCGCAGAACGAACTGGCGAATATGGCCAACATCGACGCGGACGCGGCGGCGGCGGCTATCCAGCGCCACCCGGATTTCATCGTCGGCCTGAAGGCGCGCATGAGCAGCAGCGTGGTCGGTGAAAACGGCATCACCCCGCTGGAAAAAGCCAAACAGATCCAGACCGCCAACGGCGACCTGCCGCTGATGGTCCACATCGGCAATAACCCGCCGAACCTCGATGAAATCACCGAGCTGTTGACCTCCGGCGACATCATTACCCACTGCTATAACGGCAAACCGAATCGCATCCTGACGCCTGCGGGCGAGCTGCGGGCCTCGGTGTCCGGTGCCCTGAAGCGCGGAATCAAGCTTGATGTCGGCCACGGCACCGCCAGCTTTAGCTTTGAGGTGGCGAAACAGGCGATTGCGATGGGCATTCTGCCGCACACCATCAGCTCTGATATTTACTGCCGCAACCGCATCGACGGGCCTGTACATTCCCTGGCGCGGGTGATGGCGAAATTCCTCGCTATCGGCATGACGCTGGCACAGGTTATCGACTGCGTAACCGCCAACGCTGCAGAGGCGATGCGCCTCAAGCACAAAGGCCAACTGGCGGTGGGCTTCGACGCCGACCTGACCGTATTTACCCTGAAACACCAGCCAGTGACGCTGGTGGATGCTGAAAACAACGCTCTGCAGGCGGACCTGGATCTGGTGCCGCTGGCCGCGATCCGCGCGGGCAAGGGCTATATGACCGAACAAGGGAGTGCAGAACATGTCTTCGATTTATGAGAAATACCAGCTTAAACAAGTGATTAACGCTTCTGGCCGCATGACGGCGCTTGGCGTGTCGACTCCACGCCCGGAAGTGGTTGACGCAGTGCTGACCGGCATGAATCACTACTTCGAAATGAAAGACCTGGTCAACAAGACCGGGGAATACATTGCCAGACTGCTCGAAGTCGAAGGCGCAACGGTGGTGTCCTGTGCCTCTGCCGGGATCGCGCAGTCCGTTGCCGCAGTGTTGGTGAAAGACAGCGACTGGCTGCTGGAAAACCTGCACAGCACCGCGATTGAGAACAACGAAATCGTGCTGCCGCGCGGACACAACGTCAACTTTGGCGCTCCGGTTAGCACCATGATCGCCCTCGGCGGCGGCAAAATGGTCGAAGCTGGCTACGCCAACGAATGTTCAGCCGATCAGCTGGCGGCGGCGATTTCCCCGCGTACGGCGGCGATTATGTACATCAAATCCCATCACTGCGTGCAGAAGAGCATGCTCAGCGTCGAGCAGGCGGTGGTGGTGGCGCGTAAGCACAACCTGCCACTGATCGTCGATGCGGCTGCCGAAGAAGATTTGCAGTGCTACTACCGGGCGGGGGCAGACCTCGTCATCTACAGCGGGGCGAAGGCCATCGAAGGGCCGACCAGCGGCCTGGTTATCGGTAAAACCCAGTACGTTGAATGGGTGAAACGCCAGACGGCGGGCATTGGCCGGGCGATGAAAGTCGGCAAAGAAGGCATTCTCGGCCTGACCTGTGCCATCGAACATTACCTGACGGCACAGAAAGAGAGCGGGGCGCAGATGGTCGAAAAAATGACGCCGTTTATCGCCGCCCTGAACGCCCTCAACGGGGTGACCTCCCGCGTGGTATGGGATGCCGCCGGACGCGACATCGCCCGTACCGAAATCAAATTTGATGAGGCCGTAACCGGTATCGCCACTGGCGAACTGGTTGCCGAGCTGAAAAAAGGCGAATACGCCATCTACTTCCGGGGCTACAAAGCCAACGAAGGCATTATCGAAGCCGATGTGCGCAGCGTGAACGCGGCGCAGCTGGAGATCGTCGCCAGCCGTATCGCAGAAGTGCTGACCAAGGAGAAAAACGCATGAAACTGAGCCCGAATTTTTACCGGGACCGTGTCTGTCTGAATGTTCTGGCCGGATCGAAAGCTAACGCCAGCGAGGTTTACGAGGCCGCTGAAGGTCATGTGCTGGTGGGCGTGCTCTCCAAAAATTATCCTGATGTGGCAAGCGCGGTGGCCGATATGCGCGAATACGCGGCGCTGATTGATAACGCGCTGTCAGTCGGCTTGGGCGCGGGTGATCCGAACCAGTCCGAAATGGTGAGCCTGATTTCCCGTGAGGTGCAGCCGCAGCACGTGAACCAGGTCTTCACCGGGGTGGCCAGCAGCCGCGCGTTGCTCGGACAGAACGAGACGGTCGTTAACGGTCTGGTATCGCCCACCGGTACGCCGGGGAGGGTCAAAATCTCCACCGGCCCGCTGAGTAGCAAAGCGCCGGACGGCATTGTGCCAGTAGAGACCGCGATTGCCCTGCTGAAAGATATGGGTTGTAGCTCAATCAAATACTTCCCGATGGGCGGCCTGAAGAGTCGCGATGAATATCAGGTGGTCGCCGAAGCCTGCGCCCGGCACGATTTCTGGCTGGAGCCCACCGGCGGGATCGATCTGGAGAACTACAGCGAAATCCTGAAGATCGCCCTTGATGCGGGGGTGAAGAAAGTGATCCCGCATATCTACAGCTCGATTATCGACAAGGAAAGTGGCAATACGCGTCCTGACGATATTCGCACCTTGCTGGAGATGACCAAAAGGCTGGTAGGGTAATGCCCCCCGCCCCTCTCCCAGGCGAGAGGGGCAAATTCATATACTGACCGTCAAGGAGTTCCCATGCTGTCCGCACGCCATCTGCTTGTCGCTTCACTCTCACTGCTCGCGACCGCCGCCCACGCTCAGGCGCAGTTTGCCTGGGTTGGCACCTACAATCCGAACGGCGAAGGTCTGTACCGTTTCACGGTGGATCCGACCACTGGCGACCTGCATGACAAAACGCTGGTCAGCTCGCTGCCCAACGCCGCGCAGTTGACCGTTTCCCGTGATGGCAAAACGCTGTATGCCGCCAGTGAAGCGGAGAAAGGCGTGGTGCAGGCGTGGAGGATTGCCGCCGACGGCAGCCTGACGGAACTGAATCAGGTTTCTTCTGGTGGGGCAGGGCCGGTGTATCTGTCGCTGACGCCGAACGGGCGACACCTGCTGGTGGCGAACTATATCAGCGGTACGATTGCGGTGCTGCCGGTGAAGGATGACGGCAGCCTGAGCGAAGCCTCGGATACCCATCAGGATCAGGGCCCGGCGGGAGCCGGGAAACCGGAAGCCGCGGCGAAAGGCAGTTTCGCCATCAGCGATCATAACGGCCCACATGCGCATATGATCGCCGCCGATCCAGAGGGGAAATACGTTTTCTCCACCGATCTGGGGCTGGATCGGATCTATCAATATCAGCTCGATGACGCCACCGGCAAGCTGACGCCAAACACCCCGCCGTTTATTGCTGCGTCGTCTAAAGGCGCGGGGCCGCGTCACTTCGTGTTCACCCCAAAAGGCGATGGGCTATGGTTAATCAACGAAGAAGCCTCGACGCTGACCCATTATTCGCTCGACAAGACCACGGGCACCCTGACCGAAGGGAAAACCGTGTCGTCGCTGCCGAAAGGGTATCAAGGCACCAATTTTGCCGCCGGACTGGTCCTCAGTCAGGATGGAAAACAGCTGTACGTTGCCAATCGTTTGCATAACAGCATCGCACACTTTACGGTATCCGCTGACGGGGAACTTATTCACCAGGATGATATCTGGACCCGTGGCGACTACCCGCGCACCCTGACTCTCGATAGCAAAGGGCAGTGGTTGTACGTGATGAATCAGCGCAGTGACAACATCACCCGCTTCAAGGTTGCGCCGCACAGCGGAAAACTGACCTTCGAGCCGGGCTATATCGCCATCGGCAGCCCATCGCAAATGGTGATATCACCGAAACAGTAAGCAGGACCACGGGCGCTTTGCGTCCGTTTTGAACAAGAGGGCACCCGAGTGCGATTCCCGAATCAACGCTTAGCGCAACTGTTTGAAATGTTGCAAAACGAAACGCTGCCGCAGGATGAACTCGCCCAGCGGTTGTCCGTTTCCACGCGTACCGTTCGGGCCGATATCACCGCACTCAATGCGCTGCTGGCCCAGCACGGGGCGCAGTTTATTCTCAGCCGTGGCTACGGGTATCAGCTGCGGGTGGACGATCCAACGCTGTTTCAGTCGGTGCAGGATACCCGGCCGCGCACGCTCCGTATTCCGCGCACCGGCAGCGAGCGGGTGCATTATTTGATGGTTCGCTTCCTGACCTCGGCGTTCTCGCTGAAGCTGGAAGATTTAGCCGATGAATGGTTCATCAGCCGGGCGACGTTGCAGGGTGATATGGCCGAAGTTCGCGAAGGACTGGCGCGTTATCAGCTGACCCTGGAAACCCGACCGCGACACGGGGTGAAGCTGTTCGGCAGCGAAATGTCGATCCGCGCCTGTCTGACGGACCTGCTCTGGCAGCTGGCCCAGCAGGACAGCGCCAATCCGCTGCTCAGCCAGGAAGCCCTGAATGCGGGCGTGCCGGAACAGCTGGCTGGCGTATTGCAGGACGTCTTTAACCGCTGGCACATTCGCCTGACCGATGAAGGCGAACTGTTTGTGCGCCTGTACTGCGCGGTGGCGGTCCGTCGCGTGAGCGAAGGTTACCCGCTGCCGGAATTTAGCGCCGAAGACGTAACCGACGACGTGCGTCATGCCGCGCGCGACATCGCGGCGGCGATTCAACAGCTGGCGGGCAAAACGCTGGCGGCATCGGAAGAAAACTGGTTGCGGGTGCATATCGCCGCCCGTCAGGTGCAGGACATTGCCCCCAGCCAGATTAACGCCGACGATGACGAAGCGCTGGTGAACTACATCCTCCAGTACATTAATAATCACTATAACTACAACCTGCTCAGCGACGCGCAGCTACACGCCGACCTGCTGACCCACATCAAAACGATGATCACCCGGGTGCGCTACCAGATTATGATCCCCAATCCGCTGCTGGATAACATCAAGCAGCACTATCCGATGGCGTGGGATATGACCCTGGCGGCGGTCTCCGGCTGGAGCAAATACACCCCGTGGACCATCAGCGAAAACGAAATGGGTTTCCTGGTGCTGCACATCGGCGTCGGGCTGGAGCGTCACTACAACATTGGCTATCAGCGCCAGCCGCGCGTGCTGCTGGTGTGCGACGCCGGGAATGCGATGGTGCGTATGATTGAAGCGGTGCTGCAACGTAAGTATGCGCAGCTCGAAATGACCGAAACCATCACCCTGCGCGAGTACGAACAGCGGGACAGCATCAGCGAAGATTTTGTGGTGTCGACGGTGCGTATCGCCGAAAAAGATAAGCCGGTGGTGGTAATGTCGCCGTTCCCGACGGACTACCAGTTAGAGCAAATTGGCAAGCTGGTGCTGGTGGATCGAACCCGGCCCTGGATGCTGGAGAAGTTCTTCGATGCCCGCCACTTCCGCATTATCAACGCGCCGGTTGACCGTCAGACGCTGTTTGCCGAGCTGTGCGAGCAGCTGCGTGAGGAAGGGTTTGTCGATAGTGAGTTTGTCGATTCGGTGGTTGAGCGTGAAGCCATTGTCAGCACCATGCTCGGTGACGGCATCGCGCTCCCGCACGCCTTAGGCCTGATGGCCAAGAAAACCGTGGTGTACACCGTTCTGGCCCCCCAGGGCATTGCCTGGGGAGACGAAACCGCGCATGTGATTTTCCTGCTGGCGATCAGCAAAAGCGAATACGAAGAAGCGATGGCGATTTACGATATTTTCGTCACCTTCCTGCGTGAACGGGCGATGACCCGGCTGTGTACCTGTCAGAACTTCAGCGAATTCAAAAGCGTGGCGATGGAGTGCGTCAGCCGCTTCTGACCGGCTAGCGCAGGTGATGGACCACCTGATTGCTGCTGCCGCGCCAGATAAGCGCCGGATCTTTCAGGTCCTGCACAAACTTGCCATCGACCAGGACGTTGATCCGATCAACCACTTCCCGCTGTTCCGCGCTTAGCTCTTCCAGTTTATAGCCGGTCCAGACCCAGATATCTTTCCCCGGGCATTCGGCCCGAATACGTTTCACCAGCCGCAGGATCTCCGGCACGTTTTGCGGATGCAGCGGATCGCCACCTGACAACGAAATTCCCTGCCGTTTGACCCGGGTGTCGTTCAGATCGGCGATGATCCTGTCGGCCATTGCATCGGTAAACGGCAGCCCGGAATTTAGCCGCCAGGTGCTTTTGTTATAGCACCCGGGGCATTCATGCACGCAGCCGGAGACGAACAAGGTGCAGCGGGTGCCAGGCCCGTTGACGATGTCGACCGGATAATACTGGTGATAACGCATTAGCCTAACTGTCCGTTCCCGAGGTGTTTCACGCGGCGTTTCACTTCTTCCTGCTTACCGGCGTTAAACGGACGGGCATCCGGGCTGCCTAAATAGCCGCACACGCGGCGGGTCACCGAGACGCGAGCCGCGTCGTGGTTGCCGCATTTCGGGCAGGTGAAGCCTTTGCTGGTGCATTCAAACTCACCGGTGAAGCCGCACTCGTAGCACTCGTCGATCGGGGTGTTGGTGCCGTAATACGGCACGTGCTGATAGCTGTAATCCCACACGTCTTCCAGCGCCTTGAGGTTGTGCTGGATGTTCGGGTATTCACCGTAGCAAATGAAGCCGCCGTTAGCGATCGGCGGGTATGCCGCTTCGAAATCAATCTTATCGTACGGGTTAACTTTCTTCTCGACGTCGAGGTGGAAGCTGTTGGTGTAATAGCCTTTGTCGGTCACGCCTTCCACCAGACCGAATTCGGCGGTATCGAGGCGGCAGAAGCGGTCGCACAGGTTTTCACTCGGGGTGCTGTACAGGCTGAAGCCGTAGCCGGTTTCGTCTTTCCACCGATCGACCGCATCACGCAGACGCTGCACGATGGCAACGCCTTTGGCACGCAGGGCCTCGCTGTCGTACATGTGCGCATCGCCAAACAGCGCATTGATGGTTTCGTGAATGCCGATGTAACCCAGTGAAATCGACGCGCGACCGTCTTTGAAAATTTCAGACACGTCGTCGTCCGCTTTGAGACGCACGCCGCAGGCACCTTCCATATACAGGATAGGGGCCACCCGCGCTTTGACGCCTTCGAGACGGGCGATGCGAGTCATCAGCGCTTTCCGCGCGAGCTGCAAACGCTCATCCAGCAGGGTCCAGAACGCGGCTTCGTCGCCTTTGGCTTCCAGCGCAATGCGCGGCAGGTTGAGGCTGATCACACCGATATTGTTGCGGCCTTCATGCACCTGCTCGCCGTTCTCGTTTTCCCACACGCCGAGGAAGCTGCGACATCCCATCGGGGTTTTGAACGAACCGGTGACGTTCACCACCTGATCGTAGTTGAGGATATCCGGGTACATGCGCTTGCTTGCACACTCCAGCGCCAGCTGTTTGATGTCGTAGTTCGCGTCGCCAGGTTTGTGGTTCAGGCCGTCGCGGATAGCAAATACCAGCTTCGGGAATACCGCGGTTTTACGGTTTTTACCCAGTCCGGCAATGCGGTTACGCAGAATCGACTGCTGGATCATCCGCGATTCCCAACTGGTGCCGAGACCAAAACCGAAGGTCACGAACGGGGTCTGGCCGTTAGCGGTGTGCAGCGTGTTCACTTCATATTCCAGCGACTGGAACGCGTCGTAGCACTCTTTTTCGGTGCGGGAGTGGGCGTAACCGTCGGCATCCGGGATCTGCCACTCTTGCGCCGTCCGACGGTGTTTCTCAAAGCTGGCGGTGACGAACGGGGCCAGCACTTCATCGATACGGTTGATGGTGGTGCCGCCATAGATATGGCTTGCCACCTGGGCGATGATCTGCGCGGTCACGGCAGTGGCGGTGGAGATGGATTTTGGCGGCTCGATTTCCGCGTTCCCCATCTTGAAGCCCTGGGTCAACATGCCTTTCAGGTCGATAAGCATGCAGTTGAACATCGGGAAGAACGGCGAATAGTCGAGGTCGTGGTAATGGATTTCACCGCGCTCGTGCGCCTGCACCACGTCGTACGGCAGCAAATGCTGACGGGCATAGTGCTTGGCGACGATGCCCGCCAGCAGGTCGCGCTGGGTCGGGATCACTTTACTGTCTTTGTTGGCATTCTCGTTGAGCAGCGCCGAGTTGGTCTGCTCCACCAGGCCACGAATTTCCTGATTCAGGCGGCCACGCTTTTCACGCTGGACGTCCCGGTCGTGGCGGTACTCGATATAGGCGCGCGCCAACTGTTTGTAGGGACCGGACATCAGCTGGTTTTCGACCGCGGTCTGGATTTCGTTGATATCCACGCGCTCGCGGCCCTGCATCTGGGCGCTGACGATATCTGCGACGGTGGCGCAATAATCTGCGTCATCGACTCCCGCTGCGTTAGCCGCACGCAGGATAGCTTCCTGGATGCGTGCTGAGTTGAAAGGCGCTTTACAGCCGTCTCTTTTCATCACATGCGGTGTCATGATCACTCCATCGTTTAATACAATATATAGGGTCAGCATGCATTTTAGGTTCTATATGTAGTGCTATGCATTAAACATGTTTGCAATTTTTTTGATTCAGAACAAAGTAAAAATGGGACAGCGCAGCAGATGGGCAGTTCTGCTTAATTAGAAATTTCTGAGAGTTTGAGGTGGGTAAAAAAGCAGCGAAATCAGATGTTCACAGCGCCCTCTGCGCTGTGATGTCGATCACGCGATGAGGGTGTCGTTGAGCAAATCGACCAGCATCAGCAGCGCGTAACGTGCGGCCTGGGGCGAGGGGGCGATGGGCAATACCTCGGCGGCCATATTGCTCAGGGCATGATCGCGCGGCGTGAGGGCGAAAATCGCCGCGCCCTGCATTCGGGCCTGCAAGGTGGCGCTTTGCAGCAGGTTGTCAGCCGGACCGGTGGCGAGGACCAACAGGAGGTGATCGTCGCTGAGCGTGCTGGCAATCATTCGCATCAGGTTGCCATCCTGGCAAAGATTGAGGGCGATCCCGAGCGGCAGGAGCTGATGCTGTAACAGTGTCGCAAGCGGCACATCCTGCTCGCCGAGGGCAAAACAGTGTACCGCGCGGGCGGTTTGCAGCCGGGCTTTCAGCTTCTCGACCGCCCCTTCGCTGGTGTGCTGTAGCTGATGGGTCAGCGTCAGATTAATTACGTCGAAACGGTCTCGCCAGGTGGACGGCAGAGCCGGGCTATTGCCCGATACCCAGGTGGAACGCCGTTCGCTGGCCTGCGCCAGCTGTTTACGCAGGTCGCGAATATCATCGCAGCCCACCGAACGGGCAAAGCGGGTGATGGTCGCCGGGCTGACGCCTGCTTTCGCCGCCAGTTCATCAATCGACGCGCTGGCGGTAAAGCTCATGTTTTCCAGAATAAACGTCGCGACGCGAGATTCCTGAGTGCTAAAACGACTCATCCCATTCTGTAGTTGACCCACGATATCCATCGGCTTTTGTCCTTTGCGCGCTGTCACGGTTTGAAAATATTTTTCACTTATGGATAGGTCTTTTTATACCACCAATTTGCGATGGTGCCTACGTTTTGGCAGGTTATCTCGTCAACACTCGCGTAAGTTATGATGAAAAATTGAGCCTTGATCACATCCATGAAAATAAATTTCATATAGCCTGCTTCATTACATAATCTTAACAATATAGACATGCGTGTCGTTATTGGCCGTATGAATGACTGAAGGGGAATCTCATGCAACGAATCGTTTTATGCTGTGCCGCCGGAATGTCGACCAGCATGCTGGTCAACAAAATGAAAGCCGAAGCCCAGCTGCGCGCGCTGGATTTGGATATCTACGCCGTCCCCGTCGCTGAGTTTGAACGTGAACTGCCGGGAGCCGACGTGGTGCTGCTTGGCCCGCAGGTCAAATATGAAATTACCCGTCTCGCCGCCATCGCTGAGCCGCAGGGCAAGGCCGTGGCGGTGATCGACATGGCCGACTATGGCCTGATGCGCGGTGCGGCGGTGCTCGACAAAGCCCTGGCCCTGATCGCTTCCTGATTTTCCTTTTACGCTGACCGGCACATCCGCGTGGCGTTCGCGTTCACGCGTGGGCTTCCCTGTGCCGAAAACGAGGTCATCATGACATCCTTAAAAATCGCCGTCATCGGCGGCGGCAGTAGCTACACCCCGGAACTGATTGAAGGGATTATTCTGCGCTACGAGCAGCTTCCGGTCACCGAGCTGGCGCTGGTGGACGTCGAGTCGGGCCGCGAAAAGGTCGAGATCATTGCCGGGCTGACCCGGCGAATGCTGAAACATAAAGGGCTTGAACACGTCCAGGTGAGCGTGCACTTCACGCTGGATGCTGCCATTCGCGGGGCTAACTTTGTGCTGACCCAGCTGCGCGTCGGCCAACTGGCGGCGCGGGCGCAGGACGAGCGCTTAGGGCTGAAATACCATTTGCTCGGTCAGGAGACCACCGGCGTGGGCGGGTTCGCCAAAGCGCTGCGTACTATTCCGGTGATCCTCGAGGTGGCGCGCAAGGTCGAAGAACTGGCCCCGGATGCCTTTATCCTCAACTTCACCAACCCGGCGGGGATCGTGACCGAAGCGGTGAGCCGTTACAGCAAGGCGAAAATCATCGGCCTGTGCAATGTGCCGATCAATATGCAGCACATGATTGGCAAAATGCTCAACGCCGACGAAGCCACGCTCAATCTGCGCTTTGCCGGGCTGAACCACATGGTATGGATCCACAAAGTGATGCAGGACCGGAAAGACGTCACCGCCGAGGTGATTGAGATGCTGTGCGACGGCAACGCGCTGTCGATGAATAACATCAAAGAGCTGCCGTGGCCTGCGGATTTCCTGCGGGCGTTGAAGGCGATCCCTTGCCCGTATCACCGCTATTTCTGGCTGACGCCCGCGATGCTGGCCGATGAGATTGAGGCGGCGACAAGCAAAGGCACCCGCGCGGAGCAGGTGATGCAGGTTGAGCAGGAGCTGTTCGCGCTGTACGCCGACCCGAATCTGGACCAGAAGCCGGAACAGTTGAGCTTCCGTGGCGGGGCGTACTATTCCGAAGTGGCGGTGGAGTTGATCAACGCCATTCATAACAATCTCGGCAAAGAGATGGTGGTCAACACCCGCAACAACGGCGCTATTCACGGGCTGGATGACGATGCGGTGGTGGAAACCAACAGCATTATCGACGCGCAGGGCGCACGTCCGCTTACGTTTGGCCCGTTGCCTCCGGCGATGAATGGCCTGACCCAGCAGGTGAAAGCCTTCGAGCGCCTGACCATTGAGGCGGCGGTGCATGGCTGCCGGGACAGCGCGCTGCTGGCGTTGGTGACCAATCCGCTGGTGGGCAATGTCACCGACGCCCAGGCGTTACTGGCAGAAGTTTTAACCCTGAATCGTCAGTGGTTACCGCAATTTAACTGAGCTCGGCTCTCTTACGCATAAAGACGGGGTTTCACCATGTCAAAAACTACGCTCATTGAACGCTATGTCATGCCCGTCGCGCTGAAAATCGCCGGGCAAAAGCACGTGCTCTCGGTTCGGGACGGCATCATATTAAATATGCCGTTTATGCTAATTGGCTCATTTTTCCTGATTTTTGCCTACCTGCCGGTGCCGGGTTATGCCGACATGATGAGCCATCTGTTCGGCGACGTCTGGCGCGATAAGATGCTCTATCCGGTGAAGGCGACCTACGACATCATGGCGCTGATTTCGAGCTTCGGCATTGCTTACCGTCTGGCGGAAAAGTATCGCACGCTGGACCCGCTCACCGCCGGGGCGATGTCGCTGGTGGCGTTCGTGATGACCATCCCGCAGAATACGCTGTTCACCCCGGTACACGGGGCGGCAGAAGTGGTCAAAGGGGTATTACCCATCAGTATGGTGGGCAGCCAGGGGCTGTTCGTGGCGATTGTGATTTCGCTGCTTTCCACTGAAATTTACCGCTTTGTCGCCAGCCGTAATCTGGTTATCCGCATGCCGGACGGCGTGCCGCCAGCGGTGGCGAAATCGTTCCTCGCGCTGGTGCCGGGGTTCTGCGTGCTGGCGGTAGTGCTGGCCCTGCGCCTGGTGGTGGAAGCCTCGCCGTTCGGTGACATTAACAGCATGATTGCGACTATTATCGGTATTCCGATGCATCATGTCGGCGGCACGCTGCCGGGGATGATTGTGTCGGTGATTTTGATAGGCATTCTGTGGACGCTCGGTCTGCATGGCGACGCCATTGTACTGGTGTTCATTCAGCCGGTGTGGCTGTCGAACATGGCGGAAAACCTGACCGCCTTCCAGAACGGGCAGCCGATTCCGCACATCATCACCCAACAATTCTATGACCTGTGGATTGCCCCGGGCGGGACGGGGGCGCTGTTAGGGCTGGTGATTTTCATGGTGCTGCGCAGCCGCAGTGCGCAGATGAAACAGCTGGGTAAAATCGCCGCCCCGGCCGCGCTGTTTAATATCAGCGAGCCGATGGTGTTTGGCATTCCGCTGGTGATGAACCCGTACTTCTTCCTGCCGTTTATTCTGACCCCGGTACTGCTGGTGATTGTCAGCTACACCGCGATGGCGACCGGGCTGGTGGCACCGCCTGCGGGGATCGCGCTGCCGTTCACCACCCCGATTTTCATCAGTGGCTATCTGGCCACCGGGGGGCATATTTCCGGCACGGTGTTGCAGGCGGTGAACCTCGGGATTTCGCTGGTGATTTACTATCCGTTCTTCCGCGCCTGGGACAAACTTAAAGCCAAAGAGGAACACGCGTCGCAACAGAAAGAAACGGCGGTCACCGCAGAAGCGCCCGGCGGCGCGTAGCTTGCCTGGCCCACAGGTTCGGTAGGCCCGGTAAGCGCAGCGCCACCGGGCGATTTACCGGCTTACTTCTGGATCCACCACACCGCTTCAAACGGGCGCAGGGTCATCGCGCCCGGTTGAGCACCGACGTTCGGGTAGTTGCCGATCGCCACCTCCCACTCGCCGTCGACGGCTTCCGGTTGCCACGGCTGGCTGTCCCGGCTCAGGTTCGCCACCACCAACAGCGTCTGCCCCTGCCATTCACGGCGATAGCACCACAGGAACGGATGCTCCGGCTGTAAATCCTGATAGCTGCCCCAGGTCAGCAGCGGTTCGTTTTTACGCAGGGCGATCAGCCGCTGATAGGTGTAGAACACCGAATCCGCATCTTTCAGCGCCGCCTGGACGTTAACCTCCTGCACATTATCGGCGAGGCTTATCCAGGGTTCTCCGGTGGTAAACCCGGCGTGAGTATCGCGGCTCCACTGCATTGGGGTCCGGCTGTTGTCGCGCGATTTACTGGCCAGGATCGCCAGCAGCTCGTCGGCATCAAAGCCCTGAGCACGCAGTTCGGCGAACATGTTATGGCTTTCGACATCGCGATAATCGGTGATGCGCGAAAAGTGCGGATTGGTCATGCCAATCTCTTCGCCCTGATAGATGTACGGCGTGCCCTGCATCCCATGCAGCACCATTGCCAGCATTTTTGCCGCCGGAACGCGGTATTCACCTTCATCGCCAAAGCGCGACACGATGCGCGGCTGGTCGTGGTTACACCAGAACAGCGCGTTCCACGCCACGTTGTGCATTCCCTGCTGCCAATGGCTGAACAGGGCTTTCAGCGCCACGTAATCCGGTTTGGCGAGGGTCCACTTTTCCCCGCCCGGATAGTCGACCTTGAGATGATGGAAGTTAAAGGTCATCGACAGCTCGCTGCCATCGAGGGAGGCGTACTGCTGGCAGTTATCGAGGGTGGTAGAGGACATTTCGCCCACCGTCATCAGGTCGCGCGGGGTGAACACATCCCGGCTCATCTCTTGCAGAAATTCGTGCACGCGCGGGCCGTCGGTGTAGAAACAGCGCCCGTCGCCGACCGGATCGCTCGGGAAATCCTGGTCTTTAGAAATCAGGTTCACCACGTCGAGGCGCAGGCCATCTACCCCGCGATCGGCCCAGAATTCGCAGACCTTTTTCAATTCGGCGCGAACTTGCGGGTTTTCCCAGTTGAGGTCCGCCTGTTCAGGCGCGAACAGGTGCAGAAAATACTGTTCGCTTTCGGCGTGCCACTGCCAGGCGTTGCCGCCAAACTTGGAGCGCCAGTTATTCGGCAACTCGCCCGATTTCCCGTCGCGCCAGATATAGAACTGACGATACGGGCTGTCCGGGTTGAGCGAGGCCTGGAACCACGGATGCTGCGTCGAGGAGTGGTTCAGCACCATGTCCAGCACGATCCGAATTCCGCGCGACCTGGCTTCTGCCACCAGTTCATCGAAGTCTTCCAGCGTGCCGTAGGCCGGGTCGATGGCGGTGTAATTCGCCACGTCATAGCCGTTATCCACCTGCGGAGAGACATAAAACGGTGTCAGCCAGATTGCATCAATCCCAAGCGTTTTCAGGTAATCCAGACGCAGGGTGACGCCGCGTAAATCGCCGGTGCCGCTGCCGGTGGTGTCCTGGAAACTTTTTGGATAGATCTGGTAGATGACGCCGTTTTGCCACCACTGAGGAAGGTTGTTCATAAGGCTTTCCTGGTCAAAAACAGAAGGGGCGCAAGCGCGCCCCAAAAGAAGTTAAACGATTTGCAGCGTGCCCTGACGGAACTTACGCTGGTACACCACCGTGGTGAGGACAATCGGGATAATCACCGCAATTGCCATCGCCAGGGCATAAACCTGCCAGTAGGTTGGCTGAATGGAGAGGATGCCCGGCAGGCCACCGACGCCGATGCCATTGGCCATCACGCCGCTCAGGCCGCAGAGTAAACCCGCCAGGCCGGAGCCGACCATTGCGCACAGCATTGGGAAACGGTATTTGAGGTTGATGCCGTACATCGCCGGTTCGGTCACGCCGAGGAAGGCGGAAATCGCGGCTGGAACCGAAATCTCACGCTCGTTGTGTTTCTTGCTACAGATAATGATCCCGACCACCGCAGAAGCCTGGGCAATGTTAGACAGCGCAATCAGCGGCCACACCGGCGTCCCGCCCATGCTCTGAATCATCTGCATGTCGATGGCGAGGGTGGTCTGATGCACGCCGGTGATCACCAATGGCGCATACAGGAAGCCGAACAAAGCGGCACCAATCGGCGCGAAGCTGCCGGTCATCAGGTGACGTACCGCATAGGCCACGCCGTCGCCAACCCAGCGGCCAAACGGACCGATAAAGGCATGGGCCAGGAATACTGCGAGGATCAGCGAACACACCGGGACCACCACCAGGTACAGATAATCAGGCACGATCCGCTTCAGGCGCGTTTCAATCATGCCGAGCGCCAGGCCCGCCAGCAGCGCCGGGATCACCTGCGCCTGATAGCCGACTTTCTCAATCGCAAACAGGCCGAAGTTCCAGACCTCCGGGATTTTGCTCCCGAGTTCGTAGGCGTTCATCAGCTGCGGGGAAACCAGCGTCACGCCAAGCACGATGCCGAGGATCGGCGTCCCGCCCATTTTCTTGACCGCAGACCAGCAGATGCCGACCGGCAGATAGAAGAAGATAGCCTCGCCAATCAGCCACAGGAAGTCATACAGGGTTTTCAGGCCGGGATAGATCTGCGCCAGGGTCTGGCCGTTACTCATCGGCACATCGCCGATCACGTTACGGAATCCAAGGATCAGACCGCCACTGATCAGCGCTGGCAGCAGTGGGAAGAAGATTTCCGCGAAGTGCGAGATCATCCGCTCATGCCATTTCATGTTCTGGCGCGCCGCGAGTTTGGCCTGCTCTTTATCTGCCGATGCCTGACCAGTGCTGGCGATCAGCACCTTGTAGTAATCACCGACTTCGGTGCCGATCACCACCTGGAACTGCCCGGCGTTGGTGAAACAGCCTTTGACCATCGGCAATGCTTCGATGGCTTTCGGGTTGGCTTTGGCCGGATCGTTGAGTACAAAACGCAGGCGCGTAATGCAGTGGCTGACGGTGGCGATATTGTCGCGACCGCCGACCAGCTCGATCAGGCTGTCGATATCCTGTTGTTTGACCTTGCTCATCGTGAAGCCTCAAGAAGAGAGTAATGACCTGGACGCAAGCCTATCCGTTTCGCTTATTTTGGAAAATGGGAACGTTCCCGAAATCAGGCGAGGATCACAATAATTCGTTATGAACAGGCAGGAAGGGATCAGGCCAGGGCGGCCGGGATAACCAGCTGCTGCGGCGCGGCGCGACCGTTGATCTGCTCGATCAGCTGGTGCGCAGCCTGACGTCCGGCCTCGCCGTAGCCGGGATCGACGGTGACGATTTCCGGGTGCAGGAACTTCATCAGCGGGGTGTTGCCGACGCTTGCCAGTTGCAGGGTGTCGTTACGCTGTTCCTGAAGATATTTGCTGGCCCCGAGCGCCAGGGTGTCGGTGGCGCACACCAGGGCGGTGGTCTCGGCATGGGTGACGCTGGCCACCGCGTCATAGCCCTGTTTCATCGCCAGGCCGGGGAGGGCGGCAACCGGGTGCAGCTTGTGTTTTTTGCAGAAGGCGAGATATGCATCGTGACGGCGTTTGCCGGTGGTGACATCGCTGTGCGGCACACCGAGATAGCTGATATGGCGGTGGCCTTTATCGTACAGGCGCTGCATCAGCAGGGTGATCGCCCCTTCGTCGTCGTAGCACACCGAGGCAATGCCTTTGGCATCGCGCGCTAGCATCACCAGGGTGTCGCGCCACGGGGTTAACATCGCGTCGGTGATGCCGGTAAAGCCAAACAGCACCACGCCGTCGATATTGCGGCGCTGCAACATCCCGAGGTGCTCGGCGACTTTCTCCGCCGAGAACTGGCTCTCCATCATGATAGGGTCGTAACCCTGTTCATAAAACGCCGGGAGCATGGTCTGCACCGCGAGGTTTTCCGACAGCGAATCCAGACGGCTCATGATAATCGCCACCACTTTATCGCTCTGACCGCGCATCGCGCGCGCCGAACGGGATGGGGAAAAGTCGTGCTGATTCATCACCGCTTCCACCCGTTCACGGGTGCGCTGGCTGACGCCACTTTCGTTATTCAGAACACGAGAGACGGTCGATTTTCCGACGCCGCTTAAGCGTGCAATGTCTTTGATGGTCAGCCGGTTTTGCATCCTTTTTTCCCGTGTCAGCGATGGCGGTGTGATTATAAGCGTAAACGCGCCGAGAAACAGTTCAATGGGTAAAGTCTGGTATACGTTCCGTTTAGGAAACGGGGTCTATGATACTGGCATTGTCGCTACGCAGTGTCATTTTATGCACCGAAAGCGCGTGGCGTTTCTTCACTTACCGGAGGCTGTATGGATCCTGATCCCACTTCCCATCATCGATGGAGCAACATTTTCGTCCGGTAAGCCTGTCTTTGCACTGCCTTGTCGGACGACGCGTGAGGCAGTGACGTCAATTCGTTGAAGTCCCTGTTTAAAAGTTAAGTGCCCTTCAGGCACGCCTTGCTGTGCCTGAAAAAGACTCGCGATCGCCGAACGGTGAGCGCTGAGGGACTTATTATGCTGAAAAACATCACCCGGCAGCTGCTCGACACGCTTAGCCGCCACCTGCCACACCGTCTGGTCAGCCGCGATCCGCTCCCGGACGGCAAAACCCTGGCCGCCACCCCGATCCCGGATTCGTTGAGCACGCAGTGCCTGAACGTTGCGGCGATGGATGAAAACGAAATCTGGCGCGCGTTCAACAGTCACCCGGAAGGGCTGAATGCATCTGAAGTAGAAGACGCCCGCGAACAGCACGGCAGCAACATCATTCCGGCGCAAAAACCGTCGCCGTGGTGGGTGCATTTGTGGCTGTGCTATCGCAATCCGTTCAACCTGCTGCTGACCCTTCTCGGCATCATTTCCTATGCCACGGAAGACCTGTTTGCCGCTGGGGTGATCGCCCTGATGGTTGGGATCTCGACCCTGCTGAACTTCGTGCAGGAAGCGCGATCCACCAAAGCGGCGGATGCGCTGAAGGCGATGGTGAGCAACACCGCCACGGTACTGCGCGTGGTGAACGAGCAGGGGGAAAGCCGTTGGCTGGAGATCCCTATCGATCAGCTGGTGCAGGGCGACATCATTAAACTGTCGGCAGGCGATATGATCCCGGCGGATCTGCGGGTGTTCCAGGCGCGCGATCTGTTCGTGGCGCAGGCGTCGTTGACCGGGGAATCGCTGCCGGTAGAAAAAGTGGCGCGTAGCCGCCATCCGCAGCAAAACAACCCGCTGGAAAGCGATACCCTGTGCTTTATGGGCACCAACGTGGTCAGCGGCTCGGCGCAGGCGATTGTCTTCGCCACCGGCGGCAATACCTGGTTTGGTCAGTTGGCCGGGCGCGTGAGCGAACAGCCAAACGAACAGAATGCGTTCCAGAAAGGCATCAGTCGCGTCAGCATGTTGCTGATCCGTTTTATGCTGGTGATGGCTCCGGTGGTGCTGTTAATTAACGGCTACACCAAAGGCGACTGGTGGGAGGCGGCGCTGTTCGCGCTGTCGGTAGCCGTCGGCCTGACCCCGGAAATGCTGCCGATGATCGTCACCTCGACCCTGGCGCGCGGGGCGGTGAAGCTGTCGAAGCAGAAAGTTATCGTCAAACACCTCGATGCCATTCAGAACTTTGGCGCGATGGATATCCTCTGCACCGACAAAACCGGCACCCTGACGCAGGACAAAATCGTGCTGGAAAACCACACCGATGTGTCCGGAAAAACCAGCGAACGCGTGCTGCACAGCGCCTGGCTCAACAGCCATTATCAAACCGGGCTGAAAAACCTGCTGGATGTCGCGGTGCTGGAAGGCGTGGACCAGGAGTCGGCGCGTAGCCTGTCCAAACGCTGGCAGAAAATCGACGAGATCCCGTTTGATTTCGAACGCCGCCGGATGTCGGTGGTGGTGGCCGAGCACAGCGATGTCTACCTGCTGGTTTGCAAAGGCGCGTTGCAGGAAATTCTCAATGTTTCGACCCAGGTGCGTTACAACGGCGAAATCGTGCCGCTGGATGACACCATGCTGCGTCGTATCAAACGCGTGACCGATACCCTGAACCGTCAGGGCCTGCGGGTGGTGGCGGTGGCGACCAAATACCTGCCTGCCCAGGAAGAGGATTATCAGCGCACAGATGAGTCGGACCTGATCCTCGAAGGCTATATTGCGTTCCTCGATCCGCCGAAAGAAACCACCGCTCCGGCGCTGAAAGCGCTGAAGGCCAGCGGCATCACCGTGAAAATTCTCACCGGGGACAGCGAGCTGGTGGCAGCGAAAGTGTGCTACGAAGTCGGGCTGGATGCGGGGGAGGTGGTGGTCGGCAGCAGCCTTGATGCGATGAGCGACGATGCGCTGGCGGAGCTGGCCAAACGCACCACCTTGTTTGCTCGCCTGACGCCGATGCATAAAGAGCGCATCGTGACCCTGCTGAAACGCGAAGGTCACGTGGTCGGCTTTATGGGCGACGGCATCAACGATGCCCCGGCGTTGCGCGCGGCGGATATCGGGATTTCCGTCGACGGTGCGGTGGATATCGCCCGTGAAGCGGCGGATATTATCCTGCTGGAAAAAAGCCTGATGGTGCTGGAAGAAGGGGTCATTGAAGGCCGCCGTACCTTCGCCAACATGCTGAAATACATCAAAATGACCGCCAGTTCTAACTTCGGTAACGTCTTCAGCGTGTTGGTGGCGAGCGCCTTCCTGCCGTTCCTGCCAATGCTGCCGTTGCACTTACTGATTCAGAACCTGCTGTACGATGTATCCCAGGTGGCGATCCCGTTTGATAACGTCGATGATGAGCAAATCCAGAAACCGCAGCGCTGGAATCCGGCGGATTTGGGACGCTTTATGATTTTCTTCGGCCCTATCAGCTCCATTTTCGACATTCTGACGTTTTGCCTGATGTGGTTTGTGTTCCACGCCAACACCCCTGAGCACCAGACGCTGTTCCAGTCTGGCTGGTTCGTGGTCGGGCTGCTGTCGCAGACGCTGATTGTGCATATGATCCGTACCCGGCGCATTCCGTTCATCCAGAGCCGCGCTGCGTGGCCGCTGATGGTGATGACCCTGGTGGTGATGGCGGTTGGTATCGCGCTGCCGTTCTCGCCGTTGGCGTCGTATCTGTCGTTACAGGCGCTGCCGCTGGCCTACTTCCCGTGGCTGGTGGCCATCCTGGTGGGTTACATGACGTTGACCCAACTGGTGAAAGGCTTCTACGCCCGTCGGTATGGCTGGCAGTAATTTTCCCCTCACTCGACCCTCTCCCCTATAGGGAGAGGGTCGCAGACCGCACTTCACTCTTGACCCTCAAATCGGCGCATGTTACCTCATTGGATTGCCTTTTTTTGGCCCGTCATAAAGGAATCCCCATGTTTAAAACTGTGCGCTACAGCGTGTTGACGACTGGACTGTTATTGAGCGGCTTTGCGCTGGCAACGCCTGCCGGAGATTTACCCCTGATGCCCTGGCCAGCGCAGCTTGAACGCCCGGCCACCCAGGGGGCGCTGGTGCTGAATAATCAGCTGACCATCAATTTACGCGGTGACGATTTGGGCGAGGCGGTGACCCGTCTGCGTGAGCGAATTTCCCGCCAGACCGGCTGGGAAATGATGCCGCAAAACGGCCCCGCGAAAACCCCGACCATTGATATCATTATCGCCCGCAAAGTGCCCGCCGTTCCCCGACCGGACAGCGATGAAAGTTATAAGCTGGTGGTGAATGAAAGTGGGGTGAAGCTCACCGCCAACACCCGCTTTGGCGCGCTACATGGGATGGAAACCCTGCTGCAACTGATTCAGAACGGGCCGGATAACACCGCCATTCCGTATGTCACCATCGATGATGCCCCACGCTTCCCGTGGCGTGGCGTGCTGCTGGATTCTGCGCGTCACTTCCTGCCCATCGAAGATATTAAACGTCAGCTCGACGGCATGGCGGCGGCAAAACTGAACGTCTTCCACTGGCACCTGAGCGACGATCAGGGCTGGCGTTTTGCCTCGACCCGCTACCCGAAATTGCAGCAGCTGGCCAGCGACGGCAAGTTCTACACCCCGGCGCAGATGAAGGACATCGTGCGCTACGCGGCGGACCGCGGCATTCGCGTGGTGCCGGAAATCGATATGCCGGGCCATGCCTCGGCGATTGCGGTGGCCTATCCGGAACTGATGAGTGCGCCGGGCCCGTATGAAATGGAGCGCCACTGGGGGGTGCTGAAACCGGTACTCGATCCGACCAAAGACGCCACTTATAGCTTTGCCGATGCGATCATCGGCGAACTGACGGCCATCTTCCCCGATCCGTATCTGCACATCGGCGGCGATGAGGTGGATGACACCCAGTGGAAGACCAATCCGGCGATTCAAAAATTTATGCAGGACAACAAGCTGGCCGATAGTCATGCGTTGCAGGCATATTTCAACCGCAAACTGGAAACGATCCTTGAAAAACACCATCGCCAGATGGTTGGCTGGGACGAGATTTACCACCCAGATCTGCCGAAAAGTATTCTGATCCAGTCCTGGCAAGGGCAGGATGCGCTCGGCGAGGCGGCGAAAAATGGCTACAAAGGCATTCTTTCCACCGGGTTCTACCTCGATCAGCCGCAAAGTGCGGCCTATCATTATCGCAATGAAATTGTGCCGCAGGGCCTGAACGGCGTGGATAACATCAGCGATGCCGACAGCGCCCAGAGCTGGACGTTCAGCATGCCGCGCCTGAAAGGCAGCCCGGTGGAAGGCAGCTTTACCCTGGTGAAAGGCTCCCAGGAGTGGCGTGGATTTATTGATTTTAAAGGCAAATCCCGCCGTGCGGTGGGCGATATCGAATGGCTCAGCCCGGACCAGGTCACCTTCACGGTCGATACGTGGATGGGCGAAACGCGCCCGGTGCTCAGCATTCACGACGATCGGCTGAAAGGCTATTTCCTGGTGGGTAACGTCCGTTATCCGATCACCGGCGAGCGGCTGGACGACGTTCCTCCAGGCATTCAGCCGGTCGTGCCAGACGAGGCGCAACAGAAAAATCTGCTCGGGGGGGAAGCCGCGCTGTGGGCAGAAAATATCGTCGCGCCGGTGCTGGATATCCGCCTGTGGCCGCGTGGATTTGTGGTGGCGGAACGGCTGTGGTCGGCGAAGGACGTGAATGACACTGACAACATGTATCAGCGTTTACAGGCCATCGACGGCTGGTCGACGGTATCGGTTGGGCTGCAACAGCATACCCAACAGCGGGTGCAGTTTACCCGTCTGGCGAACGGCGGCAACACGTTGCCGTTGCAGATTTTAGCCCAGGCGATTGAACCGGCGCAGTACTACACCCGTCAGCATCTGAAATTCCAGGCCGGAAATTATCACCAGTTTGAGCCGCTGAACCGCTTTGCCGACGCCTTACCGGCTGAGAGCAACACCGTGCGCCATCTCAACGAGTGGGCAGATAATCTGGTCAGCGATGCGGAAGATAATGAGAGCGCCGATGCGCTGCGTCACGTCTTTACCCGCTGGCAGAACAATACCGCAGACGTGCTACTGCTGACTGACGGTAATTATCAGTTGTCGGCCATCAAACCGGTAGCGTTACAGGTGGATAAACTGGCGGCGTTGGGGCTACGGTTAACCGATCTGGTGGCGCGGCAGGGCACGCTGGATGACAAGGAATATGCGTCGATTCAGACGCAGCTTGATGAAGCGGCGAAAACCCAGGATGAAGTGGTGATTGCGGCGGTGACTCCACTGGAGACGCTGCTGCGGGCGACGCGGATCGAGTAATTTTGTTGCCATTGCCCGGTGGCTTACGCCGCCGGGCATACGTGGCGATTAACGACGAACGGCAATCGCTTCGATTTCAATCTTCACATCTTTCGGCAGACGCGCGACTTCCACACAGGAACGTGCCGGGAAGGTGGCGTTGTGCTCGGTGAAGAAAGCTTCGTAGGTGGCGTTAACGGTCGCGAAATCGTTGAGGTCTTTCACGAAAACGGTGGTTTTGACGATATCGCCTACTTTCAGGCCGGCGGCTTCAACGATAGCCTGCACGTTTTCCAGCGACTGACGCGCCTGTGCGGCAACATCTTCTGCTACGGTGCCGGTTTTCGGGCATACCGGGATCTGACCAGAAGTGATAATCATACTGCCTAAATCAACGCCCTGAACGTATGGGCCAATGGCTGCTGGTGCATTTTCCGTCGCGATTACTTTGCTCATGATGTCTCCATTTGTGACAGCGGGTTTAGGTTTCAAAATAACCGGGCCATTATATACCCTTCATACTTCAAGCTGCATCTTTGTTGGCTGCGTCCACGCACCCGAATCACTTACTCATGTAAGCTCATCGGGATACGCTACCTTGCCGCCTCGATGCAACTCGAATTATTTTGGGTCTACGGCAGCCCGGCACCTGATACCAACCTCAATTAGTTGGCCAACACCACAGTATGAGAGAACTCTTTTTCGCAGTATTTGCATTTCAGCGCGATATCATCGGCGCGTTTTTTGACGCTAAAGCTGGATGAGACCGGCTCCGCGTGGCTGATACAGTTGCTGTTCGGGCACACCAGCACGCTTTCAAAACGCGCCGGCAGGCTCGGACGGGATTTGCCCACCACTTCATACTCGTCGATGCGGTTCACCGTGGCCTCAGGCGCATACAGCGACAGCTGGTTGACCTGCTCGTCGGTCAGGAACGTATTCTCGATTTTGATCAAATCCTTACGGCCCATTTCGCCCGACGGCAGATTCAGACCGATGGTGATGCGTTGATCGGTTTCGGTCAGTTTGAACAGCGTCAGCAGTTTAAAGCCGATTTGCGCCGGAATATGGTCAATTACCGTGCCGCGTTTGATGGCTTCTACCTGAAGTTTATTATCGTGTGTCATCGTCATTCCCCTTACAGTGCCAGGTCGCTGTTCAGAACCAGCGCCAGTAACGCCTGGCGCGCGAAGATGCCGTTCCCGGCCTGCTGGAAGTACCAGGCGTGCGGGGTTTTATCGACATCGGTGGTGATTTCATCAATGCGCGGCAGCGGGTGCAGCACCTTCATGTTGCTGCGAGCGCCTTCGAGGTCCGCCGCACGCAGGACAAATTGCGCTTTCACGTTGGCGTATTCGGACGGGTCCAGGCGCTCTTTCTGCACCCGGGTCATGTACAGAATATCCACTTCTGCCATCACTTCCTCAATGGTGCCGTGCAGGCTCCAGGCAATGCCTTTCTCATCAAGCATATCGAGAATGTACTGCGGCATCGCCAGCGCGTCCGGGGCAATAAAGTAGAAGCGGTTACCGTTAAATTTGGCCAGCGCCTGGGTCAGCGAGTGTACGGTGCGACCGTATTTCAGGTCACCCACCATCGCGATGCTGAGGTTTTCCAGTCGGCCCTGGGTTTCCTGAATGGTGAACAGGTCGAGCAGGGTTTGCGTCGGATGCTGGTTCGCGCCATCCCCGGCGTTAAGCACCGGCACGTTACCGGAAAATTCGGTCGCCAGACGCGCCGCGCCTTCCTGCGGGTGACGCATCACAATCGCATCCACATAGGTGCTGATCACCGAAATAGTATCGGCCAGGGTTTCGCCTTTTTTGCCCAGCGAGGTGTTGGCGCTGTCCGAGAAGCCAACCACGCTAGCGCCTAGGCGATGCATCGAGGTTTCAAACGACAGACGGGTACGGGTGGAGGCTTCAAAGAAGCAGCTGGCGATGACCTTATGCTTCAGCAGTTCGGGCTGCGGGTGCGCTTTCAGTTTGGCGGCAGTCGCCAGCACCAGTTCAAGGTCTTCGCGGCTGAGATCGTTTATGGAAATGATATGTTTTTGATATAGCGGGTTAGCCATTGTTATCTCCTGACGCCTGGGCAAAAAAAAAGCCCCTTAAAAAGGGGCTCTTGAATTTGGTGATGCAACGGAAGAAAAACGGCAGGCCAGCGTCTGTTTTCAGACGCGGTAAGACAGAATGTCGAACGCAGTTGACCATGCTTCCTCCCGGCAAATCGGCTGGCATTATACGCAGCTGTGCGTGCGGATCAAGCGATTCGTTCACAGACAGGGAAACGTTTGCCTGGGAATAATTTGCGTCACTCCAAATATCCCTAAAAAAGAAGTGGTATGGCGCACCGATTGCGGGTATAAAAATTCAAAATGAAACATTGTTTTATATTTGGAGGTTTTTATGATCGCCGGAAATATTCACCATCTGCATAGCTGGCTGCCGCAGGAACTGCGTGAGGCCATTGAACACGTTAAAGCTCATGTCACCGATGCCACGCCGCTGGGTAAGCATGACATCGACGGTGACCGTCTGTTTTATCTGATTTCAGAAGACACTACCGAGCCGCTTGCCGCGCGCCGCGCCGAGTATCACGCGCGCTATCTGGATATTCAAATTATCCTCAAAGGCCAGGAAGGAATGACTTTCAGCACCCAACCGGCGGGCACCCCGGACACCGACTGGCTGGCGGATAAAGACATCGCGTTTCTGCCGGAAGGGGTGCAGGAAAAAACCGTGGTGCTAAGCGAAGGGGATTTCGTGGTGTTTTACCCAGGCGAAGTGCATAAGCCGCTGTGCGCCGTGGGCACGCCTGCGAAAGTGCGCAAGGCGGTGGTGAAGATGTTGGTCGACTAATCGTTGGTTAATGCCCGGTGGCGCTGCGCTGACCTACGTACGTTTTGTAGGCCTGGCAAGCAACGCGCCGCCGGGCATATCCAGGGATTACCCCTGACTCAGCGTCGCCACCATTACGGCTTTAATGGTGTGCATCCGGTTTTCCGCCTGATCAAAAACGATGCTGGCTTTTGACTCAAACACCTCGTCTGTGACTTCCATTCCACCGTGTAAACCGTACTCCTCGGCCATCTGTTTACCCAGCGTGGTCTGGTCGTCATGGAAGGCGGGCAGGCAGTGCAGGAACTTCACCTGAGGGTTGCCGGTGAGGTTCAGCATCTGTTTATTCACCTGGTAGTCACGTAGCAGCCCGATACGCTCGGCCCATTTTGACTTCGCTTCCCCCATCGACACCCACACATCGGTGTAGATGAAATCGGCATTTTTGACCCCGGCGGCAACGTCTTCTGTCAGGGTAATATCGCCGCCGTTTTTCTGCGCCAGCGCTTTGCATTCGGCGACCAGACTGGCGTCAGGCCAGCAGCTTTTTGGCGCGACCAGACGCAAATCCAGCCCCGTTAGCGCAGCCGCTTCCAGCATCGAATTACCCATGTTGTTACGCGCATCCCCGGCATACACCAGCGTCATCTCATTGAACGCTTTGCCGGGCAGGTGCTCCTGCATGGTCAGCAAATCGGCCAGCAGCTGCGTCGGGTGGAACGCGTTGGTCAGGCCGTTCCACACCGGAACGCCCGCGTACTGCGCCAGCGTCTCCACCACTTCCTGGCCGTGGCCGCGATACTGAATACCGTCATACATCCGGCCCAGTACCCGAGCGGTGTCTTTAATCGACTCTTTGTGGCCAATCTGGCTGCCGCTTGAGCCGAGGTAGGTGACGCGTGCGCCCTGATCGTATGCGGCAACTTCGAAAGAGCATCGGGTGCGGGTCGAGTCTTTTTCGAAGATGAGCGCGATGTTTTTGCCGGTCAGTTTGGGCACTTCATTGCCGTTCTTTTTATCGGCTTTAAGCTGTGCGGCCAGCGTCAGCAGGTGAGTGAGTTGAGCAGGTGTAAAATCGAGTAATTTCAAAAAGTGATTCTGGTATAACGCAGACATTTTTCCCTCTCATGGCATAGGCCACTTATTGAATTAAAATTCAATTTATATGTATGAATATTCATTTGCAACCCCGTTTCACAATTCTTTCGCGGAAAGGTGGAGGCATTGACTGCGGTATGTGAAAATAGAAGTATCTGCCGAACATCATTGAGGAACGAGCTATGGCAAACCCGGAGCACCTGGAAGAGCAGCGCGAAGAAACGCGTCTGATTATTGAAGAGTTACTGGAAGATGGCAGCGATCCGGACGCGCTGTACACCATCGAGCACCACTTCTCGGCGGACGATTTCGAAACGCTGGAAAAAGTAGCGGTAGAAGTCTTCAAACTGGGTTACGAAGTGACCGAGCCGGAAGAGCTGGAAGTGGAAGAGGGCGGCGAAGTGGTTATCTGCTGCGACGCACTCAGCGAATGTGCGCTCAACCCGGAGCTTATCGACTCGCAGGTAGAACAGCTGATGAACGTGGCTGAGAAGTTCGGCGTGGAATATGACGGCTGGGGCACCTACTTCGAAGATCCTAACGGGGAAGGCGAAGAAGGCGATGACGAAGACTACATCGATGAAGATGACGACGGCGTTCGCCACTAAGTTTTGACTGATGTAATGACCGATGCGGCAGAGCCTTCTGCCGCATCCTTTTATGAGACCGCGCAGCACACATGAATTACCCGCAGATACTCGCTCCCGTTTTAACCTTTCTTCAGTGCCCAACTCCGCAGGCGTGGATAGACCAGGCCCGTTCCCCTGAACATCTTCCCCTGTTGCTGACCGACCATCTGGTGTGCGAGCTGAAAGCCGCGCAGACCGCGATGCTGCTGGTGCGTAAATACGTCGCCGACAAAGAGGGGGCCGAGTCGCTGCTGGCAGGGTTGCAGCCCTATGAAGCCTTCGCTTTTCGCGGCGGCCCGGAGCCCGATTTTGTTGCGCTGCAAAAGCAGATTAGCAAAAGCGTGATGCCCCAAACCGACGACCCGTGGGGCCGACAGCTTATCGACCGCATGGTGCTGCTCATCAAAGAGGAACTGCACCACTTCTGCCAGGTGCGGGAGATCATGCAGGCCCGCGACATTCCGTACGTGAAAATCACCGCCAGCCGCTATGCCAAAGGGATGCTGAAAGAGGTGCGCACCCACGAACCGTTAACGCTTATCGATAAGCTGATTTGTGGGGCATACATCGAAGCGCGTTCCTGCGAGCGATTTGCCGCCCTTGCACCGTATCTGGATGAAGACTTGCAGACGTTTTATCTGTCGCTGTTGCGCTCCGAGGCACGCCATTATCAGGATTACCTGACGCTGGCGCAGCAGGTGTCTGACGAAGACATCACCCCGCGGGTGCGTTTATTTGGCGAGGTCGAAGCGGGGCTGATTTCAACCCCGGATGCAGAGTTTCGTTTTCATAGCGGGATCCCCTCTGCGTAAAGAGAGGGAATGATTACAGCACCTTCAGCATCCGGACTTCGCAATCGACGTGGCCGGTACAGCCCAACGGGCCGTCGATATGCTCAAAGCCGAGGTGCTCATACAGCGCAATGGCTTCTTTCAGAAACGCGGTGGTTTCCAGATAGCAGCGGGTAAAACCGTGCTTCCGGGCGTGATCAATCGCCATCAGCGCCAATTTTTTAGCCATGCCTTTTCCGCGAGCCTCAGGCAGAAAATACATTTTTTGCAGTTCGCAAATATCCGGCTCGCTACAGGTTAACGGTGCCACGCCGCCGCCGCCCACCACGTTCCCGTCCAGTTCAATCACCCAATAAGCGTGCCCCGGCTGGCTATAGAGTTGATACAGCTCATCCAGATTCGGGTCAGCCACGGTATAGCCTTTATCGGCGGTCAGGCCATATTCGGCAGAGACCTGACGAATGACGCGGGCAATCGCCGGGTTGTCCTCGGCAGTCAGTCGACGCAGTGTCGTTGCGGCTTCGGTCATCACGTTCATAGCTTTACTCAAGAAAAAAAATGACAGTTAACGCTGTTAATAACATTGCAGAAAAAGCAGTGCAAGCGAGGATATTTCAGGAAGGAGACCCCTTACGCGCTGCCGCGTAAGGGGGAGGAGGGATTACAGCGCAGCAATCACCGCTTGTTGCTCGATGATCTTGGCTTTCGCTTCTGCGTAGCCGTCCAGTTTCTCACGTTCTTTAGCGATAACCGCTTCCGGGGCACGCGCCACGAAACCTTCGTTGGAGAGCTTGCTTTCGATGCGGCTAATTTCACCTTCGATTTTCGCCACTTCTTTCGCCAGACGCGCCAGCTCATCTTCTTTGTTGATGAGGCCAGCCATCGGGATCAGCAGCTCTGCGCCGTCGATGATTTTGGTCACGGAGACGGGACCTTTCTCCTCGGCTGCCAGCACGATGATGCTGTCCAGACGCGCCAGCGTTTGCAGGAAGCCACGATTGTCGTTCACACGACGCTCCGCGTCTTTGCTGCAACCACGCAGCAGCAGTTCCAGCGGTTTGCCTGGAGAGATGTTCATCTCCGCGCGAATGTTACGCACCGCGATGATCGCCTGCTTCAGCCATTCGGTATCGGCCAGCGCGGCTTCATCCACCTGAGCGGCATCGAATGCCGGGAACGGTTGAAGCATGATGGTGTCGGCAGAAATACCGGCGATAACCTTCACTCGCTGCCAGATGGTTTCAGTGATGAATGGAATGATCGGATGCGCAATACGCAGCAGACCTTCCAGCACCGTCACCAGCGTATGGCGAGTGCCACGCAGTTCCGCTTCTGTTCCACCGGTCATGACAGGCTTGGTCAGCTCAAGATACCAGTCACAGAACTGGTTCCAGGTGAACTCATACAGGATGCCTGCCGCGATATCGAAGCGGAAGTTATCCAGCGCGTCACGGTACGCTTTAATGGTCTGGTTGAACTCGGCGAGGATCCAGCGATCGGCCAGCGACAGCGTCATTTCGCCACCGTTGAAGCCGCAATCCTGGTCTTCAGTGTTCATCAGCACAAAGCGGCTGGCGTTCCACAGCTTATTACAGAAGTTACGGTAACCTTCCAGACGCTTCATATCCCAGTTGATGTCGCGACCGGTCGAAGCCAGTGCCGCCAGGGTGAAGCGCAGGGCGTCGGTGCCGTGCGGCTCGATGCCGTCCGGGAATTGCTTCTCGGTGCGCTTGGCGATTTTCTCGGCCAGCTGCGGCTGCATCATGTTGCCGGTACGTTTCTCCAACAGGTCTGCCAACGAAATCCCGTCGACCATATCCAGTGGGTCAATGACGTTGCCCTTGGATTTGGACATCTTCTGGCCTTCGTCATCACGAATCAGACCGGTCATGTAGATGGTCTTGAACGGGATCTGCGGCTTGCCGTCTTCATCTTTGATGAAGTGCATGGTCATCATGATCATGCGGGCAATCCAGAAGAAGATGATGTCGAAGCCGGAGACCATCACGCTGGTCGGGTGGAACTGACGCAGTGCGTCGGTATTTTCCGGCCAGCCCAGCGTTGAGAAGGTCCACAGCGCGGAGGAGAACCAGGTGTCGAGCACGTCTTCGTCCTGGCGCAGCGCCACGTCAGCGCCGAGGTTATTTTCCTGACGCACTTCGTCTTCGGTGCGGCCAACGAACACATTGCCTTCGTTGTCGTACCACGCCGGGATGCGGTGACCCCACCACAGCTGACGGGAAATACACCAGTCCTGAATATCACGCATCCAGGAGAAATACATGTTTTCGTACTGCTTCGGCACGAACTGGATGTCGCCGTTCTCAACCGCTTCAACCGCCGGTTTCGCCAGCACGTCGGCACGCACGTACCACTGGTCGGTCAGCATCGGTTCGATAACCACGCCGCCACGATCGCCGTACGGCACGGTCAGGTCGTGAGGTTTGATTTCTTCGAGCAGGCCGAGGGCATCAATGGCAGCTACCACCGCTTTACGCGCGGCGAAACGCTCCAGATTCTGGAATTCAGCCGGGATGTCAGCGGAGTAAACGTCAGACTCTTCACCTTTGGTGTCGAACACCTGCGCGCTTTCGCGGATATCGCCGTCGAAGGTCAGGATGTTGATCATCGGCAGGGCGTGACGTTTCCCGACTTCGTAGTCGTTAAAGTCATGCGCCGGGGTGATTTTCACGCAGCCGGTGCCTTTTTCCATGTCGGCGTGTTCGTCGCCCACGACAGGAATACGGCGGTTCACCAGCGGCAGCAGCACGAATTTGCCGATCAGATCTTTATAACGCGGATCTTCCGGGTTGACGGCCACGCCGGTATCACCCAGCAGGGTTTCCGGACGGGTGGTCGCTACCACTAAGTAATCTTTGCCATCGGCGGTTTTCGCGCCGTCAGCCAGCGGATAGCGGATGTGCCACATCGAGCCTTTAGACTCGCGGTTTTCCACTTCCAGGTCAGAAATCGCGGTACGCAGTTTCGGGTCCCAGTTGACCAGACGCTTACCACGATAGATCAAATCTTCCTGATACAGGCGGACGAAGACTTCTTTCACGGCATTGGAAAGACCTTCATCCATAGTGAAACGCTCGCGCTCCCAGTCTACGGAGTTACCGAGACGGCGCATCTGGCGGGTAATGGTGCCGCCGGATTCGGCTTTCCACTGCCAGATTTTATCGATAAAGGCTTCGCGACCGTAGTCGTGACGGGTTTTACCTTCTTCAGCGGCAATTTTACGTTCAACCACCATCTGGGTAGCGATACCCGCGTGGTCCGTCCCGGCCTGCCACAGGGTATTTTTACCCTGCATACGCTGGTAGCGGATCATCGTATCCATGATGGTTTGCTGGAAGGCATGACCCATATGCAAACTGCCGGTGACGTTCGGCGGCGGGATCATGATGCAGAAGCTTTCCTGGCTTTCATCACCATTCGGTTTGAAATAGCCCTGCTTTTCCCAGTGCTCGTAAAGCGGCTGTTCGATATCTTGTGGGTTATATGTCTTTTCCATTATTTCCAGGTTGCCGTATTCAGGTTAAAACCAGCCATGCGGTACGCTTTATAGCGATCGCGCGCCAGTTGTTTCAAAGAGTCTTCGTGAGGAACGAAGTCTATCACTTCTGTGAAAGCGGTGGCAAAATCTGCAAAGCCGACGCGCAGGCTTATCAGGATATCCCGCGGGCTGCTGTTACGCTTTTGCGGCCAGGCAATTTCCACCGGCGCACCGCCGCGTGGGCCTTCACCCGACAGATTATGCGGCACGAAGCTTTCCGGTGGCCGCGACCATAGCGCCTCATCGAGGCGAATGGCCTGCTTCTCATCTTCACAGGCAATCAGAATGCGCTTGCCCGCCCGCCACCTGTCCGCCGCCAGTTCACACACCAGCTGCTCCACGGCGCTTAAGCCGTCGGCGGTGTTGTCGTTGTCGAGCAGGTAGAACGTCGCATTCTTCATAATATGGGGCTTCTTATCGTGGATTTAAACCAATCCGGTAGGCCCGGCAGCAACGTACTGCCGGGCAACAACTTTCTTACTCTTCGCCGCTAAAACCGGCGCGATTCAGCAGGAACTGAGACAGCAGGGCGACCGGACGACCGGTTGCGCCTTTGGCTTTACCAGAACGCCATGCGGTCCCGGCGATGTCGAGGTGTGCCCAGTTGTACTTGCGGGCAAAGCGCGACAGGAAGCAGCCCGCGGTAATGGCCCCGCCAGGACGGCCTCCGATGTTCGCCATATCCGCAAAGTTGGTTTCCAGCTGTTCCTGATACTCGTCGCCGAGCGGCAGACGCCACGCGCGGTCACCGGCCTGTTCGGACGCGCCGATCAGCTCATGCGCCAGCGGGTTGTGGTTCGACATCAGGCCGGTAATGTGATGGCCGAGGGCAATCACACAGGCCCCGGTCAGGGTCGCCACGTCGATAACCGCTTCCGGCTCGAAGCGTTCCACGTAGGTCAGCACGTCACACAGCACCAGACGCCCTTCGGCATCGGTGTTCAGCACTTCCACGGTCTGGCCAGACATGGTGGTCAGTACGTCGCCCGGACGATAGGCGCGTCCGCCAGGCATGTTTTCACAGCCCGCCAGAATGCCGACCACGTTCAGCGGCAGCTGAAGTTCAGCCACCATGCGCATCACGCCGTACACCGCGGCTGCCCCGCACATGTCGTACTTCATCTCGTCCATGCCTTCGGCAGGCTTGATGGAGATCCCGCCGGAGTCGAAGGTCAGGCCTTTCCCGACCAGCACAATCGGACGGGCATCTTCGGACGGATTACCTTTGTACTCAATGACCGACATCAGGGATTCGTTCTGCGAGCCGTTGCCGACCGCCAGATAGGAATGCATCCCCAGCTCGCGCATCTGCTGTTCACCGATCACGCGGGTAACGACGTTCTTGCTGTAGGAATCCGCCAGCTGGCGTGCCTGCGAGGCGAGATAGCCTGCGTTACAGATGTTCGGCGGCATATTGCCGAGATCTTTCGCGGCTTTAATGCCCGCGGCAATCGCCAGACCGTGCTGGATAGCGCGCTCGCCGCTGGTCAGTTCACGACGCGTTGGCACGTTGAACACCATTTTACGCAGCGGGCGGCGCGGCTCGCTTTTGTTGGTTTTCAACTGGTCGAAGCTGTACAGCGTCTCTTTGGCGGTCTCAACCGCCTGGCGTACTTTCCAGTAATTGTTGCGGCCTTTGACGTGCAGCTCTGTCAGGAAGCAAACCGCTTCCATTGAGCCGGTGTCATTCAGCGTATTAATCGTTTTCTGGATAACTTGCTTATACTGACGCTCATCAAGCTCGCGTTCTTTACCGCAGCCAATCAGCAGAATGCGCTCGGAGAGCACGTTCGGCACGTGGTGCAGCAGCAGAGTTTGGCCAGGTTTGCCTTCCAGCTCGCCACGGCGCAGCAGGGCGCTGATATAGCCGTCGCTTATCTTATCGAGTTGTTCTGCGATCGGGGACAGACGGCGTGGTTCAAAGACGCCAACAACGATACAGGCACTCCGTTGTTTCTCCGGGCTACCGCTTTTTACACTGAACTCCATGCACTACGCTCCTGAATCTTAAAGACAACGGCGGTGGCTACGGATAGAATTGCAAGCTTTCGTAACTCATGTCCGCTGTTGCGGTGACTTCGTGTTAATCTTAACGATATCGCGATGTTGGCTCGTCAGAACCGGGTCTGAAACGTAAAGCCGCTGAGTCTTCTAATCTTAGCGATGTTTTCGACGACTCAAGAGAATAAATGACGTTTAAGCCATGAAACAAGCAATTTTCCTGCAATAAGACAGGTTTTAACGGGCGTATTTATAGTGATAATCATAAGATATCTGGTGCGGGAGACGCTGAAAAGCCAGCTGGCGATCCTCTTCATCCTGCTTCTGATTTTTTTCTGTCAGAAACTGGTCAGGATCCTCGGCGCTGCGGTGGACGGTGAAATCCCCACGAACCTCGTGCTGTCCCTGCTGGGACTCGGGGTGCCAGAAATGGCGCAACTTATTCTGCCCCTCAGTCTGTTCCTCGGCCTGTTGATGACGTTGGGCAAACTCTACACCGAAAGTGAAATTACGGTGATGCACGCGTGCGGCCTGAGTAAAGCCGTGCTGGTGAAAGCCGCGATGATCCTCGCGCTGTTCACCGCCATTGTGGCTGCGGTCAACGTGATGTGGGCCGGGCCGTGGTCCTCACGCCATCAGGACGAAGTCTTAGCCGAAGCCAAAGCCAACCCGGGCATGGCGGCGCTGGCCCAGGGCCAGTTCCAGCAGGCCAGCGATGGCAGCTCGGTGCTGTTTATCGAAGGGGTGAGCGGCAGCGAATTCCATGATGTGTTCATGGCGCAAATCCGCCCTAACGGCAACGCGCGTCCGTCCGTGGTCGTCGCCGACTCCGGGCATCTCTCCCAGCGTAAAGATGGCGCTCAGGTAGTGAACCTCAATCAGGGCACCCGCTTTGAGGGCACCGCAATGCTGCGTGATTTCCGCATCACCGATTTTAAAGATTACCAGGCGATTATCGGTCATCAGACCGTGGCCCTCGATCCGAACGATACCGAACAGATGAGCATGACCGCGCTGTGGAATGCCGACACGTCGAAGGCCCGCGCCGAACTGCACTGGCGTCTGACGCTGGTCGCGACGGTGTTTATCATGGCGCTGATGGTGGTTCCGTTGAGCGTGGTCAATCCGCGTCAGGGGCGCGTGCTGTCGATGCTGCCTGCAATGCTGCTGTATCTGGTGTTCTTCCTGGTGCAGACCTCGCTCAAATCCAACGGCGGCAAAGGCAAAATTGACCCGACGATGTGGATGTGGGCGATCAACCTGCTCTACTTTGCGTTGGCGGTGGGGCTGAACCTTTGGGATACGATACCGATGCGCCGCCTTCGGGAACGGATTAGCGGGAAAGGAGCGGTATAATGCAGCTATTTGGCGTACTCGACCGCTATATCGGTAAAACCATTTTCACCACCATCATGATGACCCTGTTCATGCTGGTGTCGCTCTCGGGCATCATCAAGTTTGTCGACCAGCTGAAAAAAGCCGGGCAGGGCAGCTATGACGCGCTGGGCGCAGGCATGTATACCCTGCTCAGCATTCCAAAAGACGTGCAAATTTTCTTCCCGATGGCAGCGCTGCTTGGCGCGCTGTTGGGCTTAGGGATGCTGGCGCAGCGTAGCGAACTGGTGGTCATGCAGGCGTCCGGTTTCACCCGTATGCAGGTGGCGATGGCGGTGATGAAAACCGCGATTCCGCTGGTGCTGCTGACGATGGCTATCGGCGAATGGGTTGCCCCGCAGGGCGAACAGATGGCACGTAACCTGCGTGCGCAGGCGATGTACGGCGGTTCGCTGCTGTCTACCCAGCAAGGCATGTGGGCGAAAGACGGCAATAATTACATCTACATCGAACGCATCAAAGGCGACGATGAACTCGGTGGCATCAGCATCTACAGCTTCAACGACAAGCGTCGTTTGCAGTCGGTGCGCTACGCCGCCTCGGCGAAATTTGATAAAGACGCCAAAACCTGGCGGCTGTCGCAGGTGGATGAATCTAACCTGACCGATCCGAAGCAGGTCACTGGTTCACAGACTGTCAGCGGCACCTGGAAAACCAACCTCACCCCGGACAAACTGGGCGTGGTGGCACTGGACCCGGATGCGCTGTCGATTAGCGGCCTGCACAACTACGTGAAGTATCTCAAGTCCAGCGGCCAGGACGCCGGGCGCTACCAGCTGAACATGTGGAGTAAAATCTTCCAGCCGATGTCGGTAGCGGTGATGATGCTGATGGCGCTGTCGTTCATCTTCGGCCCGCTGCGGAGCGTGGCGATGGGTGTGCGGGTGGTAACGGGGATAAGTTTCGGCTTCGTGTTCTACGTCCTCGACCAGATCTTCGGCCCGCTGACCCTGGTGTACGGCATTCCGCCGATTGTCGGGGCGCTGCTGCCAAGTGCCAGCTTCTTCCTGATTAGCCTGTGGCTGATGACGCGTAAAGCGTAATCCACTCGAGCGCCCGGCGGCGCAAGCGTAGCGCCGCCGGGCAAACAAATCACCGCTTTCTGCCTCCCAGCAAACTCCCCAGCATCCCGCGTACTATCTGATTGGTAATCTGCCGAATGGCGCTCTTCGCCATCGTCTGCACCACGCCATCGCGCTTGCCGCCGCGTGGCCCGGTGGTGCCAAACAGAATATCCTTCAACCCGCCGAGAATACCGTCGTCGACATTCACCGCCGTCCCTTTCGCCGGAGGCGCGTTCTGTTCTTCCGCCGTGGCCTGCACACCCTGTTGCAGCTTCTCGAACGCTGATTCGCGGTCGACCTCATCTTCATACTTGCCGTACAGCGGCGAGTTATTGATAAGCCCATTGCGCTCATCGTCGGTCACTGGCCCCATGCGCGAACTCGGGGCAATCACCATCGCACGCTGCACCACCGACGGGCTGCCTTTTTCATCGAGGAACGACACCAGCGCCTCGCCGGTGCCCAGTTCCTGAATTGCCTTTTCGGTATCGAACGCCGGATTGGCACGCATGGTCTGTGCCGCGGTTTTCACCGCTTTCTGATCCTTCGGCGTAAAGGCGCGCAGGGCGTGCTGCACGCGGTTGCCAAGCTGGCCGAGCACGTTATCGGGAATATCAGACGGGTTCTGCGAGACAAAATAAACGCCCACCGCTTTGGAGCGGATCAGGCGGATAACCTGCTCGATTTTATCCAGCAGCACCTGCGGCGCATCGCTGAACAGCAGGTGCGCTTCATCAAAGAAGAACACCAGTTTGGGTTTCTCGAGGTCGCCCGCTTCCGGCAGTTGTTCGTACAGCTCGGAGAGCATCCACAGCAGGCTGGCAGCGTACAGTTTCGGCATCTGATAGAGCTTTTCGGCGCTCAGGATGTTGATAATCCCTTTGCCGTTGCTGTCGGTGCGCATCCAGTCTTTGATGTCGAGCATCGGCTCGCCGAAGAAGTGCTCCGCGCCCTGTTGTTCGAGCGTCAGCAGCCCGCGCTGGATAGCACCCACCGATGCCCCGCTGATATTACCGTACTGATTCTGGAACGATTTGGCGTTATCGCCGATGTACTGGGTAATGGCACGCAGATCTTTAAAGTCGAGCAGGAGCAGACCCTGATCGTCAGCAATGCGAAAGATAATGTTCAGCACGCCGGTCTGGATTTCATTTAGATTGAGCAGGCGCGCCAGCAGCAGCGGCCCGAGGTCAGAGACCGTGGCGCGAACCGGATGCCCCTTCTCGCCGAAAATATCCCACACCACCACCGGATTACCGTGCGGCTGCCAGTCGGTCACGCCGATTTTTTTCAGCCGCTCGAGCAGTTTCTCCGAGGCTTGCCCCTCCTTCGCCACGCCGGTTAAATCGCCTTTCACATCGGCCATAAACACCGGCACGCCGATCGCGGAAAATGACTCGGCCATTTTTTGCAGGGTGACGGTTTTCCCGGTCCCCGTCGCGCCGGTGATCAGCCCGTGGCGGTTGGCCATGCCGGGCAGTAAATAGAGCTGTTGTTCCGTGGTCTGGGCTATCAGCAAGGGTGAGCTCATGGTGTTTCCTCCGTAGATTCAAGGCAGAGTATAGGTTAAAGCCGGTGAAAATATGATGAGGGAATTCCGCTCTTTGCGGCGTAAACCGCAGCGCCGACTATGCTTTTGCTATCCGTTTGCAATGAACGTTTCAAAAGAGTGAAAGGTAATGTCCAGATTTTTCTTTAATGACCGCAAACAGCTGGTCAATGATGCCATCGAAGGCATCGTCTTATCGGCCCCGCACGGCAACCTGGTGCGGTTAGACATCGACCCGGCTATCCGCATTATTGCCCGTGGCGACTGGGATAAAAGCCGCGTGGCGGTGATTTCCGGCGGTGGCTCCGGCCACGAACCGGCGCATGCCGGATTTGTCGGCAAAGGGATGCTCACCGCGGCGGTATGCGGCGACCTGTTCGCCTCGCCGAGCGTGGATGCGGTGCTCAACGCCATCGTGGCGGTGACCGGCGATCGCGGCTGCCTGCTGATTGTGAAAAACTACACCGGCGACCGTCTGAACTTCGGCCTGGCGGCGGAGAAAGCCAAACGTCACGGCCTGAAAGTCGAGATGGTGATTGTCGCCGACGACATCGCCCTGCCGGACAACAAACAGCCGCGCGGCATCGCGGGCACCGCGCTGGTGCATAAAATCGCAGGCCACGCCGCCGAACAGGGGAAATCTCTCAGCGAAGTGCGGCACATCGCCCAACAGGCGTGCGATAACGTGTACAGCCTCGGCGTGGCGATGGAGAGCTGTAACCTGCCGGGCAGCGATGACGCAGAAGGGCGCATCAAACCCGGGCACGTCGAGCTGGGCCTGGGGATCCACGGCGAACCGGGTGCCTCGGTGGTCGACAGCCATAACAGCAAAACCATCATCGACACCCTGGTTAAACCGTTGCTGAAGCACATCGGCGACGCGAAGGTAGCGGTGCTGATCAACAACCTCGGCGGCGTCTCGGCGCTGGAGATGGCGCTGCTGACCAAAGAGCTGGCGCACTCGGCATTACAAGGGCAGATTAGCTGGCTGATTGGCCCGGCGGCGCTGGTCAGCTCGCTGGACATGAAAGGTTTCTCGCTCTCGGTCCTGAAGCTCACTCCGGCGTTTGAGGAGGCACTCCAGGCCGAAGTCGAGACCATCGGTTGGCAAAAACCGGTGGCGTTCGCCCCGTTGAAAACCGTGGCTTACAGCAAAATTCACGACAGCGTGGAAGCCACGCCGTCTGACAACCCGCAGGTGAAAGCGGGGCTCACAGCCGCCACCCGGACGCTTATCGACCTGGAAAACCGCCTCAACGCGCTGGATGCTAAAGTGGGCGATGGCGATACCGGCTCAACCTTTGCCGAAGGTGCGCGGGATATCGCCCAACTGCTGAACGCGGGCAAACTGCCGCTGAATAACAGCGCGCAGCTATTGCAGCTGATCGGCGACCGATTAGCGACGGTGATGGGGGGCTCCAGCGGGGTGTTGATGTCTATCTTCTTTACCGCGGCCGGACAGGCGATTCACGACGGCAAAAAGCTGCCCGACGCGTTGCTCAGTGGGCTGATGCAGATGAAACAGTATGGCGGGGCCGACCTGGGCGATCGGACGTTAATCGACGCTCTGCAACCGGCGCTGGAAGCTCTTCGCGACCAGGGCATGCAAGCTGCCGTCAGCGCGGCGAAAACGGGAGCCGAAAGCACCGCCCGGATGCAGAAAGCGGGCGCAGGACGTTCGTCGTATGTGAACAAGGAGAACCTGGACGGCGTGACCGACCCGGGTGCGGTGGCAATAGCAGAAGTGTTCGCGGCGATGATGACTGGCTAATCCTGTAAGCCCGGCAAGGCGTCGCCGCCGCCGGGCACTCATTACTCAACGCGCGAGACTTAAAAATCCGCTTTCAGCACCACGCGATAACGGGCTTTGCCCTCACGGACGTGCTTCAGGGCTTCGTTGATTTGCGACATCGGGAACAGCTCGGTGGTCGGGGCCACTTTGGTGCGTCCGGCAAACTTCATCAGCTTGCGCAGTTCCGCCGGGTTACCGGTGGCAGAACCGGAGATGCTGCGGTCGCCGCCAATCAGGGTAAAGGCAGGCACCTGCAACGGCTTCATCACCGCGCCGACGGTATGGAAGTTGCCGCCGTAGGCCAGCGCTTCGAAGTACGGCTGCCAGTCCAGATCCACGCTCACGGTGTTGATGATCAGGTCGAACTGCCCGGCCAGCTGTTTCAGCGCTTCCGGATCACGGCTGTTAACTACGCGGTCGGCACCCATCGCCAGCACTTCTTTCTCTTTCGCCGGATTAGAGCTGAACGCCGTCACTTCTGCACCCATGGCGTGCAGCAGTTTGATGGCGATATGCCCCAGGCCGCCGATACCAATCACGCCCACGCGGCTGGTGGCGGTGACGTTATTGAGCAGCAGCGGTTTGAAAACGGTAATGCCGCCGCACAGCAGCGGGCCTGCGGATTCGATATCGATGCTTTCCGGCAGGGGAATGACCCATTGCCAGTCGGCGCGCAGTTTATCGGCAAAGCCGCCGCGGTTGATGATGGTTGGCAGCGAGCCTTCCAGACAGTTGATTTGGTTGCCGCTGATGCAGGCATCGCAATGTCCGCAGCTGCGCGCCGTCCAGCCCACGCCCACGCGCTGGCCCACTTTCAGGCCTTTATTCTGAGCCGCCGCGCCCAGCGCCGCCACGCGACCAATCACTTCATGGCCTGCAACCAGCGGATAGCTCGACATGCCCCATTCGTTGTCGATCATCGACAGGTCTGAATGGCAAATGCCGCAGTAATCGACCTGCACCTCGACGTCTTCCGGCTGCAGTTCACCCGCGTCGTATTCCCAGACTTCCAGATCGGCACCCGCCTGTTTCGCGGCGTAGCTTTTTATGATGGACATCGCACTTCCCTCAATTTGATGTTGAACTGGAAGTGTAGAGCATGGCAAGCGGCGGTGCTTAACAGAAGGCGGCGGGAAAGGTCTGAGTGTGGGGAACTATGCCTTAATTAACAGGGCATTCAGCCAGATTTCATTCCGCTCCGGGCGCTTATCTTCCGTCAGCCACATCGACTGAATATCAATGCCAGTGAGCTGCTCAATAAGGCCAGCCAGCGATTGCTCATTGTGATCGGTAAAATGGCGACCGTCTTTTTCGCGCTCGCCATCACCGTATTTGAACGAGACATACCACACGCCGCCGGGCTTCAGGGCGCGAGCCAGGGTTTGCATCGCATCCGAAAGCTCCGCAGCAGGCACATGCAGTAACGACGCGCAGCACCAGATACCATCGTAGCGCTCGGTCTCATCGAGCGCCTGAAACGTCAAATGTCGTACCGGAATACCGGCATAGTGCGAAGCCAGTTTGACCATTTCCGATGAGGCGTCGAAGGCCTCAACTTGATAGCCCATCTGGCGAAAGGCTTTGCTGTCGCGCCCGGAGCCGCAGCCTGCGTCCAGCACTCGCGCCGCAGGCGGAAGCTGAGTGGTGAAAGCGGCATACAGGGAGGACATATCCACCCTCACGGTGCTGTCAAAAAACGGCTGGGCGTTGGTCTGGTAAAAGTTTATGGTCATCAGAGGATCAGTGTCTCCCGAAGGGGTGGATTCCATTTTTGCAGTCGAAGACGTAAGGCTGCGTTCCAGCTCTCGTTTAAAAACGACCTGCGCGTCGGCTCATTCGTGCCCGTCTGATTAATAATCGCCTCATGCAACGGCAAGCGACTGTTAATAAAGTATTCATTGCGGGCGTGAAGACGATACAGCAGATCCAGCTCCGGGACACGATCTGACTTGCCTTCAATGCCCCGATTACACGGCTGACAGGCCAGCACCAGATTCCAGACCCCGTTCAGGTTCACGCCAGGCATCGACGGCTGTATTTTCAACGGTAAAAAATGGTCGACGTCGGCCAGTTGCGCATGCCCCGGCTCAAGACTGACAGGCGCATGGCAGTAGAAACAGTGTCCTTTCTGATAGCCATTCAGACTGTTTCGGCAACTGGTGAGGGTGATGCGTGACGATTTCAACCGGGTGAACAGCGTTTCCTGATTCGGGTCGTAATGCACGTCCAACAATTCAGGCGGGAGATTCATCTCCCAGGCTTTCTCCACCAGACGCCAGCGGGCATCTGTTTCATGCCTCAGGTTGTGAAACTGAGCGCTTTGAATGAGGTGATAAAAATCATCCGTCAGGCGGATGCTTTTACTTTCCCGCTGCTCATTGATGAAAAACTGTTTGGCGATAGGCCCGCCTCCGACGTTGTGAAACGCGTCCAGCACAATGCCGAACCCGTGCTTCACGGTCTGTTGAATGAGCTGGTCGTCGGCGATAACGCCCTCGTTAAACTGCATGCAGGCTTTCAGCAACGGTCCGGGTTTGCTCATATTGAGCGTTTGTTTGGAGGCATCCCGCAGATGCGCGCAGAGATGACGGCTGAACGGGACCGCCAAATCTTCAAGGCGGATAACTTCATGCTCATGAGAGACGTCATACAGCGCATGCGCCAGCGCAAACTTATAGGTCGCGAAGTTCTTGCCAAAAAGGATCACCCCGCGCCAGTAGCTTTCCCGCGTGGGGTCGACCTGATAAAACCGCATACGTTGTCCTGATTGATTCGGATGGTGAATAACGAAACCCGTAACAGGATCAGATAACAAAGTGCGGGGAATGTAAACCACAGCGGTCACGTTGCAGCGTTTTGCGAGCAAGGTTCCAGAAGAGTAGGGAAAGCGGGCGGAGTGACTGTTTTTTCGTCGTTCAGAAGGGCTTACGCTGGGCAAGGCTTGCACAGGGATGAGCAACAGGTATAATGCCACCCGCTATCAGCGTATCCCTTCCGTGCCGGAGTGGCGAAATCGGTAGACGCAGTTGATTCAAAATCAACCGTAGAAATACGTGCCGGTTCGAGTCCGGCCTTCGGCACCATCGGAACATCAATAGACGTCAACGGACGTCTTTTTTTGTGTCTGAAATCCAGTATCCACAAGGCTTCCCTCGCTTTTCCACTCAACCTAAGTCAACCTGATTCAATCTACATCAACTTACTGATGCGGGTACAACTGCGGGTATATCCCGGTTCGATTATGTTTGTACCCACACAGGACCCTTGAAAGGATTCTCATCATGGCTCTGAGTGATGTGAAGGTTCGTTCGGCTAAGCCTGAAGCAAAAGCCTATAAACTGACTGACGGCGACGGCATGGTTCTGCTGGTTCACCCTAACGGCTCCAAATACTGGCGGTTGCGTTATCGCTTCGGCGGTAAAGAAAAGATGCTGGCGTTGGGAAAATATCCCGAAGTCTCGCAGGCGGATGCCAGGTCACGGCGGGATGAAGCCCGTAAACTATTAGCTAATGGCGTCGATCCCAGTGAGAACAAGAAAGCCGTTAAGGTAGAGCTGGAGCAAGAGGCGATAACGTTTGAAGTGGTAGCCAGAGACTGGCACGCCAGCAATCAAAAGTGGTCTGAGTCGCATAGTGCTCGTGTATTGAAAAGCCTGGAAGATAATCTCTTTTCAGCCATCGGTAAGCGGAACATTGCTGAATTGAAGACACGGGATCTGCTTGTACCCATCAAAGCAGTCGAGTCATCCGGACGCCTTGAAGTCGCCGCCCGTTTACAGCAGCGTACTACCGCGATTATGCGGTATGCCGTTCAGAGCGGCTTAATCGACTACAACCCCGCGCAAGAGATTGCTGGTGCGGTTGCTACGGCGAAAAGACAACATCGTGCGGCTTTGGAGCTTAACCGTATACCTGAATTACTTCATCGCATTGATCATTATTCCGGCAGGCCTTTAACTAGATTAGCTGTCGAGCTTACTTTGTTAGTCTTTATCCGCTCGAGCGAGTTACGCTTTGCCCGTTGGTCAGAAGTGGATTTTGAAACGGCTATGTGGACGATTCCAAGTGAGCGTGAACCGCTGGAAGGAGTTAAACATTCTCAGCGTGGTTCAAAGATGCGGACGCCTCATCTTGTTCCTTTGTCGCGGCAAGCCTTAACTATTCTGGAAAAGATTAAAAGCATGAATGGGAATCGAGAGCTGATTTTCGTAGGCGATCACGATCCCCGTAAACCCATGAGTGAGAACACGGTGAACAAGGCTTTGCGAGTTATGGGCTATGACACCAAAACGGAAGTCTGTGGGCATGGTTTCAGAACGATGGCGTGTAGTTCGTTGATTGAGTCGGGGCTGTGGTCGAGAGATGCGGTAGAGCGGCAGATGAGTCACCAGGAGCGTAACTCAGTACGTGCAGCTTATATCCATAAGGCCGAGCACTTGGATGAACGCAGACTGATGTTGCAGTGGTGGGCGGATTATCTGGATGCTAATCGGGTGAAGGGGATAAGTCCGTTTGATTTTTCGAAAAAATAATTGAAATGTGCTGAGATACTTTGATGAAAAATCTCAGCGCATTTTCCTATAAGTGTATAATTATTAATCACTATAACATATTTTCTTTCATTTGAAGATCTTCTGCTTATGTAAATGTGATGAAGATTACAGATGTTTACTATCGACTTCTTTAGTCTTAGTGCTGTGAATAATAGCGAATATATCCAAGCTTGGATTGTTTTTAGGAATAAAGAATTAAATGGAAATAATGAGTTTTGAGGAAGTAATTACTTATCTACATAAGAAATCTCGGCCATGCTCTCTACTTATGGGGAATGGTTTTAGTATGGCCTATGATAACGAAATATTCTCTTATAACGCCCTCTACAACTTTTTAACTTCAAGAGATGATCAATTAATAAATAAACTTTTTGATGTGATAAAAACTAAAAATTTTGAATTAGTAATGCAGCAATTAGATACAACATTGGCTTTATTAAAGGCTTTTGGCTCGGATGATAAGTTGCAGAGTGATATTATTTTAGCAAGCAAAAAGTTGAAAGACGGTTTGCTAAGTTCGATACATCAACTTCATCCTGAGCATGTATATAAAATCCCAGAGAAAAAGATAATTGCTTGTGCTGAATTCTTAAATTTATTTATTAAAAGCGGCGGGCATGTTTTTTCTACGAATTATGACATGTTATTATATTGGACCCTTATGAGAAAGCATGTTGAAAATGCTATCGATGGCTTTGGTCGAGAGATAGAAAATCTTGATGAAGTGCTCCGTGGAGAAACGCCAGAATATTCTGATCTTGTGTGGGGGCCAAACATAGAGAACCAAAATGTTCATTATTTACATGGTGCTTTACATATTTTTGACTCAGGGATTAATATCGAAAAGGAACAATATGATCAAAGTAATTTTTTATTAGAGAAGATTAAAAAAAGACTTGATAGAGGAAGTTATCCAATTTTTGTAACAGCCGGAAATGGAGATGAGAAACTTAGTCATATTAGGCATAATAGATATCTATCACATTGCTTTGATAAATTATCATCATTAGATGGCTCTTTGATTACTTTCGGTTTTAACTTTGGTGAGTATGATGAGCATATCATTGATGCGATCAACAAAGCCACCCATGCTCAAAATAAAACACCTCCAAAACTATGGAGTGTGTATATCGGGGTTTATTCTGATAATGATGCGGAACATATTCGTTCAATTCAATCAAAATTCCACGCGAAAGTGAAAGTTTTTGATGCAAAAACAGTTAATGTTTGGGGTGTTTAATTTAAATACTGTAACGGTTTTCTTATGGCATGAATTAAGTTGAGGTTTATTAACCTCAACTCTTCTTCAATTCTAATGTTTTCGCTGATCTTAGCAACAAATACAGAATTATCTCTGGGGAAGCTCCAATTTACTCGCCGATCATTCGTTGCATGCTTTGTGTCCAGGATGCTTTGAATGCTGAGTCCCCTGCGAACAGTTTATAAAGCTCCAGCTCATCCTTACGTCGTTGCAACATGATCTCTTTAAGCATCTTTTCAAAAGCCAAATTTCTGTTATGTGGATCAGGATTATTTTTATACTTAGACTCAAAATCAGGGTGATTACGAATGCTCTCAGCAATGTTTATAAACTTCACTTTCTGTTCTTCAGGCGTAGCGCTCCACCCCTGGAACCATCTCTCATTGAAGGTGCGAATTATTTCGTCTAATGGATCTTTTTCCTTTTCACTGCTATGTGCTCCACGTGGATTTGGGTTTTGTGGATCAAGCTCAGCTTCCTCATCGCTCAACTTGATTGTGTGATTGAGCTTCACACGTTGCAGCCCATAGGAACTCAAATCAACAGAATCTAAAAGCTCATCAATGGCATCTGCATCAGGGTCTTCAACTTTCAGCTTAGGTATGAGGAATTTCAGGAACCAGAACAGTTTCTCCCAAGCCACCATCTCATAAGGCATGATAGAGGCCATTTGCCCGTAGATTTTCACGAATTGTTTGGCTTTAATTTTGAAATCAACTTTAGCTTCAGATTCGAGTTCTAACTCACAGTCAAAACGAGCTGCTGCAACATCGATTATCGGGCTAAGATTTTGGGCATCCTCGTTATTAAAATAACGAGTTACAAAGTCTTCAACCTCATGCCACTCATAAACCCCCACATCGTCCATTTCATCTTTTAACTCATGCAACACGTTGATATCGGTAGCTTGCGACAAAGATGTAGCAGTATAAAATGGGTCAAATGCTAACTGAATGTCTTCAACAGAATTGAAGAAATCCAGTACAAACAAATCTTCTGTTTTCTTTCCCAACTTGGGTGCACTACGATTGAGTCGCGACAATGCTTGCACACACAAGACGCTCGCTAGCTTTTTATCCACATACATCGCACAAAGCTTTGGCTGGTCGAATCCGGTAAGATATTTATTGGCGACAACTAAAAGTCGATATTCATCAGTGTCAAACATATCTTTAGTATCAGTTTCGGCAAAACCATTGATATCAGCTTCAGTGTACTCAATTCCATCAACTTCTTTCGTACCAGAAAATGCAATCAGGATTTTAAATGGGTTGCTTTGTTCTTCAAGTATACGTTTGATGGCTTTGTAGTAACGAATGGCAGTCTCAATGTTTTGAGTTACTACCATCCCTTTTCCTTTGCCTTTGAGCTTTTTCGCATTGACCACGTGAGGCACAAAATGCTCCAGCATGATCTCTGCCTTCGTATCTATAGTCTGCTGACTGCGTTCAACATAGGCTCTAAGTTTTTTCTGGGCTTTTTTAGTATCGAACTCTGGGTTGTCAGCTATCGATTTTTCAATCTCATAATAGCTCTTGTAAGTCGTATAATTGGCAAGCACGTCCAGAATAAAACCTTCTTCTATCGCTTGCTTCATCGAGTAAAGATGGAAGGGTTTAAACGCACCATCTTCTTGGTGTTCTCCAAATTTTTCTAACGTACTGTTTTTCGGCGTTGCCGTAAACGCCAGATATGATGCATTACCTCGCATTTTACGTGACTTCATAGCCTGAAGTATTTTATCCTGAGCATCCTCAGCCTCTTCAACGTCAGTCTTACCCATTGCTCGGTTCATATTGTCATGCGCTGAACCAGACTGAGAACTGTGCGCCTCATCGATTATCACGGCGAAACGCTTATCACTCAGGTCGGCAATACCATCAATGATAAACGGAAATTTTTGAATCGTCGTAATAATGATCTTCTTGCCGTTTTCAAGAGCTTGCTTAAGTTCAGATGATTTATGCGCAGGGGCAATAATATTTTTTACCTCTGAAAACTCTTTAATATTGTCCCGTAATTGCTTATCCAACAGGCGTCTGTCAGTCACGACAATCACAGAGTCGAATAAAGGCTGCTCCAGGCTTTTACCTCCTGCCACAGATTCGGTAGCAGGATAGGTCTCAATAAGCTGATAGGCAGCCCAGGTAATTGAATTAGACTTACCAGAACCAGCCGAGTGTTGGATTAAATATGTCTGACCAACGCCATGAGTAGCAGCATGATCGACCAATTTTCTGACAACATCTAGTTGGTGGTATCGAGGGAAAAACAAGGTTCGCTTCGTTAATGATTCTTTACTTGTGCCATCCAGACGGACAAAATGCTGAATGATGTTGGCCAGGCTTTCTTTGGTGAATATCTCTTGCCATAGATATGCCGTTTTGTGCCCTGCTGGGTTAGGAGGATTACCCTGGCCAAGGTTGTGTCCTTTATTGAACGGCAAGAAAAATGTATTGCTTCCCGCCAACTTCGTGGTCATGTAGACCTCATCCGTATCCACTGCCATATGCACCAGACAACGACCAAAGGTCAGTAATGGCTGAGTAGAATCACGATCGTCACGATATTGCTTTTGCCCATGGTAGCGAGCTGTTTGTCCCGTCCAGGCATTTTTTAACTCTAGGGTGATCAACGGTATACCGTTAATGAACAACACCATGTCTATTTCTTGTAAAGGATTTGCTACCGAGTAACGTACCTGCCTAGTACAACTGAAAACGTTATCAGCAAAGTTTCGCTTTACTTTTTCACTACTGCTTGCCAGTGGTGCTGGGTAGAGCAAAATGAAGTGGGCATCATCTACACTCAGGCCTTTCTTGAGCACGTGCAAAATACCGTGCTTTTTGATGAGCCGATCAAACCGTTCCAATAACTTGCGTTGCCAATCTGCTGGATTATTTTTTTGTAATTTAGTCAGTTCAGTTTCTTGTGTCTTTTCAATAAATTGCCAGAAGAAACGCTCATCAATGGCATATTGCATATTAAAGTCACTAGGAGCACCAATGACATACCCTGCACCGGAGAATTGGGGGCTTAGGCCACCTTTGAGGTCCTCAGTACTGATACCTACCAAACATTTTTCAATGGTTGACTCTAATGCTTGTTCATTGGTTTGACTAACCATAGTTATAAGATCCTTAATCAGAACATCTCTGTCTAGCGCCAGTATATCCAAACGTTCACGGGCATCACCAAAACCATCTTCCTTTAGTGCCATCTGCAATTATTTGCTTAGTGTTTCAGATCGGCGCGACGTCCATTTTCTAAGACTTTTGCGTGCGCTAAAGCCCCTAAAACCACGTTCGTTGAGCTTCTTGGCCTTAACCGTGCTGGGTTGATAATCCACCGTGAACATCTTGCAGTGTCCTATTGCCCCACCATCTCTTGCGTGATTTTTATTTTTCCTGTCACGGCGCTATTGATCAGTGTGGTTTTGTATTCTTTTAGCTTTTCGATTTGATCTTTCATTATAGTGATATTCCGAAGAAATAATTTTTCCTGATTGTCAATGAAATTAGCAATTGCGACCTGTTCCTCAAAAGGAACGATTAATAAATCCACCATGCAAAAGTTTTCATATCTTAAAGCTTGCCCGTCTCGAACTAAATTTGATGTACATTGAAGTGCTTCAATGTATCGTTGAGATTTTAAAAGATGTTTGTAGTATGGCGAATGAACCAGTTCACAAGGGATCAATGGTACATAGGCAGAACTAACACAGCCAGTATAAGCACAATACTCAATTCCTCCCTGAAAGCTCCTCATACTAATAACAAAATCATTTTCCTCGACATGTTTAAGTATATCAAAATTAAGCTCAACTTGAGTGACTCGTCGACCTTCGAGCTCCATGAATTTTTGTTGTGATATGACTCCATACTTTTGAGAAGCAGTTAGTTGTTCATCGCTTTTGCGTGCCTTTTCTTTCCGTTCTCGAAATAGCCATCTACTTCTTTCTGTCTCCCAGTGCTCTGGAATCGTACCAATCCAGTCTACACCTGAGTCCTTCATTGGTACGTTTGGGTCAAGCCCTTGAGTTACTGACTTTTGAATAATGATTTGCTTACGCTCTTTCAGCAGGTTGATTTCCTGCTCTTTGATAGTTACCGCTTCGTCGATTTGTGCTATTTTTTTGTCGAGAAAGTCCGCTATTTTGATCTGAGTTGTTTCTGGAATATCGAATACTGGCAAGCGCTTAAAATCAAGAAAACTTAAATTCTGTCGCAAGCCAGAACCAAATTTATAGAGCACCTTGGTTGTATCCAAAGAATACAAATAATAATGAAGGAACCTAGAGTTGAATCCATTTTTGACACTTAAGTTTAGATATGCACTTGTAATAATGCCTTTGTCCTTCGCCAGGCCGGTTCTTAAACTTACTTTATCATTCTGGAGATCTGTACAACGAATAATGATATCTCCAGGTTCAACTAATTGATATGTTTCAAAGGATTCAGGAACGAGGCCAACGAGTTTTTCTTCAGGTTTGATTACAATATTCCCATAGCTCAAAGATAAAACGATATTTTCCTTCATTCCTTTATTACTGCGCTTATTTTCAGTAAAGGCAACAACCCCTGGTTTTAGATTCCATGAACTTGGAATATCTCCTAACCACTCAACACCAGAGCTTTTATATGCCTCATGCTTAGGCATTAAAACTAAATTATCCATCATGCCTCTCCTTGTACTTCTGCGACTTTTATACCTAAAATCTGCGCAATTAGCCCATCCGCTTTGTGCTCCAGACTAATAATATCTGTTGCCACTTCTTCCAGACTTCGTAGAGGTTTATGACGGTAGAAATATCTGTTAAAGTTAATTTCATAACCAATTTTCACCGAATCTAGGTTGATCCATGCTTCATTTACATGTGGTCTTACTTCGTCGAGAAAGTACTGATAAATACTTTGTTTTAATGGAACAGACTCAGTGTCACGAAGGTCAGCATTGGTTTCGTAAGTAATGTATTCGCCTTTTTTACCGCTTGGGTAGTAGCCAAAATCAGGCAAGTCGCCCTCTTCGCATTCATAGCGATCAAGCAGACCATCTAATTTATCACCGCTTAACTTAACGACTTTTTTAACTACTTTCTTTGCTGATTCGTCATACCAACTGACGGCATTCAAGATGGCATTTTTCTCAGATGCAGATAACCTCACACCACTCACTTTAAGTGATTTATCAACAAGGCTCGTAAACTCATTAAAATCATCAAATTCATTATCGCCAATGTCAGACATCAATTTTTGCGCGGTTTCCAGAATGGTTCTAAGTGCCACCCAATGCTTGACATCAAGTAGTTTGGTTCTGGCTTTTGCATTTAAGCTGATTTCGTTCTCTTCACACCAGGCGAAGATTTCCTTCTCAATGGATTTCAGGAAACTCTTTTTCTGATCACTGCCGAAACCTGTGTTATTATAAACATCATCACCATATTCGGTATATAAGTGCGTCATGACGTCGCTAAACTGCTTATCAAAACGCAATGCTGCAATAGCGTCCTGAGTAAAGCGTGCTTTACGTCGGTCTGGACGTTCAATAGTGACTTTATAGTAACCAAAGTCATCATTGCTAAATACCTTGCTGGCAATACCAATGGGGTCATTGTTTGTATCTAACTGCCTTTCAACATCCAAGCAGGAAAGGTAGGTTTTGGTGATCTCAGTGATATGTTCAGGTGCAAATTCGCAGTTTTTATTGCCTAAATTTTTGCGCAGTTTGCGATAGAGTAAGCTAGCATCAATCAACTGCACCTTGCCTTTTCGCGAGGCGAGCTTATTGTTGTTAAGAACCCAAATGTAGGTAGTAATACCTGTGTTATAGAACAGGTTATTGGGTAATTGAACGATGGCGTCCAGCATATCGTTTTCGATAATAAACCGGCGAATATTACTCTCACCACCGCCCGCATCCCCTGTAAACAAGGATGATCCATTATGAACAGATGCGATCCGGCTACCGAGCGGACTGACGCAGGGATCTTTCATCTTGTTGACCATTTCCATTAAGAACAGCAACTGGCCATCACTTGAGCGCGGTGTGGCATCGACTACTTCAACGTTACCCCAATAGTCTTTCAGGCTCACTTTAAAGCGAAGGTCAATAACATCACTTCCGTCTTTGATGTGCCTCTGCTCAGATGCCCAACTTTTTCCGTAAGGCGGGTTGGACAACATAAAGTCAAACCGCGAGGATGCAAACTCGTCTGTAGATAGTGTAGAGCCTACTTTGATGTTCTCAGGGTTATTACCTTTAATCATCATGTCTGATTTACAGATAGCGTAGGTTTCGTCGTTAATCTCTTTGCCATACAGATAGATATCCCGATTGTCATTGGGATACTTCTCTTCAATGAAATTCTGAGACTCAGTCAACATACCGCCACTACCACAAGCTGGGTCGTAAACAGTCATGGTGAGTGGAAGCTGGTCCTTCACCGGATCAAAAACCAAGTGTGTCATCAGCTCTATCACTTCCCTGGGCGTAAAGTGTTCACCGGCTTCTTCGTTGTTTTCTTCATTAAACTTACGGATTAACTCTTCAAACACATAGCCCATACCCAAGTTGGTGAGGGCTGGCATCTTGTTGCCATCGGGATCTTCCACGATTTCTGGCGTTAAATTGATGTAGGGAGAGACAAATTTCTCAACCACATCCAGCAGAACTTGCTTCGAAGCCATGTGGCGAATCTGTGACTTAAGGTTAAAGCATTCAACGATTTCTTTAACGTTGTCGCTAAAGCCAAGTAAGTACTCTTCAAAGTTTGCCAGGAGTATTTGCTGGTTGTTAGTTGCGGTGTTAAATAGTGACTTCAATGTCCATTTTGATGTGTTATAAAACACATAGCCACTGGCTGCCTTTAAGGGCTCATCATCCAACTCTGTAGCTTGCATCTCTTCTTTTTGGAACTTAACTTCCGCCAACACTGCTTCCTTGGTTGGCTCTAACAAAGTATCCAAACGCCGCAAAACCACCATAGGTAAAATCACATCGCGGTACTTACCTCGAACGTACACATCGCGTAAACAATCGTCGGCAATGTTCCAAATAAAAGAGATAAGCTTGTTGTGTACACTATGATCCATTTTTCTTCCTAATCACTGCTCATTTTTACATCTGAATGAAGAACTAAACTTGGTCTGCATGACTGTTGGTATGTTCACAAAAAGGTACAAGCAGCCAAAGATAGTTTCGAATCGTCCCAGTTTAACCAAGTACGCTCCTTAGTCCAGCCCTAACCTAAGATGGAAAGATGGTGTTAGCGGACAGCTTGATATTCATGCTGTATCACATAGTAGATGGCTTCATTCTCGGCCGTTACAATGCTTCAGAGCACTGCTTGTAACTACTGCATTTCCTCATGCTTTTAGCCAATCAAAAGAAATTTCACCACAACTCATCTACAGCAACGCAATCACTGCACGGATGTCTTGACCTGCTCCCCGTTGATTAATACACCGTGATGTTAGTAATGTCTTCATCAGCAACGTGAGGGCATCCCTATGAAGAAGCGTTTTTCCGACGAACAGATCATCAGTATCCTCCGCGAGGCTGAAGCCGGGGTTTCTGCCCGTGAGCTCTGCCGTAAGCACGCCATTTCCGACGCCACCTTTTACACCTGGCGTAAGAAGTATGGCGGTATGGAGGTGCCCGAGGTTAAGCGCCTGAAGTCGCTTGAGGAAGAGAACGCCAGGCTCAAGAAGCTGCTTGCCGAAGCCATGCTGGATAAGGAGGCGCTTCAGGTGGCTCTGGGGCGAAAGTACTGACGACAGACCAGAAGCGGGAAGCCGTGATGTTGATGTGTGATGCGACCGGTCTGTCGCAACGTCGTGCCTGCAGACTTACAGGTTTGTCCCTGTCGACCTGCCGTTATGATGCTCAGCGTCCGGCTGCTGATGCACATTTATCAGGGCGTATTACTGAGCTGGCGCTTGAACGCAGACGTTTTGGTTATCGGCGCATCTGGCAGTTGCTGCGTAGGGAGGGCCTTCACGTCAATCACAAGCGGGTATACCGTATTTACCACCTTAATGGACTGAGCGTAAAACGCAGACGACGCCGTAAAGGGCTGGCGACCGAACGGTTTCCGCTTCTTCGCCCGGATGCGCCGAACCTTACATGGTCGATGGATTTCGTTATGGACGCACTGGCCAACGGTCGCAGGATCAAGTGCCTGACCTGTGTAGATGATTTCACGAAGGAGTGTCTGACGATCACCGCTGCTTTCGGTATTTCAGGCGTTCAGGTCACGCGTATTCTGGACAGCATCGCGTTGTTTCGGGGCTATCCGGCGACAATAAGAACCGATCAGGGAGCGGAGTTCACCTGCCGCGCACTGGATCAATGGGCCTTTGAGCATGGCGTGGAACTGCGTCTTATCCAGCCGGGCAAGCCGACTCAGAACGGATTTATTGAGAGTTTTAACGGACGATTCAGAGATGAGTGCCTGAACGAGCACTGGTTCAGCGATATTGTTCATGCCAGGAAAACGATTAATGACTGGCGACAGGATTATAACGAGTGCCGTCCACATTCTTCGCTGAACTACCAGACTCCGGCTGAATTTGCAGCGGACTGGAGAAACGGGAAATATGAAGAAAAAACAACCGACATTATGGACTGACCCCACGACAGTAGACAAATTCTGTCCTCACGATGAGGCCTGTTCAAAAGCCTCCGGACTGACGCCGCCGAGATGACTGTGGCGCCGGGACCGGTTATAGAACACTTCAATGTAATCGAAGATATCCGCCCGGGCCAGATCCCGGGTTTTGTATATTCTCTTCCTGATGCGCTCTTTTTTCAGTGAACTGAAGAACGATTCGGCCACCGCATTATCCCAGCAGTTGCCACGCCGGCTCATGCTCGGAGCCAGGTTATTGGCCCGGCAGAAGCGCTGCCAGTCGTCACTGCCGTACTGGCTGCCCTGGTCTGAGTGCACGATAACCTCGCCGTCGGGTTTACGTCGCCAGACCGCCATCATCAGCGCATCCAGCGCCAGTTCGCGTGAGAGAGTGGGTTTCATCGACCAGCCGACCACGTTACGGGCGAAGAGATCGATAACCACCGCCAGATACAACCAGCCCTGCCAGGTGCGGATGTAAGTGATGTCGGTGACCCAGACCTGATTGGCCCGGACAACAGTAAACTGCCGCTGCACGCGATTCGGGGCAACCACTGAAGGTCGACCAGCGATACGACGTGGCGCTTTATAGCCGCGTACGGCTTTGATCCGGTTCAGTTGCATAATACGACCCACCCGGTTTTTGCCGCAGGTTTCCCCGATTTCGTTCAGGTCGCCATGAACCCGCCGGTAACCGTATACGCCTCCGCTCAGTGAATATGAGTCACGGATAAGCGTCAGCAGGCGCTGGTTATCTTTATCACGTGCCGAGACCGGGTTGTGCAGCCACGCATAGAACCCGGCCCGGGCGACATTCAGTACCCGACACATCGTCATCACACCCCATACAGTGCGGTGCTCATTGATAAAGCGGTACTTCAGTCGGGCTCCCTTGCAAAGTACCGCGCGGCCTTTTTCAAAATATCCCGTTCCTCTTCGGTACGTTTTAGCTGCGCCCGTAGTTTCAGGATCTCGCTTTTGGCCTCCAGTAAATCCCGGGCATGCTGCTCGCTGTTATCGGGTTTAATCGCCCGTAGCCACTTGTAGAGGCTGTGTGCAGAAACGCCCAGACGGTCAGATACTTCGGCGACGGAATAACCGCGTTCCGTTATCTGACGGACAGCCTCTTCCTTAAATTCAGGTGTAAATCGTGGTGTGCCCATACGCTCCTCCTATGCTCAAACTATAGGGCAGGATCGTCTACCGGGGCGGGGTCAGTCCAACTATAGGGCAGGATCGTCTACCGGCGCGGGGTCAGTCCATTACTAGCTGAAGGTTGTATCTAATCTTGGGGGCAGGTCACTGCCAGTGAGGTTCCTTTCTTGCGTAACGAGGCGATGATATCCGCCTGGTGCCAGTCTTGTTTGTTCATGATTCCCTCCATGCGACGAAAAGTAATGTGATGTGCTAACAATGAAATGCTACGAGATTCGTAGTTTTATATCCATTACAAAAACTACGAATTTCGTAGTTTTGCGATCGTTCGTCATTTTTCAATGAAAGACCTATGTAACAAGAACTTATTGGAAACCGTGTCACATTAGTTACGTTTCTCGTAGTATCGTGAAACATATAAAGCTACGACTATCGTAGCTATGAATGAATCCACTACCCACCAACAGATTTTTTGCCAGCGTCTGAAACATGCAAGGCTGGCGAAAGGTCTCTCGCAGAAGAAGCTCGGCATGCTTGCCGGGATAGACGAGTTTGTCGCAAGCACCAGAATCAATCGTTATGAACAGGGCGTTCATCAGGCCAGTATCGAAGTAGTGCATCAACTCGCTAAAGCACTGGAAGTCCCGACGGCGTATTTCTATACCGAAGATGACGACTTGGCATTGTTGCTGTTCAACTGGGAGCGGATAGAGCCTGAGTTGAAGAACACATTATTGACATCTCTTCAGGCTGAACCTTTTAAGTAAAGTCGAATTAACAAAAACGTATTGGAAATCCAGCACCATGAGTTACGTTTCTCGTAGTATCGGGAAATGTATAAAGCTACGACTATCGTAGTTATGAACGAATCCACTAGCTACCAACAGATTTTTTGCCAGCGTCTGAAACATGCACGGCTGGCGAAAGGTCTCTCGCAGAAGAAGCTCGGCATGCTTGCCGGGATAGACGAGTTTGTCGCAAGCACCAGAATCAATCGATATGAGCAGGGCGTTCATCAGGCCAATATCGAAGTAGTGCATCAACTCGCCAAAGCGCTTGAAGTGCCGACGGCCTATTTCTACACTGATGATGACGATCTGGCATTGTTGCTGTTCAACTGGGAGCGGATAGACCCTGAGTTGAAGCGAAATCTATTGGCATCTCTTAAACCAGATTTATAGGGCCCAGCCGTTATTACGATGAGACCGGAAAGTTAATAGATCATCGCAAATTAATTCTTGGGATGAATAAATAAGTTCCAGTAATTATGTCTAGCGGGAGATTTTATTAACCGAAAATAAAATCTCCGTTCTTTTAATTCAGAGCGTTAGATCTCATATTGTCTTTTAATACGCCGTTAAGATTGCGTTCCACAAAGGATCGGCAAGGGACTGAAAGTGGATACGGTAGAGTAACTAAACGGGACATACTTTTATGCAGGCCATTCTAATCTGACGGCAACAGAGCTATTTTTCATGGTGTTCGTAATGACGACGGCCAATCATTTTGGGGTGAAAGATATTACAGCCATTGCTGCTCTCTATAGCGGCGTTAATAATCAGACCACTCGCGCAAAACCCAAAGACGCCATCCCCGGCACATCGCGAGTTTCAAAGCGTGTCAGAGGTCTTCTCAAAAATACGATGTTCCCTTGCGGTATAAAAATGCCAACATGGATAGGGGGTTACACCCCCTGGACCGTCGAACGGAGGATGGTACGCAAAGTTAGCACCTTCGTAGCCCGAACGATTCCCCTAATTGGTGAGGTTGTTCTGGCGGCAGATGTATCACAAATCGCTTACTGCTCTGTACGTGATTACAACGCGATAGCACGAGGCAGCGATAAGTTATGGTAGACGATATTGAACAGCGGGTGATTGCGCTCGTTACGCCCTATAGCGGCGTGTACATGTTCAGGAAAAAGAACTATGACACCTATACAGCTGAATCCAGTATTCACTTTGATTTCCGTCTGGATGTTGACGAAGCCGAAGAGTTAATGAATGCGTTTTTCACGGAGTTCAATGTCGACCCGGGGAATTTCAAACTGGAAACGTATTACCCGGAAGTAGAATTCTCATTGAATCCCTTCAAAAAACAAAGAGTCGATGTGCCCGATTTCACCATTGGCATGCTAATCGAATCCGCAAAAGCCGGGAAATGGTTATATGACAAATCACCCGCAAGGAGCGCAATAATGGCTGTTCCTGTTCAGAAACACTGCATATGGTGACAGACAGTGAAGTATTAGCGTTTTTCCGGGGAGAACTGGGTCTCATGGTCACATTTACTTTCAAGCCGATCCCCATTGAGCTTGATACGCCGCTGCAAGGCTATGCTGAATGGGACGAACTGCCCTATGCCATTGAGGATTTTGGTGAGAAATTTCACGTCGATATCTCGGTGATCGATTTCGGTGCCTATTATCCGTGGAAAAGAGAAAGTGTTTACCGTAAGTGGTTCACCAAAGAACCTGTGGTGCAAACCTCAGAACCCTTAACCATTCGCATGTTTGCCGAATCGGCGAGGACGGGTTACTGGTTATATGCCAGGATGCCTTAAAATAGGGGGTATCGCCCCCCGATAACCGCACAACCACTTACCCCACCAGTTCCACCCCATTCCCGTCCGGGTCGACGATCACCGCTTCGTAGTAGCCGTCCCCGGTCATTCTTGGGCCGCTTTTCAAAATCCCTTCTGCACGGGCCTTATCCGCCAACGCATCCACGGTTTGACGGTCGCCGACGTTGATGGCGATATGTGCCCAGCCGCAGAACTCGCGGTTCTCGGGGGCGTCGGGCAGGTTAGGGAGGGTCATCAACTCAATCGTTGGGCCATCGGCGAGGGTAATAAAATGCGAGGCAAAACCCGGTCGGTTTTTGCTGAGATACTTTTCGTTGGCTTTCCCGCCAAAATATCGCTGCCAGAAGGCGGCTTGTGCCTCCAGGTCGCGGGTCCACAGGGCTACGTGCGCAATCTTCATGGTTATCTCCTTGAATGCAGTCTCTCAATTATGCATCCATTGACCCCGGGCCGATATCGCCCGGCGTTCAGGATGTGATCGCGAGGGGGAGGAATGCTACTCTGCCTGTCCGCTAACTTCATTATGGATACCACGCGATGCTCACCGGTCTGAACCATCTCACGCTTGCGGTCACCGACCTTGCCCGCAGCATTGATTTTTATCAGCAGCAGTTGGGGCTGCGGCTGCATGCCCGTTGGAATAGCGGGGCGTATTTTAGCTGCGGATCGCTATGGCTGTGCCTGTCGGTCGATACGCAGGTGTCGGATAAGCGCGATTACACCCACTACGCCTTCAGCATTGCCGTCTCGGAATTTGCTGGATTCGTGGCACGTCTTGAAGCGCAAGGCGCGGTGATGTGGAAGGACAATAAAAGCGAAGGGGAGTCGTTCTATTTTCTCGATCCTGACGGTCATCGGCTGGAACTCCACGTCGGGGATTTAGCCCAGCGTGTGGCGGCCTGTCGCGAAAAACCTTATGCCGGGATGGTATTTTTTGACTGAACAGTAAAGTTCATATCACCGTCGCCTTCATCCCCTCAATCGATGCCGCATTGATTTTTCTCCAGCACCCGACACATCTCGTCAATCGGCAGCGGCCGCCAGAATAAGAAGCCCTGCGCCAGTTCAATGCCTACCGAGCGCACCAACGCCATCTCGTGCTCGGTCTCAATCCCTTCGATCAGGATCTGGCGTAGCTCATCTTCGGTCTCCACCCCTTCAATCACCACGTGACATTCGGTCAGCCGACAGAGTTTGGTGACCTGATTTAAGAACTGCAGACCCCCTTGGGTGGCTAAGCCCTGCACCAGCGAGCGGTCGAGCTTAATTTTGTCCAGCGGGTAGCGCGTCAGGTAGTTGAGCGTCGAATAGCCCGCCCCAAAGTCATCCAGCGCAATTTTTATCCCGTGCTGCTTGAGCTGGCCGAGAATAAACGACACCTGTTCTGGGTTGGTCAGCGCCTGAGACTCGGTTATCTCCATCTCCAGCGTCCAGCCTGCGGGCAGCGGTTCGCTCAGAATGCGCGAGATAACGTTGAACAGCCGCGGGTCATGCAGCGTCTGCGGAGAAACGTTTACCGACAGCGTCATGTCGCTGTAATTGCTCAGGTGTTCACGCAGGTAGCTCACGGCCTGTTCCATCACCCAGAAGTCGATATCGGCCATCGCGTTCAGGCGGTTGTAATAGTCTAAAAAGTAGGGCGGGGTGATGGTACCGTCGTTGCCCTGATGGCGAATAAGCGCCTCCATGCCGATGATCCGTCGGTCGCTCAGGCGCACCTGTGGCTGGAAGTAGAGGACGAAATGACCACTGGATTGCAGGGCATACACGCGGTCCAGCGCCTCCAGATAAGCTTTCTCTTCGGTCAGCGCGCGGTAATCGGGGACCAGCTCCAGATTGGTGGGTTGCATGAACAGATGCTGATCCGGGGCGTTCTTCTTGCTGAGGGTCCAGCGCTGAATAAAGGGGGCATAGATCATCGCCCCGACCACGATAATCAGCAGGTTCAGCGCGATGGCTGCCAGAGAGCCGTTGGTGCCAATCCAGGTGCTGATGATCGGTGGCACACTCCAGCTCACCGTCTCGGAAATGGTAGGCACCAGATGCCACGCGGTGGCGGCGTAGGCGATGATGTAGGAGACCGCAGGCACCAGCACGAAAGGGATAATCAGCAGCGGGTTCATGACGATCGGCAGGCCGAAGATCAGCGGTTCGTTGATGTTGAATATCGCCAGCGGCAGCGACGGGCCAAAAATATGGCGATGCGAATTATCTTTACTGAACAATATGCACAGCAGCAGGCTGAGGGTATTGCCGGTGCCGCCCATGGTGCACCAGATGTTGTAAAACTCCGGACTCAAAATATTGAGCGATCCCTGGCCCGCGTGCCAGGCAGAAATATTGGCCTGTGCCTCAGCGATGAAATGGCTGTCGATATCGCTGAAGATGAAATAACCGTGGATGCCAAACAGCCACGGAATGCAGCGCAAAACGATATACAGCAACCCGGTGGCGAAGCTCTGCGGATAACTCTGCTCCAGGGTGTGACGGATAATCGGTGCCAGTGGGTTCACTATTTGTTGCATCAGGGTATTCACCACAAAGGCGAAAACGGAAATCATCACCACGGAAAACAGAAACAGGGCGAAGTGTTTTTTGTTGCGCGTTTGCAGGCGGGGCTGCTTATCCACCGCACCAATGACCTGGTCTAATAATGTATTGACCACCAGGCCGGATAACAGCGCGACCGGAATCGAGATATCCATAAAAAATAGCCGATCGTGGCTGATGGCGCAGCTGATAAACAGCAGGCTATAGAAGTTGACCGTCAAAAAATGAACCACCGAACGGTGATTACGAATCGCCCAATGCAGCGCCATAAAAGCATTCATCAGGATCGGCATAAAATCCATCAGCGTTTGCTGGAGCAGTTCCAGCCAACTGGCAAAGGCGACCCATCCCAGATGGGCGGCAATAACGGAACACACCAGAAGCAGGGCGCGAATAATGACGAAGGGAACAATGGCTAACGAACTGGCGACGATGGCGCGGATAATGTTGTTGTTAAACAGCACTGCCTTGCTGGTGTTTAATTGATAAATAAAATTGTTGTGTAGCCATGTCTTCACCATCGGGATAACCACCGTTTGACAGCTTTGCCAGATATTTGCAGATATATTTCGATTCGCTGTTTCGGAATGAGGCGGGAACAGTCTGATCGCCTGAATAATGGGGCGCAGGTTTTTCAGCGACGGGCTGAATATAACCATATAACGGTATTGTCGATCAATAGAGAATAATTAATAGGTTTCTTTGATAGGGCTAAGTGATCAATTGCAGGACAGCGATCGGTGTAAGCTATTGATGTGTTGCTATTTTTGTGGGTTATGTATGAGTTGTGTGTTATTTGTTTGAATTATGTTTTTAGTGCCCGGACGTCGCTTTTAAGGGACGTCGGGCATGAGGGGCGATTTTCCACGTGAGGTGAAGGCGTTGTCTTTTATCCTCATTCACTCCATCGCTACGTGGATCGCCTCGCCAAGTTTTTCCATCACCTCACGGTGCTTGTCGCTGGTCGGCAGGGCGCAGTTGATACGCAGGCAGTTGCGATACTTGCCGGACGCGGAAAATAGCGACCCCGGTGCCACCTGTATTTTCAGCTCACACAACTGCTTCGCCACACACACCATATCGACGACTTCCGGTAATTCCACCCACAGCATAAACCCGCCTTCGGGCCGGGTGACGCAGATCCCGCAGGGGAAATACTGGCGCAGCCAGCAGGTGTAGGTCTCCATATTGCTCTGATAAATCTGGCGCATTTTGCGTAAATGGCGATGGTAGTGGCCTTCGCGTATAAACGCCGCGACCGCCAGCTGAGTAGTGGGTACGTTGGTGCCGCTGGCGGCATATTTCATGTGCAGCACCCGATCATGATAGCGGCCAGGCACTATCCAGCCGACGCGCAGGCCGGGGGCGATGGTTTTGGTAAACGAGCTGCACAGCAGCACCCGGCCGTCGATATCCCAGGATTTAATGGTGCGCGGGCGCGGGTAGTCATTCGCCAGTTCGCCATACACATCGTCTTCGAAAATGACGATATCGTGGCGTTGGGCCAGGGCGAGAACCGCGCGTTTGCGGGCATCCGGCATGATAAAGCCGAGCGGGTTGTTGCAATTAGGGACGAGGATCACCCCTTTGATGGGCCACTGCTCGAGCGCCAGTTCGAGGGCTTCCACGCTGATCCCGGTTTGTGGATCGGTGGGGATCTCGATGGCTTTAATGTCGAAGCCGCGCAGCAGCTGCATGGTGCCGTAAAACGACGGCGACTCGATGGCCACGATATCCCCCGGTTTGCACACCGACAGCAGGGCAATCGCCAGCGCCGCGTGGCAGCCGCTGGTGATAATGATGTCGTCGGCGCTGACCGCCGCTTCGCTGTCGAGCATCAGGCGGGCTATCTGTTCGCGCAGCTCCCGGCGGCCCGCCAGCTCGTCATAGCTGAAGATCTCGGCGCTGTTGTGCTGCACCAGGCGGCTCATCTCGCGCCAGAGCGGTTTCAACCCCGGCTGGGTGACGTCCGGCGAACCGCCGCCAAACGGAATAATTGATTTATCATGGCGGGCATCCAGCAGGGTTAAAATCTGATCCCAGTGGCTGACATCCACCGGACGCTGAACCGGGCGCGACATTGCCGGAACCGGCGGCTGGGCTTTGCGCGGGGCAATAAAATAGCCGGAGCGCGGTTGCGGCATGACCAGCTGCAGCGTTTCCAGCGTCTGATAAGCCTGCTGAACGGTGCTGATACTGACGCCGTGTTCCTGACTGAGACTGCGCACCGACGGCAGTTTTTCGCCCTGACGATACAGCCCTTGTTCGATCCGGTCGGCGATAATATTCGCCAGATGCTGGTAACGCGTCATTGCTGTATCCCCATTTCTTACCATACAGATGATTAAACCAGTACAGACAGGCGCGAAAAACGCCGTGCAGATACTGTTTTAGCGAATCTGTATGTTAAAGAAAAGTACAATTTGAATCTGTATTGTAAAGCCTGCTCGCGGCGATGATAGGGCATCGACAGCGTGGGGAGGTGCAGGATGGAATTTCATGAAAATCGCGCGAAAGCGCCATTCCAGATTTTTGTATTGATGGGTCGTTGGGCGCTGCAAAGCTGGCGGGTCAGACAGACGCGGCGAATGTTGGACCGCCTGAGCGACGAGCAGCTTAAAGACGTCGGCCTGCGGCGCGACGACTACTGCTAAGGGTTCAACCCGGCCATCGTGCCGGGTTTTTTGTTTCACATTCCATGCTGCGGGACTCGAACGTTTCTTGATACTTATCAAGGTAAGTATTATTCTGTCGCGACGTTGTGAGGAGGATAGCATGGCGGAACAGACGTTATTTGCCCATCGGCCATTGGGGATGCGCATGGCGATGGTGGTGCGCCAGTGGCGTGGAATTATCGATAATGCGATTACCGATACCGGCTTAACGCAGTCGAGCTGGACCACGCTCATGCAGCTCCAGCAGTCGGGTGACAACATTTCAGTTAGCGAACTGGCGGAAATGCAGGGTATTGAGCTGCCGCCGCTGATGCGCACCCTGGTTCACCTCGAACAACAGGGCTATCTGCTGCGTACGATATCGCCGTACGACAAGCGATGCCGCCTGTTAACGCTGACCCCGAAAGGCCGTGACGTTCTGCAACGGCTGACCAACGTGATTGATGCCTGCCAACTGCGGGTGACGGAAAATATTCCTGCCGACGTCATGGACGCTTTTAGCGACACGCTTAACCAACTCGCCTGCAATATGCGGAATATCCGCGACGACATAAATAAGATCTAAAAAATGATGAGTCCCGAACAAAAATTTGCCCGCTGGGTTAGGGTCAGTATTGCCTCTTTCCTGCTGATGTTTATCTACTTTATTGTGGCCGATATCTGGATCCCCCTCACCCCGGACTCCACGGTGATGCGGGTGGTGACGCCAGTGTCGGCCCGCGTCTCCGGCTACGTGTCGCAGGTATATGTCCATAACAACAGCCAGGTGAAAAAGGGCGATGTGTTATACGAACTGGACCCGACGCCGTTTATCAATAAGGTGGAAGCCGCGCAAATCGCGCTGGAACAGGCGAAGCTCACCAATCAGCAGCTGGATGCGCAAATCGCCGCCCAGCTTGCCAATCTCAAGACCGCGCAGATAACCGCCCGCAATAATCAGGCAACGTTCAGCCGCTATCAGCGCCTGGCGACGATGCAAAACGTGTCGCAGCAGGATCTGGATAACGTTCGCACCGCCTGGCAGAACAGCCAGCAAGCGGTCAGTTCGCTGAATGCGAGCATTGATAACCTGCGGATCCAGCGCGGCGAACGCGATGATGAGCGCAACGTCACGCTGCAAAAATACCGCAACGCGCTGGAGCAGGCGCAGCTCGATCTGGGCTGGACGAAGATCCGCGCCGAAGCCGACGGCACGGTGAGTAACCTGCAACTCAGCCCCGGACTGTACACCAGTGCAGGTACGGCGCTGGTGGCGCTGGTGAATCACGACACCGATATCGTGGCGGATTTTCGTGAAAAAAGTCTGCGGTATACCCGCCCAGGAACCGCTGCGGCGGTGGTGTTTGACGCGCTGCCGGGGAAAGTGTTCCGTGCCCACGTGACCAGCAGCGATGCGGGGATCCTGGCCGGGCAGCAGGCAGTCAACGGACAGCTTTCCCAGCCTGATAGATCGAACCGTTGGGTGCGTGATGCCCAAAGGATGCGCATTCACGTCGAGTTGGATGAGGCCGTCGATGCCATGCTGCCAACCGGATCACGTGCCACCGTTCAGCTGTATAACAGCGACGGGGTGTTTGCCCGATTCTTCTCCGGGCTGCAAATCCGTCTGGTGAGCTGGCTACATTATGTCTATTAATACCCTGGCGCGCGTATTCACCCCGCACGATAACATCGTCTACACCGCCAACGACTTTCGGCAGACGTTGCGGATAGTGTTCGCCGGGATGATTGCGCTCAGCATTTCGAGCTTCTACAACGTGCAGTACGGCGTCTTTTTCGTGGTCTATCCGCTGATGCTGCTCTCGCTGGTGCCGGTGATTAATCGCCATGTGGCGACCCAGTTTGTGTTTAGCGCGGTGCTGAACTGCATCGAAATGGTGCTAATTATTGGCTATCTGTCGCAATGGCCAGTGGTGATGACGGCGGTGGTGTTTGCGCTGTATGTAATGCGCTTTCGCTTTATGAGCCAGGGGCCGCTGTTTTTGTTCGGTTCGATGGGCGTGGTATGCCAGAGCGTGATGCTCAATTTTATGAGTTACTCCGCCAACAGCTGGCACACCCTGATGTTCTCTAACATCGAGGCCAGCATTATGGCGGTGGCGTTAAGCGCATTGATGCATTTTCTGCTGCCCGACGTGGAACCGCGTCAGCCGCCGCCCCGCATCGAAAAGGATGCGGCGCGTGTTCGCCATGAATCTCTGCTTTCCGGCACGGTGGCGACGATTATCTTTGTGATATTTCAGGTCTGCGATCTGAGCGATTCGCTGTCGGCGTTAATGGCGGGCGTGCTTATCCTGTTTCCAATGCATTATCGTGGCGCAGTGCTGAGTTCGCTCTGGCGCGTGGTCGGGGTGGTACTCTCCTGCCTGTATATCCTGCTGGTGCAGCTGGTGCTTTACGACCACAGTAGCCACATGTTGCTGATGATGCCGTTGATTGGCCTCGGGCTGGCGTTCAGCGCCCGTCTGCACGTGATGGAAAAAGTCGGGGCCGGGGTTGGGTTTGCCAGCATCACTACCATTGGCATCATGTTCGGGCAAAATCTGCACCCGGAACAGGACCTGGTGTTCAGCGATCTGTACCGCGTGGTCTCGGTGACGGTCTCGCTGCTGACCACGCTAACGATGGTCTTTCTGCTGCACCTGATCCTCAACCGCTTCGCCGCTACCCGCTTTGTGGTGAATAACCCGAATGCGTGACGGGCTTTTTTGCCCGATGGCGCTGGCGCTTATCAAGCCGTAGGCCTGGCAAGCGTAGCGCCAGCGGGCGTTAGCCTCAATGAATCATTGGCATCACTAACGCCGGGAGCTGAGACAGCAGCCATAAAATCAGGCCAATGGTGCCGCCGACCAGCGTGCCGTTGATGCGGATAAACTGCAGATCCTTGCCGATGTTGAGCTCAATCTGGCGCGACATGTCCCGTGCATCCCAGCTTTTGACCGTGTCGCTGATGTGGCGGGTGAGGAATCTGGCAAAGTCAGGTGCTACACGGCGGGCGGCCTGTTCGAGATGGCCGTTGAGCGAGGCGCGCAGGGCGCTGTCGGCCACCAGCGTTTCGCCGAACCATTGCCCGGCTTCGGCAATCCGCTTCTGCGTCCGGGAATCCTCGTTTTGCAAATCCTCCTTCAGCCACTGGCGCAGATCGGCCCACATTTCGCCGAGATAGCGGTTAAACGCCTCATCGTCTTTCAGATAGCGTTTGATATTGTCGGCTTTAACGGCCATCTCCGGGTCGGATTTCAGGTTGTCGATGAGCTTGCGTACCGCGTTATCAAAGGCATGACGCACCTGATGGGCGCTGTCCTGGCTGACGTCATCCAGCAGGGTATTCACCGCCTCGGTGACCATTTCGGCGCTGTGTTCGCCCAGCCATTCGGTCGGCAACAGTTTGGCTTTCAGCGGATGCTCTTTCTCCAGCCAGTGAATGATTTGCCGGGCGATAAACTCGCGGCTGCTGTCCCGCTGGAGCAAGGCGATCAGTTGGGCAATCAGCGCGTCGAGCAGCTTCTGATGGCGGTTGTTTTTGGTCATACTCTCCAGCATCACCGCGCTGGTGCCGGTCAGGTCGACCTTATCAATCGCTTTATGCACCGCGCGTTTGAGCAATCCCTGAATCCGTGAATCGTCAGTCAGTTCAAGAAAACCGCTCATCACCTTGATCAGATGCTGGCCGACGCGCTGTGCGTTATCAGGCTGCTTAAACCAGTTCCCAATCATCAGCGCTGGCTCATGCTTCTGAATTAAATTGACCAGCGACTGGGTATCCAGAAATTTTTCCTGCACGAAATGCCCGAGATTGTCGCCAATCCGGTCTTTATTGCGGGGGATAATCGCCGTATGACGGGAAATAAACGGCAGCGGCACCCGGCGAAATAAGGCCACTACCGCAAACCAATCAGCCAATGCGCCAACCATTGCCGCCTCCGATATCGCCTTCAGCGCCCCGACCCACGGGACAGGCGGCAAGAATAGCGTGGTGACGAAAATGGCGGCCGCAATCAGCAGCAATGAGAGCGCCAGCAGTTTGGCGCGTTTTAGTTCAGCTAATTTATCCATAGGTATAAGCATAGAGCGGGACGGCGGTGGAGTGCAAAATGTTGCACTAAACGGCGACTCTGCGGCTGATTTCGACCACTTGATCGCCCGGCAGATGATAATAGTGTGTCGCGTGCGAGCAGTTCCGGGCCATAAAGGCATAACAGCGGCGCTGCCAGTGGGCGATGCCCTGGCCGTCTTCGCGCCCGACGATGGTTTCATGGCCTAAATAATAGGTGGCGTCGGTCAGGTCAAACGGGCAGTTTTTGTGGCTGATTTCATTCTGCAACGCCGGGATATTCGGGCGCTCCATAAAGCCATAATAGGCGACCGCGCGCCAGTAATCCGGCGCGGCCTGGCGGATCACCAGTCGGTTGCGGGTAGCTATTCGCGGCACGTTCAGCACGATAACGGTCAGGGCTAGCACCTTTTGCTGCAACGCCCGATTACGCGTGACATGCCAGCGCATGACCGGCGGAATACCGCTTTGCGAGCGGGTCAAAAACACCGCCGCGCCCGGCCCGCGCGGAATGTCGTTTTCCCGTAGCGAGCGAAAGAACGTTTCCACATCCATGCCTTTATCGTCCAGCGATCGCAGCGTCGCCGCCCGGCCACGGTGCCAGACCAGCATCACCGAGCAGATAACCGTCGCCAGCAGCAGCGGGATGTAACCCCCATCCAGCACCTTGATCATATTGGCCACCAGGAAGCAGGCATCAATAGTCAGAAACAGCAGGGCGACCAGCGCGCTGGCGGTGCGGTTCCAGTGCCAAATCCGCCGCATCGCCACATACAGCAGGCCAGAGGTCATCAGCATGGTTAACGACACCGCAATGCCGTACGCGGCGGCGAGGTTATCGGAGGATTTGAAGAACACCGCGAGGAACAGGGTGGCGAACATCAGCAGCCAGTTGACGATGCCGATATAAATCTGCCCGTAGTTGTCTTCTGCCGTCTGCTTGATGTTCAGGCGTGGCAGCCAGCCGAGCTGGATAGTCTGGCGGGTCATCGAGAACGCCCCGGTAATGATCGCCTGGCTGGCAATAATGGTGGCAAGTGTAGCGAGGATAACCAGCGGGATTTGCAGGGCAGGCGGGCACAGTCGGAAGAAAATGTTGTGACTGATATCTGCCCCAGAGAGCAGCAGCGCAGACTGGCCCGCATAGTTCAGCACCAGGCTGGGGAACACCAGGCCAAACCAGGCCAGCCAGATCGGTTTTTTACCGAAATGCCCCATATCGGCGTACAGCGCCTCCGCCCCGGTGACACACAGGAACACACCGCCAAGCACCAGAAAACTGACCAAACCGTTCGACAGTAAAAAATGCACGCCGTAATACGGATTTATCGCCATCAATACCGCCGGATGTTGCGTAATGCCCCAGATGCCCAGCCCGGCGAGGATGAGAAACCACAGGATCATGATCGGACCAAAGACGATGCCGATTTTAGCGGTGCCAAAGGGTTGGATGGCAAACAGCCCCAGCAGAATGACGACGGTCACGGGCAGGATGTAGTGTTGCGCTTCGGGGAACACGATGTTCAGCCCTTCCAGCGCTGACAGCACCGAAATAGCGGGCGTGATCGCCCCGTCGCCGTAGATCAGCGCCGCCCCGAGCAGTCCGGCAAAGATGATCATCCCCCGGCCTTTACCTTTGCCGTTGTGCTGCAACAGCGACATCAGCGCCATGATCCCGCCTTCGCCCCGGTTATCAAAGCGCATCGCGAACGCCGCGTACTTCAGCGAGGTCACGAGGATCAGCGTCCAGATAATCAGCGACAGCAGGCCGAGGATTATCTCCGGCGTGGGAGTGCTGCCAGAGAGCAGGATCACGGTTTTCAGGGTATATAACGGGCTGGTGCCGATATCACCGAACACCACCCCGACGGCGCTACCCGCCAGCAGAAGCTTGTTGGAAGCGTGCGGCGGTGCGTTTTCCGTTGCCGTGTGGTCCATAGAGACGTCCTGTGAAAGATTTGGCCTGATAAAAATATAGTCAGGGATCAAACTACTGTTATATGAAAGCGCTTATTCGTTGAGCAATGCTTGTAAATAACAGGCAAATAGAAGGGTAGGGGAAGGCTAACGTGTGATGATGTCATGGTTGAAATGCGACAAGACGCTAATTTTTGACATCGTCAGAGGTATAGAGTTTTGGGCTTGTAGAACAAGGAGGTGTTATGTCGGATATCATTTCGATCGCAGACAGGATCGTCGATGTCATTGTTTCACCTAATACTATTAGCGGTTTAATTAGTGGTGCAACATCGGTTCCCGTGGATTTGGGCTATCTGGTACAAGGATTTTTTGATACGGATAGTCACTCTCGATATCATCGGGAAACTGAACGTATAAGGATGATGTCAGCCGTTAAACACGATCTTCTGAACTATGAGCATTTAAAGGAAGCTGTAACCATAATTTTACGTGAGTTTGAAACACATGTTTCTGTTGGCGAAAAAGACGCGTTTTATAGCAGAACAGTTTTTGCTGTCCTGGGCAGGATATCAACCAACTCCCTTCTTTCATCGAAAATCACGAATGCGATACTCGATGAAGCTTCATTTCTTGCGAATATGCGTAATAGCTTGTTTATTGGAAATGTCATGTTAATCGGTGGAATGATGGAAAGGAGTATCAGAACATCAGATAGACTGGCGGCCAGTGATCCGTATATCTATGATTTACTACGCGCACGGGATTATGATTTGCTTTATTTCCTGATCGAACCAGCGATGAAGCCCTTTGTTGATGCTCTAAATGTAAGACAGCAGGGAGGACAACCGCAGTTTGATAAAATTATCAAACGGGTGGAGGAAAGACTTCATGGGCAATAAATTTGAAGACTGCCTGATAGGATGGTTAGGAGGAATGTTCTCTTGGCTTATAACAGCCCTTTGTCTTTTTTATATTGCCTATTTTGATACATGGCTAGTTACGCTTTTTTTTATTGTAATGACTATTGTCGGTGGTCTCCTGTTTGCCCAGTGGGTCGACAGGTCAAAAAAGTGACTTACTCATAAAAGGAATTAAATATGTCTAATCCAGCTTATCTCTGGTTAACCGATCAGAATGATTCACCTATTTCTGGAGCATGTTGCGTATTAGGGCGAGAAGGTGCGATAGAAATCAAACACCTCACTCATAATATGAATATTCCAACAGATGGCAACACAGGAAGACTGACTGGAACACGTGTACACTCTCCAATTATCCTACAAAAGGAGTTTGACCGTACAACACCGACCCTATACAGGGCGATTAGCGAGGGGACGGTGCTAAAGTCGGCTATGATCAAAATGTATACTATCCTTGAGTCAGGATTAGAAGCTGAATATTTTAATATAATATTGAATAACGTAAAAATTGTTTCTATCACCCCAGTCTTGTATCCAGGTAATCAGACAGGATTGCATTCAGAATCTCTTCACTTACGCTATGAAGCCATTACCTGGAAATATGTGGATGGAAACATCATCTACAAAGACTCATGGAATGCACAAGCTATTGCTTGAAAACGCTTTTACGATCGGCTTCAGAAAGATGTTCTATGAGGTTGATCGTATTTAAAATAAACTGAGGTTTCCATAAGATAATTACATGTCAAACAATAAAATGCATATCGCTTTCTTAAAAGGGACTTGGCTATTGAAGTTTTCTTGTGCGGTTTTATTTCTGATGGCTTTTAATTTTATAACGAATATTTTTGGAATTATAGTATCTTCCAGCATCGGTTGCAGATTCTTAGCGGTAATGAAATTGCATTCGTCTATCATGCGGGCTTCCAACTTACGCCCGGGCTCAAAACCGGCTTTCGCCAGCCACTGGCCGCGCAACATAATCGCAGGCAAACGATCGTGTTTTGGATAGTTGCTCCCATAAGAGACGGTATAACTGTGCAAAGTGGAAGGAAACACTACCGCTTTCATGCATTCCTCAATATTATTGGTGTTAACCATAATTTCTATTTCCGTTTAAATAGGATTTTCGGCGAGTTCTCGTCAGATGCTGCAATACCTGGCGGGAACTATCAATTTGACAGTTTTGATAATTATACGAAATCCTATGTTCGCGAATAACCGATATTGAGATGGTGTCTACCTGCTCCCCATAAACCGTCACCTTCCCGTCATCTTTCTGTCATCTGCCATTCTTATGGTGTTTCACATTCATAAAAAGGTGACAACAACATGAAAATTAAACTTATTTCTCTGGTAATCGGCACGACCCTATCTTTCTCTGCACTGGCGGCGGAACCGACCGCGGAGCATTATGTGGTGAGCATCCCTGAAGGCTCGCACATCAACTACAGCGGCGCGTTTGCCAGCGCATTTCCAAACGGTTTGCCGGTGGGGATCGGCTCTGGCCTGTTGTTTACCGGCAAGCAGGGCGATGCGCTGACTTTTGCTACCGTGACGGATCGTGGCCCGAACGCGGATGCACCGAAGATCGGCCAGAACGAAGCGAAGATTTTTGTGACGCCGGATTTTGCACCGCAGCTGCTGTCTATCCGGGTGGAAAGCGGCAAAGCCGAGGCCACAAATGTGCGTCCGCTGCATGACGATAAAGGCAATATCAACGGTCTGCCGCTGCAAAGCGGAATGATTGGCTCAACCAACGAAGTGGCGCTGAGCGATACCCTAAAAACCCTGACCGGGGATAATCGTGGCCTGGATACCGAAGGCATTACCCCGGACGGCAAAGGCGGTTTCTGGCTATGTGACGAGTACGGGCCTTTCATCGTTAACGTCGACGGCAAGGGCAAAATCATCGCCATTCACGGCCCACAGGCGCTGGACGGCGAGAAATCGATTGCCGGTGGTCTGCCGAATATCATCAAGTGGCGTCAGCCAAACCGTGGCTTTGAGGGCATTACCCGGATGCCGGACGGGCGCATTATCGCGGCGGTGCAGAGCACGCTGGATATCGACGGCAAGAGCAAGAAAAAGGCGCTATTTACCCGCCTGGTTAGCTTCGACCCGGCGACTGGAAAAACCGCGATGTATGGCTATCCGATTGACGACGTGTATGACAAAAACAGCGATGCCAAAATTGGTGATATCGTGGCGCTGGACGACCAGCACATCCTGCTGATAGAGCAGGGCGGCGATAAGAACGATGTGATGCGCAATAACATCTACAAGGTGAACTTGAGCCAGGCCAGCGATCTGTCGGCGTTTGATAAACCGGGCGAATACCCGGAATTTGACAGTGCGGATCAACTGGTCAAGCGCGGGATCCAGTTGGCGAGTAAAACCCTGGCGGTCGATCTGCGTAAGCTCGGCTGGCAGCAGGAAAAAGCTGAAGGACTGGCTTTGATCGATAGCAAGACTCTGGCGGTGGCTAACGATAATGACTTTGGGGTGAAAACAGTGATGCAGCAGCCGGTTGACGGCAAAAAACTGAAGGATTACCGGGTCAACGATCAGGGCAAGCTGACGGTGGACGATAAGGTGGTGGCAACGACTATCGGCATTAAGCCGCTGGAAAAACCGGAAGCGGATAGCGAGCTGTGGGTGGTGACCCTGCCGGAACCGTTGCTGTAATTATCTGCATTCTGCACAGGGTAAATTCCACCGTTTATCTGATTCATCACCCTATGCATGATGGGTGTCGTGTTCGGTTAAAACTGTGGAATAATGTCACCATAATGGGCCTATCCCGTTAGGCTCTAACCATGATATGGGAGTGGATAATGGCGACTGAACTGCTGGGACTGACGTGGGATGAGAACGTTCTCCCCGAGGTCAAAGAAGTGGGTACACGTGTAGCACTTTTTACCTTTAAAACCCATATGGCAGGGTTCGTCTGGGATGCCGCCCAGTTGGAGAATAATCCCTACACCTTTGTTGAAGTGAAAACCTTGCTCGATGGCGTGACCGTGGGAGGGCATAAAGTCAGCGATACCGAGCAGGTGCTAAATCTGGCGGATAGCGGTAAAAAGCTGATCGAATTAGTGCAGTCTGGTCGGTTTGACCTTGATAAAAGAACCTTCACGCTGCTGCATAGCATCATTGCACGTAATGAAGCCTTAGAGTGGGGAGTGTTCCGGGGCGAGGGCGAGGAAGTGCATTACAGTGCCCGTGTTCATCTCGGGGAACTGGGCACCCATTTTCCTCCGATGACAGAGGCCGGAGCGCAGGAGTTGAACCGAATTTTTATTGAAGGCGTCAGTCAAATAAAAATGCTGGATCCTTTTGAAGGTGCGCTGGCGATGTTTTTGTTTGGTGCATATTTTCAATTTTTCTTTGATGGCAACAAGCGCACCAGTCGCCACATGATGAACGGCTGGCTGATGCAGCATGGCTATAATCCAATCAGTATTCCTGCGGCTCGCGCACTGGAATTTAACAGTAAAATGGTGCGTTTTTATCACAGCAAAAACGCGAGCGAAATGATGGCGTTTTTGGCGGATTGTTATCAGCCGTGAGTAGATGCCGGAGGGCAGCGCGCAGAGAGATGCCTGGTCACTCAATCATCTGAGACGCACGTTCATACGTTTCGACTAAATGATCGCGCAACACACCCGAACCATGCATAGTCACCAGAAGATTCTGCCGTGCCCGGGTAAAACCGACGTATAACCGTTTAATGTCATCGCTGAGATCTTCTTCGTTATCCCTTCTCTTCGCCGCATCCAAAATAACAACCGACTGGAATTCAAGGCCTTTGCTGCTCGGCAGGGGCATTATGCAGAGGTTTTCATGCTGTGGAGACCAGCGCTTTTTATCGTAGCTGTTAACAATGATTTGATGGGGAATTTTGCGCGTTTCGAGATGAGACTGGAGTGACTGACGGATGCTGGAAGTGGAGGGACAGAGAATGGCGATATCGGACCATGCCACGCCCTGCTGATGTTGCTTAACGACCCAATCCAGAGCATAGGTTATTTCTTCATCTTGACGATTGAAACAGGCAAGAGAGGGATAATGACCATGCTTTCCTCCGGCATCAGGCTGATGATACTGGAGTGCATCTTCAATATGGTCGTTCAGATAGTTAAAGGCGATACTACTGGCGAAATGCAAGATTTGCTGCGTATTGCGGTAATTGATATTGAGAATAGTCGTGCGACCCTGCGCTTTAATATCCACGCTTGATAAGGTGAAATCCAACGCTTTCTTTTTTTGATAAATAGATTGCGTATCGTCATAAAGAAACAGCAACGCGTTATCCTTCGTATCTGGCATGCGTGCAAGGATTTTCAGCCACTCAGACTTAAAGTCGTGACCTTCATCTATTAATACGGCACTGTATTGCTCAGGTTCAATGACCCCATCGTTGAACCCCTGGATAAATGCCGCTTCCATTCGTTCAATATAGTCTTCTTTATTGGTAGGCTGAAGATTATGTTGCTTTAATAATTGATTGCACCAGGCATGAAAATGCGTGACTTCAACAGGTAGACGCAGCGTGTGGGTCGCCAACATTGACTTCAGTTTTTTTGCCAGAGTGATGTTGTAGCAAATCACCAGGATGGGTTTATCGCTCTCAAGCGTTTTGGCGAGTTCCAGACAGCGGTGGAGCAAAATGAGTGTCTTACCCGAACCGGCGACGCCGTGTATCACTCGATGTCCTGCACCCATGCTTCGCGCCAGGAGCTCTTGTTGCATATCCATAATTGAGACAATATCCGGTGCGCTGAGGGTAAACGTGTTGGCAGCCACTTCGGTGATAGCGGGGTTAATACGAATGTCGGGATAGAGGTGCCAGCGAATACGGTCAATTTTCTGCGGGTCTATCTGGTGTGAAAAAGGATGCTTAAGCAATGACATAAGGCAGTGAGACACACTCTCCCGAGACATGAATTCATTGAGCTCGTCTTTACAGATGACCAGATCGTTGGGCAAGATCTCGGCGAGTTCTTCATGCGAAAAGGCTTTTTTGAGCTGGGTGCGGGTGATGTTGGAAAGGTAGACGCCGTAGCCGTAGGGCAGAATAAAACTCCCCTTGTATTTGCCTTCCTGTTGCTGTAATTGCGGATCTTTTTTCAGGCTATCAATGGTCTGGAAAGTGTATTGCCGAACTTGTTCGATGGGGTTTTTTAACGCTTCGACGGCATTTTTTGTTTCATAGAATACCGTGGTTTTATTGGCGGATTTAATTTTAGTGATAAACCAATCTTTAACTTCCAGAAACAACATGCCGTTATCGGGGGCGAGGATGACAAAATCAGGATGCATACGCTTTTCACCCATCGGTATGTCATACCAGCACGTGCAATTATCGTTTAATCCCCTTTCTAAAATCCGTGCTAACCTTTTCTCACCTGCCGTTATTTTTTCACTACAGCTGCTTATTGTCGGAATAATGATAGCCATATCTTGTCCAAATTGGGTGCCCTGATATTATTCATCGGTTGAATATCAAAGCCTATATTTGAAAGGATTTTTTTTGAATATTTGGACTCTAGCAAAAAAAAGACGTGTCGGAAAGAATCATTATACAAATCACTACCTGGGGGATTGCCATCCCCCATTCGCTTTGAGTCTCGGTTACTTCTGCAACCCCGCAAATGCCGCGCGAATCTCCGCTTCCGGTAGTTGCACACCGATAAACACCAGCACGCTGTGCGGTGTTTCCTCCCCCCACGGGCGGTCCCAGTCGGCGCTGTATAGGCGCTGTACGCCCTGGAACAGTAGGCGGTTCGGTTCGCCGTCAATCCATAGCATCCCTTTGTAACGCAATAACTTATCGGCAAAATCGAGCAGCAGGTTTTCCATCACCCGTGAAACGTCGCTGATATCGACCGGGTAGTCGAGTTCTACCACAATCGATGAGATGTCGTTTTGCTTCTCGGCCATAAAGTGGAAGCGCGGTTTGGGCTGGACAACGTTCTCTTCGAGCATAAAACCGTTGGTGTTGAACAGCTGGGCCAGGTCGATATCCCCGTGAATAACGGTGTAAATCGGTGCCCGGGCGTTGATGCGTGTCAGCCGTTCGCGCAGCTTGTCGTTGTCGGTGGCGACGTCGGTTTTAGTCAGCAGAATACGATCCGCATAGCCAACCTGCGATTGGGCCAGCGTGAACTGGTTCATCTGTTCATCGGCGTGAACGGCGTCCACCAGGGCAATCACCCCATCGAGCAGGTAGCGTTCGCAGAGGATCTCGTGTGAGAAAAAGGTCTGCACGATAGGGCCGGGATCGGCCATCCCGGTGCATTCAATGACCAGACGGTCGAATTGGATATCCCCGCGGTCGCGGGCGTCGAGTAAGTCCAGCAGCGCGTCTTCCAGCTCGTTGGATTTGCTGCAGCAGATGCAGCCGTTGGTCAGGGTTTTAATCTGCGTGGCGCGATCGCCAATCAGCTGATCGTCTACCGAGACTTCACCGAACTCGTTTTCGATCACGGCGATTTTGAAACCGTGCTGCTCGTTGAGGATGTGGCGCAGCAGGGTGGTTTTGCCTGCGCCGAGAAAACCGGTCAGAAGTGTGACTGCAATCGGGGTCATGGTGTCTCCATTAACAGCAGCGCATGCCGCCTTCTCCACTGCCGCCGTAACGCGCCTGCTGGCGCTCGCGGAAGAATTCATCGTAGGTCATGTACGGCTTATCCGGATGATTGGTCTGCATGTGTTCGACGTAGTTGTCGTAGTCCGGGATGCCAATGAGCATCTTTGCCGCCTGACCGAGATATTTTTTGGCCTGCCCTAAGTTACCAAACATTGTGCCATCCAGAAATAAGAAGCCCGGCGTCGCTGCGCTTGCCAGGCCTACAGGGTAGGTAGGGCGGGTAAGCTTGCGCCACCCGCCGTTGTTTTTTAATGGTGTGAAGAGGTCTTCACCCCGCCTTCCGGCACCGGAACGTACGGGGTCTCTTTGTCGGTACGCGCGTCGATGGCGCGGGCCTTCATCCAGGTTTTAATCCCGTAGAAGATGATGCTGTAAACCACCACCAGGAACAGAATGCTCAGACCCGCGTTGGTGTAGTTGTTCACCACGATATGGTTCATGTTGGCGATCTGCTGGGCGGTGAGGTCACTGCTGCCTGCGGCAATCTTCTCTTTGTACTGGTTCGCCATGAAGAAGAAACCTTCCAGCTGTGGGTTGGTGCTGAACAGCTTCAGGCCGAGCGCCCAGGTGGTGCACAGCAGCAGCCACAGGGCCGGAACCACGGTGACCCAGATGTATTTGGTCCGTTTCATTTTCACCAGCACGACGGTGCCGAGCACCAGCGCCACGGCGGCCAGCATCTGGTTAGAGATACCGAACAACGGCCACAGGCTCTTCACGCCGCCCAGCGGGTCAACCACGCCCTGATACAGCAGGTAGCCCCACAAACCAACGCAGCCCGCAGTACCCAGAATCCCGGAGACCAGAGAGTCGGTTTTTTTCAGGAACGGCACGAAGTTACCGAGCAAATCCTGCAGCATGAAGCGGCCCGCACGGGTGCCTGCGTCCAGCGCGGTGAGGATGAACAGCGCTTCGAACAGGATCCCGAAGTGATACCAGAAGCCCATGTCGGCCCATGGCAGCACTTTGTGGAATACGTGTGCGATCCCGACGGCAAGCGTTGGTGCGCCACCGGCACGGTTCAGAACTGACGGTTCGCCGATGTCTTTCGCAGTCTGCATGATCTGCTCAGGCGAAATCACGAAGCCCCAGGAGCTGACGGTCGCTGCGGCGTGAACACTGGCATCTTTCAGCTGTGCCATGATCATCGCCGCGTTGTCACCGCCCATCTCATGCAGGTTTGGCATGGTGATGCCGAGTCCTGCCGGTGGGGTGTTCATCGCAAAATAGAGGCCCGGTTCGATGATAGACGCTGCAACCAGTGCCATGATCGCCACGAAGGACTCCATCAGCATCGCGCCATAGCCAATCAGACGGGCGTCTTTCTCATTCGCCAACAGTTTCGGCGTGGTGCCGGAAGCGATCAGCGCATGGAAGCCAGACACCGCGCCACAGGCGATGGTGATGAACAGGAACGGGAACATCGCGCCTTTCCACAGCGGGCCAGTCCCGTCGATGTACTGGGTCACGGCAGGCATTTTCAGTTCCGGGTTGAGGATAACGATCCCCAGCGCCAGGCCGACAATCACCCCGATTTTCAGGAAGGTGGCGAGGTAATCGCGTGGAGCCAGAATCAGCCACACTGGCAGCAGCGCAGAAACAAACGCGTAGCCAATTAGCGCGAAGGTGATGGTGGTGTCTTTAAAGGTCAGCGCCGGGCCCCAGTACGGGTCGTGGGCGATAACGCCGCCGAACCAAATGGAGGCCACCAGCAGCACGATGCCGATAACCGATATCTCGCCCACGCGACCCGGGCGGATAAAGCGCATATAAATACCCATAAACAGCGCAATCGGCACGGTGGAGCAGACGGTAAACACGCCCCACGGGCTTTCGGCGAGGGCTTTCACCACGATAAGCGCCAGCACCGCCAGGATGATTATCATGATCAGGAAGCAGCCGAACAGGGCGATGGAGCCCGGCACGCGGCCCATTTCCTCTTTGACCATTTCACCGAGCGATGAACCGTTACGGCGCGAGGAGATAAACAGCACCATAAAGTCCTGCACCGCCCCGGCCAACACTACGCCTGCCAGCAGCCACAGGGTGCCGGGCAGGTAGCCCATTTGCGCCGCCAGAACCGGACCGACCAGCGGGCCTGCTCCTGCAATCGCCGCAAAGTGGTGCCCGAACAGCACGTAGCGGTTGGTCGGGACGTAGTTGAGTCCGTCGTTGTTGATGACAGCAGGCGTGGCGCGCGTTTCATCGAGTTTCATCACCTTTTGGGCGATGTACAGGCTGTAGTAGCGATAGGCCACCAGATACACTGAGACCGAGGCGACCACGATCCACAGGGCGCTGACGTGTTCGCCGCGGCGTAGGGCAACCACCGACAGGCAGAATGCCCCGATGACCCCAATGATGACCCACGGCACATGCTTGAGAAGTTTTTTCATATCCATAGTTAAAAACCTGGCGTTATTAGATGCGTTAAGTGTTTGTTGGAACGGCTTAATAGAGGTATTGATGCTGCGGCTATGGTGCCAGAGGTTCGCGCGCGCAGAATCGCGAAAATCGGTGAGCGGTTGTATGCGCGGATAAGCGGTCTTTTTAGGCGATGAGCGGTTGGAGAGTGCGGGGAGTGGGGAATAATATGTGATTGAGATCACAGTGAATTCCCCCTCACCCTGAGCGGGCGAGGGGCTGTCACGGATTAGAACAACGTATCCAGCTCTTCAAGCACGCAATAGCTGTCGTCCACCAGCAGCAGGGTTTTCCACTTATCAAACGTCAGGCACGGGTGTGACGTGCCGAACACCAGGATATCGCCGACCTGCACGTCGCTGCCTGCCGCCAGTTTCAGCATGCAGTGTTGGTCCATAATACCGGTGCTGGTGATGGCACCAGGAGCCAGCGGCAACGCTTCGCCGTGGCGGTAATGGGCGATGGGCTGCGGCAGTCCGGCGTCGAAGGCGCTGTCGCGCTTCCCGATGTTCACAACTGCTCGCCCGGTTTCCGGCACCGATTGCACCATCGCCACCAGCTCCAGGGCAGAGCTGAGGTCCCCGCCGAGATCGCAGGCTACGCGGTCGCGGGCTTTCAGCTGCTGTTGGGCCTCGTCATAAATCCCGGCGTCGTGGGTGATGTAACACCCTGGACGGATAACGACCCGGCACTGCGGCGGTTTTTGCGCCGCCAGCCAGACGCTGCACACCACGTCATACCAGACGCTGCCCGCCCCGGTGAGGATGAACTCCCCGTCGACATAACGAGCCATGTCGCAGGCCAGCGCGGCGGCATCGCGTAGCAGGGCTTCGACTAACGGCTGCGGGTTTTCACCGTGTAGCACGCCTTCGTACAGCTCCAGCCCGCGCAGACGCAGGCCGGGCAGGTCGGCGATGTTTTGCGCCAGTGCCAACCCTTGTTCGGTGGTGCGACAGCCGCAGCGTCCGCCGGGTACGCCCAGTTCCACCATCACATCCAGCACCTGATCCTGCGCGGCGAAGAAGGCGGACAGCGTGTTGGCATTCGCTTCGCTGTCAACGCAGCAGATAAAATCGGTGTCGCGATAGTGCTGTTTTAGCTGCGCCACCACCTGCATGTTGGCTTTGCCGACCAGTTGATTGACCATCAGCACGCGCTTTACACCGCTGGCCATCGCCGCATTGGCCTGCCACGCGCTACCCACGCCAATCGCCCACGCGCCCGCCGCCTGCTGCGCCTGAAAAATCCATGGGGTCATGGTGGTTTTGCCATGCGGAGCCAGCGACACGCCGCGCGCGTCGGCATAGCGCTGCATCCACTGAATATTGTTTTCCAGGGCCGAATTTTTTATGACTGCCGCAGGCAGACACACGTCTTCTGCCAGCACGTTGGCAGGGGAAAATAGGATGGCGGATTTGTGGGGGACAACCGTATCGGAGTGGTATTTCATTTCACGTTCCTTATCGGGCAGGCAAGAGGTGATGTTTCTATATCAGTTATAACTACATGAAATAATAATATATTTTATGATTTATCTACTTTTAATGAATAAAAGTATCATCTTTTAATGGCTTCTTTGCGTAGTTTTTCACTGTTTTAGCGGCTTGTAAATGGTTAACTTATCCGCAGAACAGAATCAAAGTGAGGCGATATGAAGGTGGACTGGCTGTTTAAAAATGTCACCGTGGTGGACGGGAGCGGTGGGCCGCAGTACCGCGCCGATGTGGCCGTCACGGACGAGCGGATTGTGGCGATTGCCCCGCGTCTTGATGTCGAGGCGGCGCAGGTGGTCGATGGCGAGGGACGGGTGCTGTCGCCGGGTTTTATCGACGTGCATACCCACGATGACATCAACGTTATTCGCATTCCGGAATACCTGCCGAAAATCAGCCAGGGCATTACCACGGTGATTGTCGGCAACTGCGGGATCAGCGCCGCCACGGCGACGATGAAAGGCGAAGTACCAGACCCGATGAACCTGCTGGGTGAAAAGCCGCAGTTTATCTACCCGACCGTGGAAGCCTATGCCCACGCGGTGGAACAGGCCCGCCCGGCGGTGAACGTGGCCACGCTGATTGGTCACACCGCGCTGCGTAATAACCATATGGACGACCTGTTCCGTACCGCGACCGAACAGGAAATTAGCGCCATGCGTGAACAACTGCGCGAGGCCCTAAAGCAGGGGGCGCTCGGGTTGAGCACCGGCCTGGCCTACGCCAGCGCCCATCAGGCATCGACTGAAGAGGTGATGGCGTTGGCGGAGGAACTGGCGGCGGAGAAAGGGATTTACACCACCCATTTGCGCTCTGAGTTTGAGCCGATTCTGGAGGCGCTTGACGAAGCATTCCGCATCGGTCGCCACGGTAAGGTGCCGGTAGTGGTTTCGCACCACAAATGCGCCGGGGCGAAAAACTGGGGGCGGACGCAGGAGACTCTGGCATTCTTTGACCAGATGCGCCAGCACCAGGACATCTCCTGCGACTGCTACCCTTATTCGGCCAGCTCCTCAACCCTGGATATGAAACAGATAACCGATGAGTTCGACATTGTGATTACCTGGTCCGAGCCGCACCCGGAGATTGCCGGACAGACGCTGCAACAGATTGCTGATGGCTGGCAGATGACGCTGCACGAGGCGGGTCAACGTCTGATGCCTGCGGGGGCTATTTATTACAATATGGATGAGCAGGATGTGCGACGGGTTATGCGCTATCCGGTGACGATGATCGGTTCCGACGGTTTACCCAATGACCCGATGCCACACCCACGTTTGTGGGGCGCGTTCCCGCGCGTGCTCGGCCATTACTGCCGCGATGAACAACTGTTCCCACTGACGCAGGCGGTGCACAAGATGACCGGAATGTCGGCAGCGCGTTTTCAACTGGCCCAGCGCGGGTTGGTGAAAGTGGGTTACTTCGCCGACCTGGTCCTGTTTGATCCGCAAACGGTGCGCGACGTGGCGAGCTTCTCCGACCCGAAACAACCGGCGGCGGGGATCGAGGCGGTGATGGTCAACGGCGTAATGAGTTATGGTAGTGATAAACGCATTATCGGACGGGCAGGGCGATTCCTGCGGCGTCAGGACAGCAATAAGGAGTGTGTATGAGCATTAAACGTTACGGCGTGGAAGGCGGAACCGGCACCGGAGGGCAGCATCTGCCGTTCGCCCGTGCGGTGGAAGCTGGTGGCTGGCTATATGTGTCCGGTCAGACGCCGATGAAAGACGGTGAGGTGGTGGAAGGCGGCATCGTCGATCAGTCCCGACTGGCTATCCAGAACTGCGTCGATATCATGACGGAAGCAGGCTACACCCTGGCGGATGTGGTGCATGTCAAAGTGATCCTCACCGATTCCCGCTATTTCCAGTCGTTCAACAAAGTCTTCCGTGAGTTCTTCGGTGCCAATCCACCGGCGCGTATTTGTTGCGTGGCAGATCTTGTGGTCGACTGCAAAGTGGAAGTGGATGTGACCTGCTATAACGCCTCCCGCGTATAAGTAAATTGCCCCCGCATTAAGGGGGCTGAATAAATATAAAAATGGTTATGCGGTACATTTTCTGAATGTTACCTGGAATCTCTTTTATCTGAGGGACGACTGGCTTCTGTACGCCTTTTATCAGGTAACCCTTCACGTTAATACATAATATTGGGACGTGAGTTATGAATAATATGTCATTTCTACTTTGGTTCGCTCTATATGCCTGCGCGATGATTACGCTCGGCTGGTATGTTTCCCGCAAGCAAAAAACCGGCGACGATTTTCTGCTGGGCGGACGCTCGCTGCCGATGATCCTCACGCTGGGCTCAACGGTCGGCACTATGGTGGGGACCGGCTCCAGCGTAGGTGCGGTAGGCTTTGGCTATACCAACGGCTGGGCCGGGATGCTGTACGGTTTGGGCGGGGCGGTCGGGATCCTGCTGGTAGCGTGGTTATTTGCGCCCGTGCGTAAAATGCGCTTTATGACCATGAGCGAAGAAATGTGTTATTACACCGGCGGCAGCAAGATAATAAAAAACCTGGTGGCGGTGCTGATATTTATTGCCTCAATTGGTTGGCTGGGGGCCCATATATTGGGTGGCGGATTATATCTCGCCTGGGCCAGCGGGATTGATATTAACGTCGCCAAAGTGATTATTGCCGTTGCCTTTATTGTTTATGTCGGGATTGGCGGTTATTCCGCGGTGGTGTGGATAGATACCATTCAGTCTATTGTGCTGTTCGTCGGATTTATTCTGATGGCGGTGCTGGCGGTGCACCACGTGGGGGGCTGGAGCCATATTCAGCAGGCGGTCGACCCGGCGGCGCAAAGCCTGTTTGCGGTCGATAAACTCGGCGTGCTGCCCGCGTTCTCGCTGGCGCTGGTGATTGCCGTCGGCGTGCTGGCGACGCCCTCCTATCGACAGCGGATCTATTCGGCGAAAACCGTTTCTTCGGTTCGCCAGTCCTTTACCATCACCGGCCTGCTGTACCTGATGTTTTCATTCCTGCCTGCCATTATCGGGATGGCGGTCTGGACCATGAATGCCCAACTGGAAAACAGCGGGTTTGCCTTCCTGTTTGCCACCCAGGTTCTGCCCCCGGTGCTGGCGATGGCGGTGTTGATTGCCGGGATGTCGGCCAACATGTCGTCGGGCAGTTCGGATGCGATTGCCGCAGTGTCGATCATGCTGCGTGACCTCTACACCCTTGTGACCGGACATATGCCCGCGCCGGAAAAGGCGATCCGCACTTCGCGCTATTTCCTGGTACTGGTGATTGCCCTGGCCCTGGTGTTTACCCTGACCTCCAACGACATCATTAGCTACATCACCAAGATGATCTCAATGATCATGTCCGGGATGTTTATCTGCTCAATGCTGGGGCGTTTCTGGACTCGCTTCAACTGGCAGGGAGCCGTCGCAGCGCTGGCCGGAGGCGCAGGTGCGTCAATGGTGGTGCTTATGGACAGCAGCTGGATGGCGTTCTGGGGCAACCCGTGCCTGCCGTCGGTGCTGACCAGCCTGATTGCCGGCGTCGGCGTGACGCTGGTGACGCCTGCCAGCCGCGTCAGCCGCGAAGAGGCGTTGGCGATGATTACCGCCGAACGTGAAAGCCAGCCAGCCGCGCCGCCGCTGCCGATTGGCAAACGTAAAGCGACGGAGAGCTAACGATGCAGACCTATATTGCCGTCGACTGGGGTTCGACCCATCTGCGTGCCTGGCATTTTGAACACGGTCAGTGCATTAACACCCTGAATCTGCCCTGCGGCGTGACGCAAATCGCCCCAGGGGAAGCCCCCGACGTGTTCACCCGCCACATTGCGCCGTGGCGCACGGGCAACGCGCTGCCGGTGGTGATGGCCGGAATGATTGGCAGTGAGGCGGGCTGGCGAGCGGTGGACTATTTACCGTGTCCGCTGTCGCTGGATAACCTCGGCGAGCGGCTGTGCGAGGTGGCCGACAACGTCTGGATTGTGCCTGGCCTGAAGCAAGAGCTGGACGGCGAATACAACGTCATGCGCGGGGAAGAAACGCAGCTGCTTGGGGCGATGCAGTTGGCACCGGCTCATTGCTACGTGATGCCCGGCACGCATAGTAAGTGGGTCGGCGTTGAAGATGGGCAGGTAAGGCGGTTTGACACGGTGATGACCGGCGAATTGCACCATTTGCTGATGCAACATTCGCTGATTGGCAAAGGGCTTCCCCCCCAGGTGCGCGATGATGCCGCGTTCCGGCATGGGCTGGAAACGGGGATTAACACGCCTTCGCTGGTTAATCGACTGTTCGCCACCCGCGCGGCCTGGGTGCTGGGCGCGTTGGCGAAAACCTCGGTCAATGATGCGCTGTCGGGGCTACTGATCGGCGCAGAAGTGGCGACGCTCAGCCGTCAGTATCGGCCGCAGCAGGTGACCCTGGTGGCCAGCGAGGTTCTTACCCCGCTTTATCGGCAGGCCTTCGCTTGTCTCAATATCACGGTCGTGGAATGCGCGGCGCAAGCGGCATTTTTAGACGGGATCAGGAGGATCAATGATGCACGATATTAAGCTGGTGGCGATCCTGCGCGGAGTCACGCCGCAGGAGGCCGCCGATCATATCGGGGTGCTTATCGAGGAAGGTTTTCGCTATATCGAGATCCCGCTCAACTCACCTGACTGGCCGCTCAGCATCCCACAGGCGGTGGCGCGTTTTGGCGAGCAGGCGATGATCGGGGCAGGCACGGTGCTGACCGTGGCACAGGTGACGACGCTGGTGGAGGCTCGGGCCAGACTGGTGGTCACGCCAAATACGCAGCCGACGGTGATTCGTCGCGCGGTCGACAACGGGATGCTGGTATGTGCGGGGTGTGCCACGGCGACTGAAGCCTTTACCGCCCTGGAGGCCGGGGCGCAGTGGCTGAAAATTTTCCCGTCGTCGGCGTTCGGTCCTGCCTATATTGCAGCGTTGAAGGCGGTGTTACCCCCTGATGTGCCGGTGCTGGCGGTGGGGGGCATCACGCCCGACAATCTGGCTGACTATCTGGCGGCAGGGTGTGCAGGTGCAGGGTTGGGCAGCGACCTGTATCGCGCCGGGCAGAGCGTGGCGCAGACGCGTGTGCAGGCCCAGCGGTTTATGCGGGCCTGGCATGCGGCGCACGCCCACGGGTATTAATCGCCAAGCGGCTGGCGGTCAACGCCGCCGCGATGGCTGTCGAGCACCAGCTTGATTCGGCGCATCCGGTCTTTGGCCTGCGCCTTGTTGGCCATCGCCAGTTCGGTGGCCAGCACGTCGACCATCGCCAGCATCGCGTACCGTGAGGTGCTTGGTTTAAAGATGTAGTCGTTTTCACGCACCAGCAACGGCAGCACCGAATCGGCCAGTTTGGCCAGCGGCGTCTCTTCCGGCGTAATGGCGATCACCTTGGCACCATACTGGCGAGCAATCGCCGCGCTTTCGCAGATTTCAGGGGTAAAGCCACCCAGTGACAGCGCCACCACCACATCCTGCGGGGCGACGGAGGAGCACATCATCCGCACCAGCAGACCGTCATTCTGGCTCACTACCGGAAGGCCGAGACGAAACAGGCGATACTGCATTTCCTGAGCGCAAATCGTCGAGCCGCCGCCCATACCGATCGCCAGGATCTGCCGGGCATTGCTCAGCCAGCTCACCGCCTGGTTAAGGGCCGTGACATCGAGTGCGCGACGGTTGGTTTCCAGCACGCTGATTATTGACTCATAAATCCCCTGCACGCCCTCTAAGTCCGGCACATCGAGGATGAAGCGCTGTCCGACTGCCAAAGACTGCGCCAGTTTCAGCTTCAGCTCACGCACGTCTTTGCAGCCAAGCGCGCGGGCGAAACGGGTGACCGAGGCCTGGCTGGTGTGCGTCAGACGCGCCAGTTCGGCGATCGGTAATTCAGCGGCGCTGGCAACATCGTCAAGAATGAACTGGGCGATGCGCTTTTCCGTGGCGGTCAGAGACATAAAGCGGTCGGTGATGCAGGAGATGATGTCGATTGTCCAGGCCATACGCAGTACCAAAAAATTTAATAAGATTGGTACTTTGTACCACAAAATACCGCCGAACGCTGAACTGCGCGCTTGTAGACGTAATGTGCGGATAGCGCAAATGAAAATAGGGTTTTTTCGTGTGATCGCATGCGAATTTTCTTAAAGTTTTTCGTTTCCAGGCCGAATAAACGGTTAACTTCCCACTGGAAAAGAAAAAATGTTAAATCGCATAAAAATTGTCACCAGCCTTGTGCTGGTTTTGGTCATATTTGGCCTTTTACAACTGACATCCGGCGGTCTGTTCTTCAACGCGTTGAAACACGACAAAGAAAACTTCACCGTCCTGCAAACCATCCGCCAGCAGCAGGCCACGCTGAACGGCAGTTGGGTCTCCTTGCTGCAAACCCGTAACACCCTCAACCGCGCCGGGATCCGTTACATGATGGATCAAAACCATATCGGCAGCGGGGCGACGGTGGCGGATCTGATGCAGATTGCCAGCAAATCACTGGATGATGCGGAGAAGCGCTGGGCGGAATATGAAGCCCTGCCGCGCGATCCGCGCCAGAGTGAAGCCTCGGCCCTGGAGATCAAACGTAACTATGACATCTACCACGGTGCGCTGGCGGAGCTTATCCAGCTGCTCGGCGCGGGCAAGATCAACGACTTCTTCGATCAGCCGACTCAGGGCTATCAGGATGGTTTTGAGAAAGCCTACGTGAACTACTTCCAGCAAAACGATCATCTGTATGAGCTGGCGGTGGAAGATAACAACAGCTCTTACCACCAGGCGATTTGGGTATTGATCAGTGTGCTGGTAGCAGTACTGGCGGTGATCGTGGTGGTCTGGCTAGGGATCCACAAAACGTTGATCCAGCCGCTGACGCGCGTGATCGACAGCATTCGTCATATCGCCGGGGGCGATCTGGTTAAGCCTATCGATGTGCACGGCAGCAACGAAATGGGCCAGTTGGCCGATTCCCTGCGCCATATGCAGAGTGAACTGGTGCGTACCGTCGGCGAAGTGCGTAACGGCGCGGACGCGATTTACAGCGGTGCCAGCGAGATTGCAATGGGCAACAACGATCTCTCTTCCCGCACCGAACAGCAGGCCGCTTCCCTGGAAGAAACCGCTGCCAGCATGGAAGAGCTGACCGCGACGGTGAAACAGAACGCCGAAAACGCCCGTCAGGCGAGCCATTTGGCGCTGAGTGCGTCAGAAACCGCGCAGAAGGGCGGCAAAGTGGTGGATAACGTAGTGCAGACGATGCGCGACATTACCAGCAGTTCGCAGAAAATTGCCGATATCATTAGCGTTATCGATGGCATTGCCTTCCAGACTAACATTCTGGCGCTGAATGCCGCGGTTGAAGCCGCCCGTGCGGGTGAGCAGGGTCGTGGGTTCGCGGTTGTGGCCGGTGAAGTTCGTAACCTGGCGCAGCGCAGCGCCCAGGCCGCCCGTGAAATTAAGAGCCTGATTGAAGACTCGGTCAGCCGCGTCGATATCGGTTCTACGCTGGTGGAAAGCGCAGGTGAAACCATGGATGAAATCGTCAATGCAGTGACTCGCGTGACCGATATCATGGGTGAAATCGCTTCGGCGTCTGACGAGCAGAGTCGCGGTATCGACCAGGTCGGTCTGGCCGTCGCCGAGATGGATCGTGTGACCCAGCAGAACGCCTCGCTGGTGGAAGAATCCGCGTCTGCGGCAGCGGCTCTGGAAGAGCAGGCCAGCCGTCTGACTCAGGCGGTGGCGGTGTTCCGCATTCAGCCGTCGCAGATGGCGGCTAAGCGTGATGCATCCGCCCCGAAATCCAGTGCGCCGGTTCAGACGCTGCGTAAAGCTGCAGCCACTGAAAACGGTGAGAACTGGGAAACCTTCTGATCCGCAAAGGCCCGGCGGTCTGCCGGGCCTAAAAACGCAAAGGCCCGGCAGTCTGCCGGGCCTGGAACATTTTAACCTTCTGATTTCACCACTTTGATTTCCACCATCCCAATCCCCAGCTGACGCGGTGAGTGACCGAGAATGTTCCCCTCGTTGGTGGTCTGCGGATCCGGCGGCACGATGGTCAGCAGATTGCTGCTGGTCGGGTTGTCGAAATGCAGTGTGGTGGTGGTCACCTCAGTGCCCAGGGTCAGCGTCTGCTCGCTGTTGCCGACGCGGACCGGAATCGGCTTGTTAGCGTTCGGGCCAAAGGCTTTGGCGGTGATCACCAGGTCGAATTTCTGCGGCAGCGGATCTTTGTATTCAATTTTAACTTCATTGGCGAGCTGCGCATTAGACCAGCGGCCCCAGGTTTCCGGGCGTGAAATGCCGCTGAACTGTTTGACCTCTTCCGGTGCCCCGGCGACGTTAAAGATGAAGCTGTCGGCCTTATAGCGAATATCGTTGTCGACAATTTTCAGGGTATCAACGTTGCCTTTGTAGCGCTCCATATCGATGAGGGTGTCTTTGAACGCGGCTTTGCCTTTCCATTGCGCTTTATCGACATGCTGCACAGTTTGCTGGCCGCCAAGCTGGCCCTGCGACACGCACCAGTCAGTCGATAGCGCCAGTTCAGGTGCCCACAGCTGGGCCATTTTGTAGCAGCGATCAATCCACATGAAGTTGTCACGCGGGGCGAAATCTGCCAACTGGTAGCGCAGCGGGGCGGAATATTCACTTTCCGGCAGCGGTTCGACGCGGTTGTCCGACACGCGTAACAGCAGCGGCAGGCGGAAATGCGACCCGGAGAAGGCCATCATCCCTTTCTTCTCGTCGATGGTGAAATCTTTAATGGCTTTCGGGAAGTTCCACAGACGAATGATATCCGGCTTCCACGCCAGCACTTTCTCTTTCATGTTGAGGAACACTTCCGCCAGCGACTGCCCGGAAAGGCTGCTGCGACCGAGGCCGATAAAGTTGTCGCCACCGAGAATATCGAGCACCGTAGCGCCGTTATCCAGGGTGCTGCGCTTTACGCCCATCACTTCCTGCTGCGGCTGGTCGCCACGGATAACGAAGAACAGGTTGCTGCGATCCTGTTTGTTGAGGTAGTCCCAGGCGGTGTTTTTCATCGCCAGATGGTCTGAGGAGACCACGATAACCGTGTTTTTGAAGTACGGTGAGGCCTTAATTTTTTCAATGAGCGCCGCAACGTGCTCCTGGCTACAGGTGACTGCACTGAATGACTGGTTGGCTTTGCCATCGATGTCGTACTTTTTACGGTCGCAGGTTCGCGAGATAAAGCCGTCCGGATGATGCGTGTCGACGGTCAGGGTAAACAGCGAGAAACGCTGGCCCGATTTTGAGAGTTCCTCGTACTTTTTCCACACTTCATCAAGCACGGTATCGTCGTAGAACCCCCAGTCGTTGCGATAGCTCGGGTCTGGAACGGTGGCTTTCAGCTCTTCTGCGCCGTACAGGTGATCAAACCCGTGCGATTGCAGGAACACATCTTTCCCGGCGAAACGCAGATTCGCGCCCTGCATAAAGTAGTTCTGGTAGCCGGAATTTTTCAGGATATCGCCAAGGCAAATGTTCTGCGGGAAGAAGCTCGATACCGAGGCCGAGGCATTGCCTTCAAACGGCGCGAACAGCGGAATACCACACTGCGAGGCGACCATCCCGGCGATGGTGTAGTCGGTGCCCGGCAGCTGCATGGTATGGCTGAAATCAATGCTTTCGTCTTTCAGCTTGCCCAGTTCCGGCGTCAGGTTCGGGAAGGCATTGTTATCAAAATAGGTCCGCTCGAGGCTTTCCCCGTAGATATACACCAGGTTCAGCTTCGGATTAGGGATGCTTTTCGATGGCTCTTTATACCAGGCCGCAAAATCCGGATCGCCGTCGCGGGACTGGGATTTCACCAGCTCGCTTATCTGACGAAACGCCGGGCTGGCGTCCACGGAGGCGAGCGCCAGCCCCAGCGCCAGTACGCTGTAACCCAAATGATGAGGATGATGGCGACGACGGCGCAGTACCCAGCCGAGTCCACCGAAGACCAGAATCAGCGCCAGCACCAGGCCCACGCCGGGAAGAATGTATTTGCCAATGCCCGCACCGGTCAGACTGTTGGTGAGGGTGTAGAGCACCGCGTCGTTGATGCCGTCGCCGGTGAAATAGTTACTGGCGTACAGCGTCAGGTTCAGGACCACAAAAAGGCCGAGCACCGTCAGGATGGAAGCAAACCACCAGGTATTACGCCCCGCTTTCCATGCATAAATCACCACAGAAGCGAGAAACAGAGCAATAGAGACAAGCTCGGACACAGCACATCCTCAGTCACACTGGTCATCCTCTGACCAGCCACAATTTTCGGCCCTACACTGTAATTGCAGTGCAATATTGCTGCAATTGTAGCGTCATTAAATTGTGCGTGGATACAGATTTGGTTTAGATATGCGGTTTTTTTAACCCGCTCACATCCTGTGTGGGCGGGTTCTGAGGCGGGATTAAGAGATGAATTTCGTGCCTTGTTTGAGTACCAGATCGCAAGCCTTGGTTTTAACTTGTTTTCCTAACTCGGAATCGCCCAGCGTGCTGAGATTCAGCTGTTGGCCATTCTGCGCATTCAGCAGACCCTGAATACCGTCCATATAGTTGGTATCCGCTTTCTGCTCGGTGGCGGTGTCGAGGCCCAGTTTATCCAGCACCTGATTTTTAACGTTGTCGGCGTTGGTCACGGAGGTCAGCTTCTGTTTAGCACAGTAGCTGAGGATACCCGCGGCATTGTTCATGTTGTCTGCGCTCAGCGCTTGACCGCTGCCGTTCAGCAGGCTGGTTAACGACGAGAGTGATGTCCCGCCCTGTGAAGACGTTGAGCCGCTCAGTTCACTGGCAGCGCTGGAAAGGGTGTCGCTAAGAGAAATAGCAAAAGTGCTGGTGGAAAGCAGGGCGCTGGTGAGCGCGACGGTGCAAAGAAGGCGTTTAACTGTTTTCATGGGTTCGACTCAGTTGGCAGAAACTCTGCCAGTATAGCGCTGGCAGAGTTCGGAATGGTCTCAATACTCTTTGCCGGTGACGCGGCTGCGGTAGCTGTCCCAGTTGAAGATCACCCACAGGCTGTTGCCCAGACGCATCCTGTCCATCACGCGTTCGCCCAATAGCTTGTTCATGTCTTCCATGTTGCTGTTGGTGAGCATCCCGGTCGGACGTTTAGACGACGAACGGCGGTCAACAATCTGGTTGATGATCACTTTCTCGTAGCGCGATTCGGTCTGGACACCAATCTCGTCGATCACCAGCAGGTCAACGTTGCTTAGGTCGTTGAGCAGCTGTTCTTCGGTGGTTTCGCGGTTGGTAAAGGAGTCTTTCATGGCGGACATGATGTCGGCCACGGTGATGATCAGCACCGATTTTCCACGCAGCAGCAGTTCGTTGCAGATGGCCGCCGCCAGGTGATTTTTACCGGTGCCCGGCTTGCCGGAAAAGATGAAGCTCGCGATGTTGCCATCGAACTCATCAACGTACTGACGCGCTTTCGACAGGGCGTTCATCTGCCCGTCGCACTCCACGCGGTAGTTATCAAACGAACAGTTCTGGTGCAGGGGACGAATGCCGGAGCGGTTAAAGGTGCGCTGCATTTTCATCGCCCGGTTTTCACGTTCCAGCGCGGCAGAGCGCAGCTGTCCCTGTTCCTTTTGCCAGGCCAGCAGTTCTTCGCCCGTTTTGAAGGCCGGTTCGACGTGTTTCGGCATCATTTTTTGCAGGCGCTGCATCAGATCACCAACATTTTTCATCATTAACCTCGAAAACCCGGTGGAATTTGATTATCAGGCTCGGAGAGCGTGTTGAGATCGCGTCTCGGCTGTCCGCCGTTACTGGCCCGGCCTATTTGCAGGCTGCGCGCCAGTTTCTGCTGCCACTGAACGTGGTGAAACACTTTGCCTTCCGCCTGCCAGTAAGCGGTAAAGGAGGCCAGTTCTTCCGGCGTGGCGGGCTGGGTGAGCGCGATGCCCCACAGGGCGGCCATGCGCTGGAAATCCGCATCCGGCTGCCAGTCGGGGTACATGGCGAATTTTCCCATCGGCACCGCCACAGGCACGGCCTGTGGCTCATCGAAGAACTGCCCATCCAGCGTGACATCGCTGCCCGGACGGGCGAGCTTCGCTTCAAGCTCCAGCAACTGCTCCAGACGCGCAGGTGCAATCGCATAAAACGCCGGGGCGTTATTGGCAAACACCGCCACGGCACCGTTATCGGCTTTGTTTAATACGCCATCAGGATCGTGCAGAAACGCATCAATCCCGATGACGCTGGACGTCAGAATTCTGGAAGACATGGTGATTACTCAAGCAAAACGATGAGACGTATAACATGGGCAGATAGTAGCACAGACCCGCGTGCAGGAGGAGATGCCCGGCACGCGGCTCAGACGCGAGGGCGTTTGCGGTACAGCCACAGGCCGGGGATTGATAACCCGACCGACAGCGCGCCCACAATTGAGGTAGCTTTGAGGAAGTTCTCGAGTAGGGTCATCATCAGCGCGTCGCTGTAGCCGACATGGCTGATTTTTACCGCGGAGATCATCGCGGTATAGGCTGATATACCGGGAAACATTGGTATAACGGCGGCGACGGTAAAAATTTTGGGGTGCGCCAGATACCAGCGTGACCATTGGATCCCAATACTGCCGACCAGCATGGAGGCAATAAACGTCGACCACTCGATGTTCATTCCGGCCATCATCATCACCATTCGCGAGCTGTGGCCGACGGCCCCGAGCAGCGCGCACCAGCGAAGCGCCCGCTGCGGGACATTAAACACCATCGCAAAGCCAACGGCGGGGATCGCCGACAATATAAGGTCCTGTAGCAACGCCTGTAGGAAATCGATTATGCCCATCCGCGCAGCCCCCATAACGTCATTGCCATCACCACCCCGATGCAGGTCGCCAGGGTTAACAGGCTGGCGATGGCCCAGCGGGCGAGCCCGGTATTAATATGACCTTTGAACATATCGGCGACGGCGTTAATCAGTGGAAAGCCCGGCACCAGCAGCAGGACGCTGGCGGCCATCGCCACCGTTGAGGTTTGCTGAAAGGTGGGCAGGCGCAGCATCAGCCCTGAGACGGTGGTGGCGACAAAGGCGGTGATACAGAAATTGATTTGCGGGTGCATCGAGCGATGGGTGAGTAACTGGCGGATGTACATGGCAATCGTACTGGCGCAAAGCGTCACAAAAGCGCCATCCCAGCCACCATTATTGAGCTTACAAAAACAGGCGCAGGACAGCCCCACCATCGTGACCACCAGCCAGCGCGGGTAGCGTAGCGGTTTGATTTGCGTAAAACGTTTCTCGGCGTCTTTCGCATCCAGCAATTTGTGTTCAGCCATGATGACGATGTGCTGCACCTCGGTCACCACATGCATGTTGATCCCTCGATCGTTGTTCTTGCGGGTCGTGGTCAGGCATTGACCCTCTTTAAGGGTGGTTAACACAATGGCGTTGGAGGAAATGGCACTCTCCACGCCGTCCATCCCAAGCGCTAAGCCCAGACGGGTGGAGAGCTCGTCCACCAGCGCGCTTTCGGCTCCGTGTTGCAGTAACAGCAGGGCGCACTGAATGCATAACCGCGTGACGGTGCGTTGCTCTGCTTGATTTGCGTCCATATCCATCCGGTCTTCACACATCAATACCATTACCCATGCCCCGTTTTACCTGAAGCCCTTGCCTGGCATGGCCTGACGAGATCAAACATTGCGCACAAGGAGGGTAGGTAACGTGCATTTTTTGAACTGCGCCACAGTTTTGCAAGATCGTTCAAAAGTGCAGGTTTTGCACGATTTATGCCCTTCTTTTTCCGCTCCGGGTTATCAAAAATGCAACAAGACACTTTATGTATACAAAAAATAAACAAATAATTAACCATCTGGAGCGAAGCCATGAAAACGCAGGTTGCAATTATTGGCGCAGGTCCGTCAGGGCTGTTGCTGGGTCAGCTGTTACACAACGCCGGGATTGCGACGGTGGTCCTTGAGCGTCAGACGCCGGAATACGTTTTGGGTCGTATTCGGGCAGGGATCCTGGAAAGCGGCACCGTCAGCCTGCTGCGCGAGGCGGGCGTCTCCCGGCGAATGGATGCTGAAGGCCTGGTGCATCACGGGGTGGAGTTCCTGTTTGATGGGGTGCGTATTCCGGTTCCGCTCAGCGAACTGACGGAAGGCAAAAGCGTGATGGTATACGGCCAGACCGAAGTGACCCGGGACCTAATGGAAGCCCGGGCTAGCAGCGGGGCAACGATTATCTACGGTGTGAGCAACGTGCAGCTCCATGACATGAAGACGGATAAACCCGCGGTGACCTTCGAGAAAGACGGAGAAGCGTGTCGGCTTGAGTGCGATTTCATTGCCGGGTGCGATGGTTTTCACGGGGTCTCGCGCCAGGCCATCCCGAAATCGGTCCTGCGGGAATATGAAAGTGTCTGGCCTTTTGGCTGGCTGGGGCTGTTGGCCGATACCCCGCCGGTCAATCCAGAGCTTATCTATGCGCATCATGAACGCGGATTTGTGTTGTGTAGTCAGCGCTCACTAACCAGGAGCCGTTACTATTTGCAGGTGCCGCTTACCGATAACGTTGAGGCGTGGAGCGACGAACGCTTCTGGCAGGAGCTGAAATGCCGCTTGCCGTCAGAATTAGCGAATAAGTTAGTGACTGGTCACTCACTAGAAAAGAGCATCGCCCCGTTGCGCAGTTATGTGGTCGAGCCGATGCAGTATGGCAGGCTTTTTTTAGTGGGTGATGCGGCGCATATCGTCCCTCCGACTGGGGCCAAAGGGCTTAACCTTGCTGCGTCTGACGTGAATTACCTGTGGCGGATACTTTGTCAGTTTTACCACCACGGGCGCGAAGATTTGCTTGCCAGCTATTCGTCATTTGCCCTGAATCGCGTGTGGAAGGGCGAGCGTTTTAGCTGGTTTATGACCCATCTGCTGCACGATTTTCATGATAAGAGCCCGTTCGACCGGAAAATGCAGGAGGCCGACCGCCGCTACTATCTAGGCTCACGGGCCGGGCTCACGACCATTGCCGAAAACTACGTGGGCCTGCCTTACGAAACCGTTCGTTAGTTTACCCTTTGCCAGAGAGGTTATGGTGCAGCGTAGTCCAATCCCCGTTTTTAAACTGTACGGCGAGCAGCGTGACTGGCCAACGCCGGAGCTGCTGCACTGTGAGTCCATTCATCAGCGCAGCAGCCTGTATCAGTGGCATATCCGTGTGCATCAGCATGTGGAATTAGTGCAGCTGTTGTATCTGCACAAAGGGGAGGCCTGCATCGAAATCGAAGGTGAAACGCGGGTGGTGAAGGAAGCCTCTATTCAGGTGGTGCCCTCGTTGTGCGTCCACGGCTTTCGCTTTTCGCCCGGAACCCAAGGGTATGTGTTGTCGCTCGCACTGCCGCTGCTCAGCCGCTTCGAAAATCAGTTTGGTCGCCAGCTTGCGGTCCTCAATCAGCCACATTGCGTAAGCGTAAAGGGATCCCGCGCACATATCCGTACCCTGTTTTCCACGCTGCTGGAGGAGTACCAGCAGAACAATGATGCCCGGGAATTGATGCTACATGCCATGCTCAGCGCTCTGCTGGTATGGATCAATCGACAATGTCAGTCCGTGACTCCAGCAGAAGACCGGGCCGAGCGACGTCGGGCGGTGATGCAGCAGTTTGCCAGACTGATAGAAAGCCATTATCGCGAGCATTTGCAGATGTCCGAATATGCACATGCCGTAGGGCTGTCGGTGACGCATTTAAATTATTTATGCCGGGAGTTTCACAATTGCAGTGCGCTGAATGTGTTACATCAACGCTTAATGCTTGAGGCAAAACGCAGTCTGCAATACACCAGTATGTCGATAACACAACTCTCTGATTACTTAGGTTTTAGCGATGCGACCTATTTTTCGCGTTTTTTTCGGCGCTACGCCGGTGTTCCACCTAAATTATTCAGGGAGAAAATAAAAGATATTAAGTATGTCTAATTAATACATTTAGATGACTTGATTAACTATGAGAAACTTTATGCGAGCGCTTGGCGTGTATATTTTTATTATGTTATTCTGAAAAGGTTGTTTTATGCGTTAATTGCCCCTCATCGATAATTGCGAATTCTCCACTCGTGGTTTAAATGAAAGGAACAGGGCTCGGAATAATTTAAGTCATGAATTATTGAATGATATTGATAATATCCATGAATGATTCTGCAATATAATCTGCATCATAAAAGGGACGTGTTATGCTCGCGGGATTAAAAAAATGTGGCGTGATAATAAGTAGTATCCCCATTGTTCGGGCTGGTCTGATGGCCGTCATGACGGATAACTTTCCAGACTATACGATAAGCTGCCATCAAAGTGTTGATGAACTCACGCTTCTGGAGTTACGCCGTGCCAATCTGATTGTTAGCGATCTCTTTGGCGATCGTTCACACGGTAAGGCGCTTTGCGAGCAATATTATTCATTAATGACGCAGCATAAAGAGGTGCGTTGGATATTTATGGTCAGCCAGGCGAATTACGCGCTGGCCGTTGAGTATTTATTACGCCCTGAAAGCACATTACTTTCCGATGCGGAACCTATCCCTCAGGTTATTGCCGCTATTCGCGATCAGGGGAAAGAGGCGAATCGCATCAGCGCGTCGCTTACCACGCCCGATACCGATGTATTCCTTTTGCCGCCAGGTATTAAAACGTCCTTATCTCTCTCTGAACGTCAGGTATTGCGATTACTGGCCAAAGGCTGGGGTGTGAACCAAATTGCCATGCTGCTGCGCAAAAGTAATAAAACCATCAGTGCGCAGAAAAATAGTGCTATGCGCCGCCTGATGCTGCGGGGTAATGCGGAGCTGTACGCCTGGCTCAATAGCGCTCAGGGAATGAAAGAGTTGAATCTCCAACCTGTATGGGGAGAGCCGATACAATGGAAAAGTGCACCGCAAATAGACACGTTGCAGTCGTTGAAAACTGTCTAATGACGAAGCTGGGCCTGCGCCAGCTCTTTTCCTGCTGTAGCGGTACGCCGTATCAGCTCGATGCCTTTAAGGACAGTGGGGATTGGTTTGCCCGGCGTGCGCATCGCCGCCCTTACGACATTGTGATTTACTCTGTGGCGGTGACCCGGCAATCACGCCAGCACAGTATTTATTTCCTTACTCATCTCGCGCGAAAACAGCCTGATGCCGTCAGGGTGCTGCTTGCAGATGATGAAGTACAGGGTAAATTAATTCATCATCTGCTGCCGGTTCCCTTACATGCCGTGTTATGTAAGTCTTCTTCGGTTGAGAAACTGCGCCTGCAATTAAACGCGTTAATGCTACAGAAAGAGTCGTTATGCAGACCCTATAAAACACTCAGCTGTCGCTCTGGCTCCGGGGGACTGAGTCCAACCGAGCGTACCATTCTCGATTATATGGGCAAAGGGTTGTCCATTCCTGAGATTGCTATTCGGATGGCACGCAACGCGAAAACAATTCGCACGCATAAGTTTAATGCGATGAATAAGCTGGGCGTGAGAACGGATACAGGTCTGCTCTGTGCAGCAGATATCTTGCGCTATCTGCCGCGAGAGTCCATGCGCGCGGGATGTTGAGGCGAGCGTCTGGCTGAACTCAGAGGCAGACGTCAATCCAGGTGGCGTCTGTCAGTTCGGCTAAACGTTCCGGGGAGATGCGCACCGCGCTGTGGGTCGCTCCGGCTGCCGGTAATACCTCATCAAAGCCCCTCAGCGAAACGTCGCAATATACGGTTAGCGGGTTTTCCAGGCCAAACGGGCAGACGCCACCAACCGGATGTCCCGTCCAGGTCACCACTTCATCACAGCTCAGCATTCTGGCTTTGGCCCCGAAAGCTGATTTCAGCTTTTTGTTATCCAGACGCGCATCGCCTTTCGCCACCACCAGAATGACTTCATCTTTTACCTTCAAGGACAGCGTTTTCGCAATCTGTCCCGGCGCAACATTATGTGCCGCAGCGGCCAATGCAACCGTCGCAGTACTCTGATTTAGTTCTATAATTTCGATATCGGGGGCGCGGTCAGCCAAAAATTGCCGCACGGTTTGCAAACTCATAGTTCTCTCCTGATATAAACGAAATTAATCTGTCACAAGCGATTGATGCTGTAAATAAGAGGATGAGTATTCCCCGCATTTGATGGATTTCTCGATCCCCTTCACATTCACTGCAACCGGTTACAGTAACCGGTTGCAGAAGTCCGTTACCGCGATTAATACTGAATGCGTAACTTCCTCTGTATCGCTAAAAAAATAAGAGCCGTGTATGAAATGTATCTTTATCTGCTGTAGGACGGGCCAACCCCCCGGCGTGGTAGTCAACACACAGTTCGAGATTGCACATCGCGGCACACTAACCGTTGCTGTGCTTACGTCTATCGCCCGTCAGGAGAGCTGCTATGTCTGCTAACCATGCTGCGTTTAATTTGATATTCCGATTCGTAGAAAACTATGTCAGTCCTGTCGCCGGGCGTATTTCGTCCCAGCGTCACGTGATGGCAATTCGTGATGGTTTTATCTCTGCAATGCCATTCATGATTGTTGGCTCGTTCCTGTTGGTATTTGCCTACCCGCCATTCTCTCCGGATACCACCTGGGGTTTTGCCCGCGCGTGGCTGGACATGGCGAAACAATTTGAAGGCCGTATTCTCACGCCGTTCGATATGACCATGGGCGTCATGTCCATTTATATCTGTGCAGCGATTGCCTATAACCTGGGCCGACATTACGAAAAGAGCGTGCAGCTTGACCCGTTCATGGCCGCAATGCTCTCCATTATGGCGTTTCTGCTGGTCGCGGCCCCGAAAACCGACGGTACGCTGCCGGTGCACAGCCTGGGCGGGACCGGTATTTTCACCGCCATTTTGGTCGCCGTGTACTGTGTGGAAATGATGCGTTTCCTGAAGGCCCATAACATCGGTATTCGCCTGCCCGATCAGGTGCCACCGATGATCAAAAACTCTTTTGACCTGCTCATTCCGGTGCTGGTGGTGGTACTGACGCTGTATCCGCTGAGCCTGTTCATCCAGAGTCAGTTCGACATGCTGATCCCGCAGGCGATCATGTCCATCTTCAAACCGTTGGTGTCGGCGGCGGATTCCCTGCCAGCTATTTTACTGGCGGTGTTGATTGGCCACCTGCTGTGGTTCGCGGGCATTCATGGGGCGGCGATTGTCTCCGGGATGCTGCAAATGTTCTGGCTGACCAACCTGGGCCTCAACCAGACGGCGTTGGCGCAGAGTGCTCCCTTGCCGCATATTTTTATGGAAGCATTCTGGACCTTCTTTATCGTCATCGGCGGTTCCGGGGCGACGATGGGGCTGGTGTTCTGCTATCTGCGCAGTAAGTCTGCGCACCTGCGTTCTATCGGACGTCTGGGCGTGGTGCCGAGCATCTTTAACATCAACGAACCGGTTATTTTCGGTACGCCGATTGTGATGAACCCGGTGTTCTTCATTCCATTCCTGCTGGCACCGATGGTTAATGCCACGCTGGCGTGGGGGGCTATGAAGCTGGATCTTATCGGACGCGTTATCTCTGTCGTACCCTGGACCGCGCCGGCACCGGTCGGTGCTGCATGGGCTTTAGGCTGGGATTTCCGGGCAGTTATCCTTGTGGTTCTGCTGGCCTGCGTGTCCGCTATCATCTATTACCCGTTCTTTAAGGTGTACGAGAAGCAACTGCTGGAGCAGGAAGCGGAAGAAGCACAGCGCACTGAACAAGAGGCGCAACAGGTGGCTTAACCTCTGCGTTTAGCCCAACAAAAAAGACCCGGGAGCATGACGTTACCGGGTCTTTTTGTCTTCAGGGGAAAACCATTATTTCAGCGTACAGTCACCGCACTGTTGCACCTCTGGCAGGCGATAGCGCTGACAGCAGGTACGTCGCACCAATACGCCATCACGCATCACCACGGTGCGCCACAACGGGTTATCCCGCCCGTCAGAGAAGCGTTGGGCAAAGAAGAGATGCTGGCGGAGCACGTTCACCTGTTCATCACCCAGCAACGTCCGCATTTCGCCCAGATACCAGTTGATCAGATACCCGGTGTTGCTCCAGATGAGTTTACCGTTAATCTCTCCGGTCGCTTCCAGCGCCTCGACGACGGGCACCAGGTTCTGGATGACCAGCTGTTCCATGCGCTCAAGCGAGGACTGACGCGTCAACTCTGCGTCCTGATGCACATCGATCCAGAATTTCGCGGCACGTCCGGTTTCATGGAACTCAACGTGAAAATGCTGCGGGGAAAGGCTGAGGGCGCGTGTTTCGGTCAGCAGCGCCAGCATCAACGGGGGCACCTGTAGACCGATATACCACTGGGCCCAGAGAGAAAGCAGCGGCTTGTTCTCACGTTCCTGAGCGGGATTGTTGCGGTAGATATGGTCGGAATACTGCGCCAGCAGGGACGTGAATTCGCTGCTGCGGCTCCAGTCAGCGAGCGTCATGGCCTTTTGCGGATGCGGTTCATCGAGACCGATGAAATCCAACAGGTGAGGGCGCTGCTCTGCAATGGTGTGGCGTAACGCGTCCGCCAGCCCGGGCTCGCGCTCATAGAGCGGAGTACGCCAGATAAGATCCTCAGTAATCGGTGCAGAGCGATAGGCCATGAGCGTAGATTGGATACAAATCTAAATGATAATGATTGCCAATCCTAGCTATAGAAAAAAGCATTCGCAACCCTTTTCATACTTTTCACTGCTCAATTATTTTCTTCAGGCCTTTTGCAGCGCCTCGCTGGTCAGAATATTATTGCGGCCCAAATGCTTGGCCTCGTACAGCGCTTTGTCCGCCTGCTCCAGCGCACCTTCCATATCTTCGCCGAGCAAGGGCGCTAACCCGATGCTTACCGTCACGTTGGTGGCGACACTGTGATTAAACATGTGGGAAATTTTTAGGTCGTAAACGCGTTGGCGAATGCGTTCTGCCGTTTCCAGCGCCATCTCCGGCGTGGTGGATGTCAGCACCACCATAAATTCTTCACCGCCATAGCGGGTGACGATATCTCTTGATCGCACGGCATTGCGTATCGCCGCCGAAACCTGAATCAGCGCCTGGTCGCCCATCATATGGCCGTAGTGATCGTTATAAGCTTTGAAGTAGTCGATATCGAGCAGTAATACATAATGGCCGCTGGCGTCCAGCGACAGCAATGTCTCAAGGCGATTTTGCAGGCCGCGGCGGTTATACAGGCCGGTAAGGGGGTCAAGCATGCTCAGATCGTTCAGCGTCTGTCGCTCTTCGAGCAGCTTATACATCAGCCCGTGCGCGAAGTTATCGTAACGTTTTTGGATAACACTCTGAATGGTTATTCCGATAACAGGCAGCGCAAAGCAGTAGAGCATTCGCAGCCATTGATCGCCGTCACTTAATAACAGACAGGTGACCAGCACCGGCAACGAGTGGAGGGTAAAGGCGATGATATTATTCGAAAAAGCAATTGCGCCGACAAACAGCACGCTTAATAAGGCAATCACCAGATAGCTAAAATTCGGCTGATGCATTAACGGTGTTTTGGTGGCGACATGCCAGGCCCAGAGGCAACCAAATAATATGGAGATCGCCGGAATATTAATTTTTCTCTCCGCCCACGCCCAGTGACCAAGCAGCAATCCCGCGCTGATGACGGTTATCATCACCAGCGGGACGGTAATCGCTAAAATGTGATGCATCGGACTCAGCATCGAAAAAAGCGATGAAGCTAAATTAAGGAATAGAAAGAGACGCAGTGAAAATTGATATTTTTTAACGCGCAGGGCACGCCAGGATTGTGATGTCATGTCAGGAAGTCGTTATTAATTATGAGATTATAGAAACACTAACCATCAGGAATGACAAAATTCACGCGGGAACGAGCCGCGCGAAAATATCAGGAACATTAATCATTTCGGTTAATCCGCACAATTTATCACCTTACTGCAACACTGTCATCAGCGTGACCGTAAAGAGCGCGCTGGGGACAGGCACGATCTTGCAAATGATAAAAATTATCATATGATATTGGTTATCATTATCGATTTGAGAGTTATAACCATGTTGCAACGGGCGTTAGGCAGTGGATGGGGCGTGTTAATCCCGGGCGTGCTTTTAGTCGGATTGGGTTTTGTCGGGCTGTCGGTTGACGTTTGGCGAAGTTTAATCGCGCTGGGGCTGTTGCTGACGGGCGTGATGATCTGGCATCGTCAGTTGCGTCACTTTGTGCTGCTGCCATCGGCGTTCGCATTGATAAGCGGGATGATGATGGTGCTAATGAGTTTGAAGCAAATGGGATGAAATAGAACAGGGAGAGAGAAGAGAGAGATAAGAATGCTGGTGCGAGGGGGGGGACTTGAACCCCCACGTCCTTACGAACACTAACACCTGAAGCTAGCGCGTCTACCAATTCCGCCACCTTCGCACAGAAATCTTATCTTGATATTACTCGTTGGTGCGAGGGGGGGGACTTGAACCCCCACGTCCTTACGAACACTAACACCTGAAGCTAGCGCGTCTACCAATTCCGCCACCTTCGCCCAGTGCGAGCAACATCTTACGTGGTATATGGTGCGAGGGGGGGGACTTGAACCCCCACGTCCGTTAGGACACTAACACCTGAAGCTAGCGCGTCTACCAATTCCGCCACCGTCGCATACCATCGACTCTTAAAAAGAATCGTTACCACGGAGGCGCATTCTAGTGGTTTTCGGATTTTCGTCAACAGTTAATTGCAGCAGAATTTTCCGATCGCTGTAAAAGTGGGCGCATTAGCGACCTGGGAGAGCGGGAAGGGAGAACGCCCACAGGTTAAAGCCTGCGGGCGGGAGAGCATTTACTTTTTCGCCTGACGGGTCAGCACCGTACGATAGACTTTAAAGCGGCCGGTCTGGGCAAGCACTTCGTGGAAACCAAAGATTTCATCCAGCACTTTCGGATACGGCAGGAAGGCGTTGGCCACAATACGCAGTTCACCGCCAGTGCCCAGATGGCGCACTGCGCCACGGATAAGCTGTTGCGTGGCTTCGAGGCTGGTTTGCAGCCCGTCATGGAACGGCGGATTGGAGATAATCATGTCGAAGCGACCGGTCACCTCAGAGAAGACGTTGCTGGCAAGGACTTCACCTTCCAGGCCGTTAGCCGCCAGGGTGGCGCGGCTGGCTTCTACCGCCGCGGCGTTGACATCACACAGGGTCAGACGCACTTTCGGTGAGTGGCTTGCCAGGACGGTGGCCAGCACGCCAGCGCCGCAGCCGACATCCAACACTTTACCTTTGGTGTGCGGGGTTAGGGTGGAGAGCAGCAACTTACTGCCAACATCCAGGCCATCGCGGCTGAAGACGCCCGGCAGCGTTTTGATGGTCAGGCCATCCAACTGATACTCGGACCAGTTATCTTCTGCGCTGAACGACGGCTGTTTTTCCAGGCGACCGTGGTACAGGCCACAGCGACGCGCGCTGTCGATTTTGTTCAGCGGCGCGAATTCCGCCAACATCTGTTCGGCGCTGCGCACGCCACTGCGGTTCTCACCGACCACAAAAATATCGGTGCCAATCGGCATCATCGATAAAATATTGGTCAGTTGATACAACGCTTCAGGCTTGTTCTTCGGCCAGTAGTAAATCAACGTATCACAATCAGCCACATCGGCCGCTTCTGCGGTCAGGCTGAAGCGAACGTTCTCACCCATTTGGGCACTCAGAACCTGCCAGTGGTGAAATTGTTGAGTGTGGGCACGGCTAAATGCGGTGTCCAGACGAGCGGGCAGGTCATCCTGCAGATCACCGGCAAACAGAATGCGGCTTTGTTCGAAATCATCACTGTGGCGCAGCAAGACTTCACTTGCCGGGGTCAATGCAGACATAAAAAGGAATCCTCTATAAACGACGGGCGCGATTATACACATTATCTGTATGAACCGCGCGTGCGGCACCTTGCTTTATTGGCGCACGTTCGTCGAATTTGCTATATTTGCGCGCCTGACAGACAGGAGAAACCCGCGATGACATCCCGACGAGACTGGCAACTACAGCAACTGGGCATTACCCAGTGGGCTTTGCGCCGCCCCTCGGTTTTGCAGGGCGAAATCGCCATCTCGCTGCCTGAACATATTCGTCTGGTGATGGTGGCGCAAACGCTGCCGCCGCTGACCGATCCGCTGGTCAATGACATCCTGCGCGCGCTCGCCGTCACGCCGGATCAGGTCTTACAGCTGACGCCGGAGCGCGTTGCGATGCTGCCCGAGGGTGGCCGCTGTAATAGCTGGCGTCTTGGCGACGCTGAACCGGTCGCGCTGGAAGGTGCTCAGCTCGCCAGCCCGACATTCGAACAACTGCAGTCCAGCGCGGCGGACCGGGCTGAACTCTGGCGACAAATTTGCGCTCATGAACACGATTTCTTCCCTAAGCCAGACTGATTTACCGCGCGCTCTACAGATTGAGCAGCGCGCCCACGCCTTCCCGTGGAGCGAGCAGACGCTCGCCAGCAATCAGGGTGAGCGCTATCTCAACCTGCAGCTGACGGTGGACGGCGAGATGGCGGCCTTCGCCATTACGCAAATCGTGCTCGATGAAGCCACGCTGTTTAATATCGCCGTCGATCCGGCGTATCAGCGTCGGGGTCTGGGCCGGGAATTGCTCGAACAGGTTATCGACGAAGTGGAAAAACGCGGCGTCGTCACGCTGTGGCTGGAAGTCCGTGCCTCGAACGCTGCCGCCATCGCACTGTATGAAAGCCTGGGCTTCAACGAGGCGACGATTCGACGCAACTACTATCCGACCGCTGACGGGCGTGAGGACGCAATCATAATGGCACTGCCAATCAGTATGTAAGACAAGGGTTTACGATGAAGATGTGGGACTGGATTTTCTTTGATGCCGACGAAACGCTGTTTACCTTCGATTCGTTCAGTGGCTTACAGCGGATGTTTCTTGATTATAGCGTGACCTTCACCGCTGAAGATTTCCAGGACTATCAGGCGGTTAACAAGCCGCTGTGGGTTGATTACCAGAACGGGGCTATCTCCTCGTTACAGCTTCAGCATCAGCGTTTCGAAAGCTGGGCGGCGCGTCTGAACGTGAACGCCGGTGAACTGAACAATGCCTTTATGAACGCGATGGCGGAGATTTGCGCCCCGCTGCCGGGGGCCGTTTCACTGCTCAATTCGCTGCAGGGAAAAGTGAAGATGGGGATCATCACCAACGGCTTTACCTCCCTGCAACAGATTCGCCTTGAGCGTACGGGTCTGCGTGAACACTTTGATTTAGTGATTATTTCTGAAGAAGTCGGCGTCGCCAAACCGGATCCGCGTATTTTCGATTATGCGCTGGATCAGGCGGGCAATCCGAGTCGCTCGCGGGTACTGATGGTCGGCGATACCGCCGAGTCGGACATTCGCGGTGGCGTCAATGCCGGGCTCTCGACCTGCTGGCTGAATGCGCACCAGCAAACGCTGCCTGCGGATCTTACGCCGACCTGGACTGTGACATCACTTGCCGAGCTGGAGCAACTCCTGTGTAAACATTGATTGTCAGTCCCCGGCTTACGGGTAAAATAGCCGCATTTTTCGTATTCAACATGCGCGGCCTGCGGTCGCGTTTACTTAAGAAGAACTGACTATGACGTTGTCTCCTTATCTGCAAGAGGTGGCGAAACGCCGCACTTTTGCCATCATCTCGCACCCGGATGCCGGTAAAACGACCATCACTGAAAAGGTGTTGTTGTTTGGGCAGGCTATCCAGACTGCCGGTACCGTTAAAGGCCGTGGCTCAAGCCAGCATGCAAAATCTGACTGGATGGAGATGGAAAAACAGCGTGGGATTTCCATTACTACCTCGGTAATGCAGTTCCCGTATCACGACTGCCTGGTAAACCTGCTGGACACCCCGGGTCACGAAGACTTCTCTGAAGATACCTATCGTACCCTGACCGCCGTCGACTGCTGTCTGATGGTTATCGATGCCGCGAAAGGCGTCGAGGATCGGACGCGCAAGCTGATGGAAGTCACCCGTCTGCGCGACACGCCGATCCTGACCTTCATGAACAAACTTGACCGTGACATCCGCGATCCCATGGAAGTGCTGGATGAAGTCGAGAGCGAGCTGAAAATTGCCTGTGCGCCAATCACCTGGCCTATCGGCTGCGGTAAGCTGTTCAAAGGCGTTTATCATCTCTATAAAGATGAAACCTACCTGTATCAGACCGGTAAAGGCCACACCATTCAGGATGTCCGCATTGTGAAGGGGCTGAACAACCCGGAACTGGATACCGCCGTGGGTGAAGATCTCGCGGCCCAGCTGCGTGACGAGCTGGAGCTGGTGCAGGGCGCATCGCACGAGTTCGACCAGGAGCTGTTCCTCGCCGGGGAAATCACCCCGGTCTTCTTCGGGACCGCGCTGGGTAACTTCGGCGTCGACCACATGCTCGACGGTCTGGTGGAATGGGCTCCAGCGCCGATGCCGCGTAAAACCGACACCCGTGAAGTGGAAGCCAAAGAAGAGAAGTTCAGCGGCTTCGTGTTTAAAATTCAGGCCAACATGGACCCGAAACACCGTGACCGCGTGGCATTCATGCGTGTGGTGTCCGGCAAATATGAAAAAGGCATGAAGCTGCGCCAGGTGCGTACCGGTAAAGACGTGGTGATTTCCGACGCGCTGACCTTCATGGCGGGCGATCGTTCGCACGTTGAAGAAGCGTTCCCGGGCGACATCATCGGTCTGCATAACCACGGCACTATCCAGATTGGCGACACCTTCACCCAGGGCGAAATGATGAAGTTCACCGGCATTCCTAACTTTGCCCCTGAGCTGTTCCGTCGTATTCGCCTCAAGGATCCGTTGAAGCAGAAGCAGTTGCTCAAAGGGCTGGTTCAGCTGTCGGAAGAGGGCGCGGTGCAGGTCTTCCGTCCGATTGCCAACAACGACCTGATCGTCGGCGCGGTGGGTGTGCTGCAGTTCGACGTGGTGGTTGCGCGTCTGAAGAGTGAGTACAACGTCGAAGCGATTTATGAATCGGTGAACGTCGCGACCGCCCGCTGGGTTGAAAGCAATGACGTGAAGAAGTTCGAAGAGTTCAAGCGTAAGAACGAAGTTCAGCTGGCGCTGGATGGCGGCGATAACCTGACGTACATCGCCCCAACCATGGTTAACCTCAACCTGACCCAGGAACGTTACCCTGACGTCCAGTTCCGCAAGACCCGCGAACACTAATCCCCTCCAGAGCACGGCCCACGCCGTGCTCTGTCATTTTCCCTCCCTGTTGATTCCCTTGCAGAAAGTTCTTAATTGAAGCCGTTTTCGCTGTAAAAGACTACTTTTTAGCCGTTTGGCCGAGCGCGTTCAAAATTGTTGGCTATATTTAACAAAGTGATGACAAGTTTGCTGGCTTAAACCGCTAATCAATGCGTGTTTATCGGCGCGATAAACCAGCAGATTTGCCATTCGCGATATTAATAACTGTGAGATTGTGGTGATGTTCACCCCTACAGCAATGCGATCATGAAGATCGCCTGAGCTCAAATTCTGAGCAAACTACAGGAATCGAGATGATGACAACCCAAAAGATGTCCAAAACGCTGCTGGCGATGATGCTGGGTACTGCCCTGATGAGTGGTTCTGCTCTGGCAGAAACGACCATGGATAAAACACAATCCGCTGCCGACAGCGCCGGACAGAAAGTCGACAGCTCCATGAACAAAGTCGGCAACTTTATGGATGACAGCAGCATCACGGCAAAAGTGAAAGCGGCTCTGGTCGATCATGATTCAATTAAGAGCACCGATATTTCAGTAAAAACCGATGACAAAGTGGTCACCTTGAGCGGCTTCGTTGAAAGCCAGGACCAGGCTGAAGCCGCGGTTAAAGTCGCGAAAAGCGTAGAAGGTGTGTCCTCGGTTAGCGATAAGCTCCATGTACGCGACAGCAAGTCACAGGACATGAAGGGCTACGCGGGTGATACCGCAACCACCAGCGAGATTAAAGCCAAACTACTGGCTGACGACATCGTCCCGTCACGTAATGTGAAAGTGGAAACCACCGACGGTGTGGTGCAGCTTTCCGGGACAGTTGAGTCCCAGGCGCAGAGCGATCGTGCCGAGAGCATCACCAAAGCGGTTGATGGCGTAAAAAGTGTGAAGAACGACCTTAAAGTTAAATAAAGAAGTTTTAACATTTTTCCCCGGCGTTGCCGGGGAGACCAGTCTGTCGTTTTGAGTGCCTGAGCGTTCATCAAAGCGGTCGACATTCACTATGGTAAAGGAGAATCGTATGTTTCGTTGGGGCATTATATTTCTGGTAATCGCGTTAATTGCCGCCGCTCTGGGCTTCGGTGGTCTGGCCGGTACGGCAGCGGGCGCAGCAAAAATTGTCTTTATCGTCGGTATCATCCTGTTCCTGGTGAGTCTGTTCATGGGACGCAGGCGTCCGTAGCGACGTCGACTGAAGACGTTAAATTTTCGTAACAAAAGCCAGTCTTCGGACTGGCTTTATCAGTTTAAGAGAATCCTTATCTGCGCTATGGTGAACTAACAGAAGAATCATAAAAAACGGGAAGCAGTGTGGGACAGCGAATTCCGGTAACGCTTGGCAATATAGCGCCACTCGCGGCCAACCCCTTTCTACCAGGCAAGCTTGCGCTGGTGTGCGAAGGTGGGGGTCAACGCGGTATTTTCACAGCAGGGGTGCTGGACGAGTTCATGCGCGCACGATTTAACCCCTTTGATCTCTATTTCGGCACCTCTGCCGGGGCGCAAAACCTGTCGGCGTATGTCTGTAATCAGCCGGGCTATGCCCGAAAAGTCATTACCCGCTACACCACTTCCCGCGAATTTTTCGATCCGATGCGCTTCGTGCGCGGTGGAAACCTTATCGATCTGGACTGGCTGGTGGAGTCGACGGCGAGCAAAATGCCGCTGGCGATGGACATTGCGGCCCGTGAATTTGACGTCGGCAAAGCGTTCTATATGTGTGCCTCTCGTGCCGACGACTACTCCCCTGGCTATTTCTCACCGACGCGTGACACCTGGATGGATCAAATCCGTGCCTCCAGCGCGATCCCGGGTTTTTATCGTCCGGGCGTGACGCTCGATGGATTTAACTGGCTGGACGGCGGCGTGAGTGACGCCATTCCGGTTCAGGAAGCGGTCAAACGCGGCGGCAACACTATTGTGGTGATCCGCACTGTGCCGTCGCAGATGTATTACACCCCACAGTGGTTTAAGCGTATGGAGCGCTGGCTGGGGGAAAGCAGTCTGCAACCGTTTGTGAATCTGGTTCAGCATCATGAGAAGACCTACCACGCCATTCAGCAATACATCGAAAAACCGCCGGGGAAAGTGCGGATCCTTGAGATTTATCCACCTAAGCCGTTGAAAAGCATGGCGCTGGGTAGCCGCCTACCTGCGTTACTGGAAGACTACAACGTTGGCCGCCAGTGCGGACGTTACTTCCTGGCGACGATGGGTAAAATGTTGGCAGAGAAGCCGCCGCTGCACCGTTACAAAACCCGGGTGGCGATGCCTGCCCCGTTGGTCGTGCCGCCTGCGGTGGTCGCCAACGATGTGCATAGCGCAACGCTGGTCGATGCGCCTCAGGCCAATGATGCCAACTTTGATAACGAGGGACTGGCGTGAGTTATCACTTCACCGACACCCACTGCCATTTTGATTTTCCGCCGTTTGTGGATGACCTTGAAAACAGTCTGACGCGCGCGGCGCAGGCGGGGGTGACCAGAATAATTATCCCGGCGATCGACGCTTCACGCTTTGAGCTTGTGCTGGCACTGGCTGCCGCGCATTCCCCGCTGTATGCCGCCCTGGGCCTGCATCCGATTGTGATTGAAAAGCATAATGAACACAGCCTGGCACAGCTCGCGGCCCTGCTGGCGCGCAAGCCTAAGAAACTGGTGGCGGTAGGGGAGATAGGGCTCGATCTCTATCGAGAGGATCCGCAGTTCGACCAACAACAGGCGTTGCTTGATGAACAACTCAAACTCGCCAAACGTTACGATCTGCCGGTGATCCTGCATTCACGTCGGACGCATGACATATTGGCGCAGCACCTCAAACGGCATAATCTGCCGCGCACCGGGGTGGTTCATGGTTTTGCCGGGAGCCTGCAACAGGCGGAGCGATTCATTCAGCTCGGTTATAAAATTGGCGTCGGCGGGACCATTACCTATCCACGGGCAAGCAAAACCCGCGATGTCATGGCACGCTTACCGCTCTCAGCCTTACTGCTGGAAACGGATGCGCCTGATATGCCGCTGAACGGTTTTCAGGGACAACCTAACCGTCCTGAACAGGCGGCCCGTGTTTTCGAATCCTTGTGCGAACTGCGTTCCGAATCGCCTGCTGAAATTGCTGATACGTTAGCTTATAACACCCAAAAATTATTCTTAACCTCATAATTAGCCTCCCTGTAAGTGACGTAGATCTCATTCTTTAGCATTCGATTCATATAATTGCCGGAATTGTGTGAGCCAGACGCACAGAATAGTCACGGATCGTTATAATCGGCCCGCTCGAATGGGATTTATCCCCCTTTCACCTTTTGACTTTCAATACACAGGGACTCTGTATGCAAATCCTCATGGGACTGATCGGCATGGTGGTACTGATTGCCATCGCCGTGCTGCTTTCCAGTAACCGCCGTGCCATCAACCTGCGTACCGTGCTTGGCGCATGGATGATTCAGGTCGCCATCGGGGCGCTGATCCTTTATGTTCCTGCTGGCCGCAAAGTGCTGCTGGCGATGTCCGAGGGCGTCGCAAACGTTATCGCCTATGGCAACGAAGGGATCGGCTTTCTGTTCGGTGGCCTGGTTTCCGATAAAATGTTCGAACTCTTTGGCGGCGGTGGCTTTATCTTTGCCCTGCGCGTGCTGCCGGTCATCGTCTTCTTCTCCTCGCTGATTGCGGTGCTCTATTACCTCGGTATCATGCAGTTCGTGATCCGTATTCTGGGCGGCGGTCTGCGGGCCTTGCTGAAAACCTCTCGTACCGAATCGCTGTCGGCTACTGCGAATATTTTCGTCGGTCAAACCGAAGCGCCGCTGGTGGTGCGCCCGTACATTGCGACCATGACCCGCTCTGAGTTGTTTGCGGTGATGTGTGGTGGCCTGGCGTCGGTGGCCGGTTCTGTACTGGCGGGTTATGCGCAGATGGGCGTTCCGCTGGAATACCTGATTGCCGCGTCCTTCATGGCCGCACCGGGTGGTCTGCTGTTCGCGAAAATCATGCTGCCGGAAACCGAAATCCCGAATGATTCACCGGAGCTGGAAGCTCAGATGCCGGATGCTGACCGTCCGTCTAACGTGCTGGATGCTGCCGCATCGGGTGCGGCGTCCGGGATGCAGCTGGCGCTGAACGTCGGGGCAATGTTGCTGGCCTTCGTGGCGCTGATTGCACTGCTGAACGGCATTCTCTCCGGGATTGGCGGCTGGTTTGACTATCCGCAGCTGTCGATGCAGCTGATCCTCGGCTGGGTATTCTCCCCGCTGGCGTGGGTCATTGGCGTGCCGTGGAGTGAGGCAACGGTGGCTGGGTCATTCATCGGCCAGAAGCTGATCATCAACGAGTTCGTGGCCTACATGAACTTCGGCGAATATCTGAAGGACGATGCCGTGGTCGCGGCGGCTGGCTTACAAGTGATTTCTGACCACACCAAAGCCATTATCTCGTTTGCCCTGTGCGGTTTTGCCAACCTGTCGTCGATTGCAATCCTGATTGGTGGTCTGGGCAGCCTGGCACCAACCCGTCGCCAGGACATCGCCCAGCTGGGCCTGAAAGCCGTGGCGGCCGGGACGCTCTCGAACCTGATGAGCGCCACCATTGCCGGGGTATTCCTCGCGCTCTGATCTACAAATAAAGCGCCGGGAGGATAATCTCTGATATTCCCCGGTCGTTCAGCGCCTGTGCCAGTGGCTCCACGTCCTGCGCACCGGCGCTGCGCCAGGTTTGCGCTTCCCCGTATACGCCGTGCGCATGAAAGGCGTTCAGCCTCAGCGGCACATCCCCTAATGAACGAATAAATTCACTCAGCGGCCCAATGGCCTGCAAATAATCCGTTTGCCCTGGAATCACCAGCAGGCGTAACTCCGCCAGCATTCGCTTCTCCGCCAGCCAGCGAATACTCGCTTTGATTCGCGCGTTGCTCCGCCCGGTGAGCGCCAGATGCACCTCGTCATCCCACGCTTTCAAATCCACCATCACCCCATCACAGACGGGCCGTAACTTCTCCCAGCCGTTAATACCCAGCTCGCCGTTGCTGTCGACCAGACAGGTCAGATGCTTCAGGGCAGGCGTGGCGTTAAGCTGGCTGAACAATTCAACGATAAACGGTAGCTGGGTGGTAGCTTCCCCGCCGCTGACGGTAATGCCTTCGATAAACGGCGCGGCGCGCGTTACCTGCTGTAGCACCTCGTCGACCGTCAGCGTCCGCGTCATCGGCGTAGCCTGCTGGGGGCAGAGTTTCAGGCAGGTATCGCACTGCTGACACACCGCTTCCTGCCAGATAACCTGCCCGTTTAGCACTGAAAGCGCGCCGTGCGGACAGGACGAGACGCACTCGCCGCAGTCGTTACAGTGCCCGATAGTCCACGGGTTGTGGCAGTTTTTACAACGCAGATTGCAGCCCTGTAAAAACAGCGTCAGACGGCTGCCAGGGCCGTCGACGCAGGAGAACGGAATGATATTACTGACTAAAGCGCATCTGCTGCTCATGGCTGATGACTCTCGGCTGTCGTTCCAGAATGCGGGTGTTGCGCGCGGCTTCTTCGCCCAGCCACGTGGTATTGGTGCGCGAGCCTTCCGCGCGGAATTTTTCCAGCTCGGATAAGCGCACCATATAGCCGGTGACACGAACCAAATCGTTGCCGCTGACGTTAGCCGAAAACTCACGCATTCCGGCGTTAAACGCACCCAGGCACAGCTGCATAACCGCCTGTGGATTGCGTTTGATGGTTTCGTCCAGGGTCAGAATGTCGCTGATCCCGGCAGGATAAAAGGCGTGATGCGGGGCGACGGTCAGCAGGTGGCTGACCGGATCCGGCTCGCTGCCATAAGGAATGCGTGCCCCCGGCGTGGTGCCGCTATCGGAACTGATACCCGACTGTGCATGCAGCAGTGCGCGCTGCTTCCAGCCATACTTCACTGGCGTATTTTCTACAAACGCTGCCAGCTGCGCACTGATGCGCCAGCCGAGCTCATTGGCTTCATCATGCTGACCATAGCGCGCCGGGCTGCCCGCTTTTTCACACAGCACATTCACCGCCTCGGCAAGGCCGTACATACCAAACATCGGCGTAAATCGCTGCGGATCAATCAACCCTTCGGCTACCAGGAAGCTATTCTCAAAGAAGTGCGATTGTTGATAGAGGAACGCACAGCGAGCATCAATGATGCTGGTCTGCTGCTGGCAATAGTGCGGCAGGACGCGGGAAAGGAAGTCTTCCGTCGATGCGCTACGCAGCGCGATTTCTTTCAGATTGAGGCGAACAAGGGTGCTGCCGCCGCCCGCCAGCGGCAGTGAGTTGTAACAACTGACCACCCCATACTGTCCTTTTGTGAAAATTTTATCATTTACAGGGCCGTTGGCGATGTGCGGTTTACTGCATTCGCAGATGTTTTTGCTGACCTCAAGCAGTAAATCATCCGGCGTAATTTCCGGGTCGTAGATAAAGGTCAGGTTCGGCGCAACCTGCTTTAACTCAGCATCGGCCCGTAAAATGGCGCGCGTCACCGGCGTATCTTCCGGGCCGATATTGACATGGGTAAACGCATCCGGCAGGGTGCGGTCGAGATAGCGCCAGAAACGTTTTATGCGGATATCGATTTCTTCTTGTGTTAGAATTTTAACATAAGGCGAAAGGATCGTATCCAGGTGCCCAAGGTAAACCGGCATCGAGGTCACCGAAGGCACGTGATGATAGAGAATAGTGAGTAACGACAGCGCGTCATCCAGGTCTTTCGCCCCTTCAAGCTCCAGCCATTGCGATCCATTGGCGAGGAAGCGGGCGTAGTCCGGTAGGACGTAACGCGGTTTGAACGGCGCATGGCCTTCAAACATGTCGCAGATAACGCCGTCATTCAGCGCCGCCTGGGCATCCGCTGGCAGGTCGGGATAGGGTAAAGCGTTTTCTGCTTCAAGGGCCAGGAAGTGACGTTTTTGCTCGGGGCTTAGCGTTTTGCTTGTCACAATATTCTGGCAACGTTGCTCAAAAGAGTCAGACATAGAAGTTCCTCAGACGCGTTGACGATGAGGACAGTGTAGAGAAAAGCGCCAGCGGGACTTTTGATCCAACCTCCCACACTGACGCTTTAAAGAGTGATAGAGCTCTCATTACAGTCATGCAAATTTGCATACGCGTTTCATTAACTGTGATGAGGATCGAAGTGTAACCGTGGGTCGGTGTTAAAATAGTCACAGACCCGCAAGGTAAAATTAAACACCGGAGATAACATGACCGATTTAACTGCAAGCAGCCTGCGCGCGTTAAAATTAATGGACCTGACCACCCTGAACGATGATGACACCGATGCGAAAGTCATTGCCCTGTGCCACCAGGCGAAAACCCCGGTGGGCAATACCGCGGCAATCTGCATTTATCCACGTTTCATCCCTATCGCGCGTAAAACCCTGAATGCACAGGGCACGCCGGATGTGCGTATCGCCACCGTTACCAACTTCCCGCACGGCAACGATGACATCGATATCGCGCTGGCGGAAACCCGGGCGGCTATCGCTTACGGTGCAGATGAAGTGGACGTAGTCTTCCCGTATCGCGCGCTGATCGCCGGTAACGAGCAGGTCGGTTTTGATCTGGTGAAAGCGTGTAAAGACGCCTGCGCCGCCGCGAACGTGCTGCTGAAAGTGATCATCGAAACCGGCGAGCTGAAAGAAGAGCGGCTTATTCGTAAAGCATCTGAAATCTCTATCAACGCCGGGGCTGATTTCATCAAAACCTCTACCGGTAAAGTGCCAGTGAATGCCACCCCGGAAAGCGCACGGATCATGATGGAAGTTATTCGTGATATGGGCGTTGAAAAAACCGTCGGCTTTAAGCCAGCGGGCGGCGTACGTACTGCGGAAGATGCACAAACCTTCCTGGCGATTGCCGATGATCTGTTCGGTGCCGACTGGGCTGACGCCCGTCACTACCGTTTCGGCGCATCCAGCCTGCTCGCGAGCCTGCTGAAAGCCCTGGGCCATGGCGACGGCAAGAGCGCCAGCAGCTACTGATTACTCGTCATACTTTGAGCCGCAGGTGCGTTGGCTGCACTCTCTCACCCCAGTCACTTACTCCTGTAAGCTTCTGGGGATTCGATCCCTTGCCGCCTTCCTGCAACTCGAATTATGTAGAGTAATATTTCTTCGCGGTGGGTTAACCGCCGCATTCAACCCGATTCCTCATGGGGGTTACCGTGTTTCTCGCACAAGAAATTATTCGTAAAAAACGCGATGGTCACGCGCTGAGTGACGAAGAGATCCGTTTCTTCATCAATGGTATTCGTGATAACACCGTGTCGGAAGGGCAGATTGCCGCCCTGGCGATGACCATTTTCTTCCACGATATGGCTATTGAGGAGCGTGTCTCGCTGACCATGGCGATGCGGGATTCAGGCACGGTACTCGACTGGAAAAGCCTTAATCTGAATGGCCCGATTGTGGATAAGCACTCCACTGGCGGCGTGGGTGATGTGACCTCGCTGATGCTTGGCCCAATGGTGGCGGCCTGCGGCGGATACATTCCGATGATCTCCGGGCGTGGCCTGGGGCATACCGGCGGGACACTCGACAAACTGGAAGCGATCCCGGGGTTCGATATCTTCCCGGACGACAACCGTTTCCGCGAAATTATTAAAGACGTTGGCGTGGCGATCATCGGGCAGACCAGCTCCCTCGCGCCAGCGGACAAACGTTTTTACGCCACGCGCGACATCACTGCCACCGTCGATTCTATTCCGCTGATCACCGCTTCGATTCTGGCGAAGAAACTGGCTGAAGGGCTGGACGCGCTGGTCATGGACGTAAAAGTGGGCAGCGGCGCATTTATGCCGACCTATGAACTCTCAGCGGCACTGGCCGAGGCCATTGTTGGCGTGTCTAACGGCGCAGGCGTACGAACCACCGCCCTGCTGACCGACATGAACCAGGTGCTGGCGTCCAGCGCCGGGAATGCGGTTGAAGTCCGCGAAGCCGTACAGTTCCTGACCGGTGAATACCGTAACCCGCGTCTGTTCGAGGTGACCATGGCGCTGTGCGTGGAAATGCTCATTTCCGGCCGTCTGGCGAAAGACGAAGCCGATGCCCGCGCCAAACTGCAGGCGGGGCTGGACAGCGGTAAAGCCGCGGAGATCTTCGGTCGTATGGTTGCGGCGCAAAAAGGCCCGACCGATTTCGTTGAGAACTACGCGAAATACCTGCCAACGGCGATGCTCAGCAAAGCGGTCTATGCCGATACCGAAGGCTTTGTCTCCATGATGGACACCCGCGCATTAGGCATGGCGGTGGTGTCGATGGGCGGCGGACGTCGTCAGGCTTCTGATGCGTTGGATTACAGCGTCGGCTTCACCGACATGGCCCGTCTGGGCGACAGCATTGACGGACAGCGTCCGCTGGCCGTCATCCACGCCAAAGACGAAGCGAGCTGGCAAGAAGCCGCGAAAGCGGTGAAAGCGGCAATTAAACTGGACGACGTCGCACCGAAAGAAACACCAACGGTCTATCGTCGAATCACGCAATAGCGGTATACTGATCTGATCGCTTTTTTGCAGCGCAAAACGTACGGAGAAGATATGAAACGTGCATTTATTATGGTGCTGGACTCTTTTGGGATCGGTGCCACCGAAGACGCAGAACGTTTTGGTGATGTTGGTGCCGACACCATGGGCCATATCGCAGAGGCCTGTGCGAAAGGTGAAGCAGATAAAGGCCGTAAGGGCCCGCTGAACCTGCCGAACCTGACCCGTCTGGGTCTGGTGAAAGCCCACGAAGGCTCTACCGGTAAGGTTGCCGCAGGTATGGACGGCAACGCCGAAGTGACTGGCGCATACGCTTGGGCGCATGAGCTTTCTTCGGGGAAAGACACCCCGTCTGGCCACTGGGAAATCGCCGGTGTGCCTGTGCTGTTTGACTGGGGTTACTTCCCTGAACATCACAACAGCTTCCCGCAGGAGCTGCTCGATAAACTGGTGAAACGTGCCAATCTGCCGGGCTACCTCGGTAACTGTCACTCTTCCGGAACCGTGATTCTGGACGAGCTGGGCGAAGAGCATATGAAAACCGGTAAACCGATTTTCTACACCTCCGCGGATTCCGTGTTCCAGATTGCCTGTCACGAAGAAACCTACGGCCTCGATAAGCTGTATGAGCTGTGCGAAATTGCGCGTGAAGAGCTGACCGAAGGCGGCTACAACATTGGTCGCGTAATTGCGCGTCCATTCGTGGGCGATAAAGCGGGTAACTTCGAACGTACCGGCAACCGTCACGATCTGGCCGTTGAACCGCCAGCGCCAACCGTGTTGCAGAAACTGGTTGATGAGAAAGACGGCCACGTCGTGTCCGTCGGTAAAATCGCGGATATCTACGCCAACTGCGGCATCACCAAAAAAGTGAAAGCTACCGGTCTGGACGCGCTGTTTGATGCCACCATCAAAGAGATGAAAGAAGCGGGCGATAAGACCATTGTCTTCACGAACTTCGTTGATTTCGACTCCTCGTGGGGCCACCGTCGCGATGTCGCCGGTTATGCTGCGGGTCTGGAACTGTTTGACCGCCGTCTGCCTGAGCTGCTTGAGCTGGTGGGTGAAGATGACATCATCATCCTCACCGCTGACCACGGCTGCGACCCAACCTGGACCGGGACCGATCACACCCGTGAACACATTCCGGTGCTGGTGTATGGTCCGAAAGTGAAAGCGGGCTCGCTTGGTCATCGCGAAACCTTCGCGGACATCGGTCAGACCCTGGCGACCTATTTCGGGACGTCACCAATGGAATACGGCAAAAACATGCTGTAATGGGATTGCCCGGCGGCGCACAGCTTGCCGGGCCTACGGTTTTGTATACCGGGTTCGCTACCCGGATAATAAACATAAAAAGGATAGAAAGATGGCAACTCCACACATTAACGCCGAGATGGGTGATTTCGCAGACGTCGTACTGATGCCGGGCGATCCCCTGCGTGCGAAGCATATCGCTGAAACGTTCCTCGAAGATGTGCGCGAAGTGAACAACGTGCGCGGCATGCTGGGTTTTACCGGAACCTATAAGGGCCGTAAAATTTCCGTCATGGGCCACGGCATGGGCATCCCGTCCTGCTCCATCTACACCAAAGAGCTGATCACCGATTTCGGCGTGAAGAAAATCATTCGTGTGGGTTCCTGCGGCGCTGTGCGCATGGACGTAAAACTGCGCGACGTAGTTATCGGCATGGGTGCCTGCACCGATTCCAAAGTGAACCGTATGCGTTTCAAAGATCACGACTTTGCGGCGATCGCTGACTTCGGCATGGTGCGTAACGCGGTTGATGCGGCGAAAGCGCTGGGCGTTGATGCGCGCGTCGGCAACATCTTCTCTGCTGACCTGTTCTATTCTCCAGACGGCGGCGAAATGTTCGACGTGATGGAAAAATACGGCATTCTGGGCGTCGAAATGGAAGCCGCCGGTATCTACGGCGTTGCGGCGGAGTTCGGTGCCAAAGCCCTGACCATCTGCACCGTGTCTGACCATATCCGTACTCATGAGCAGACCACTGCTGCTGAGCGCCAGACCACCTTTAACGACATGATTAAAATCGCGCTGGAATCCGTTCTGCTGGGCGATAAAGAGTAATATCGTTTGTGCCGGGTGGCGGCTTCGCCTTGCCCGGCCTATCTTTTCGTTATCTCAACGCCTTTGCAATCCACGCCGACAATTCTCGCAGCTCTTTTTCCTGTTCCGGGAAATCCACTACCAGTGCATCACACGCCTGTTGCAGTACATCGGCGCGATACAGGCAGCCCTGTAAACGTGCGGCTAGCGCTTCAAGCGGCGCGGGATTGAGGCTGTCGGTAAAGACCTGCGTGCGGGTAATTCGCCCTTTTTCAACGTCAAAATGCAGCTCAACGCCGCCCCAGGTAAAGCGCTCATCCAGCAGGTGGGAGAAGGCCGGAGCCTGACCGAAATTCCACTCCCAACTGCTTTGCCGGGCAAAGGTTTCTGCGAAGTTAGGCAGGTCGGGGGCCTTATCCGGAGAGATGATTTCCGCCGCCACCCGCTCGCCATAATGGGCGAAAAAGGCTTCGGTCACCGCGTCGCAAATCTGTTGATGGGTAATACCTGGCAGCAGCTCTGTCAGGTTGGCCACCCGACCCCGCACGGAGGTAATGCCTTTCGCCTGGAGCTTTTTCTTGTCGGGATTCAGGTAGTTGGCCAGGCGGCTGAGGTCGGCATTCAGCAGCAATGTACCGTGGTGAAAGCCGCGATCCATGGTTTCGCGATAGGCTGAGCCGGAGACTTTGCGATCGCCCTCGGGGGTTTTCACCACCAGGTCGTTGCGCCCGGAGGCGTCAGCGTCAATCCCTAGCGCATTCAGCGCATTGAGCACGATAGCGGTAGAAATGGTTTTGTCGTACTCCGGCTTCCCTGCCATAAAGGTAAAACAGGTATTACCAAGGTCATGGAACACCGCGCCGCCGCCGCTGCTGCGACGCGCCAGGCGCACGTTGTCTTCTTCCATACGCCGGGTGTTGCACTCTTTCCACGGGTTTTGCGCCCGGCCAATTACCACCGTATCGGCGTTACGCCACAGGAACAGCACCCGCTGGGTAGCGGGCATTTGGCGGAAAATACACTCTTCAACCGCCAGGTTAAACCATGGATCGTATGAATCAGAGATAAGCAGACGCAGGGTCGACATGGCAGATTTCCTTTCCTTAATTATTATCGTTCTTTTCGCCGTCATCTTCTTCCGGCACGGACTTGCTGGCGGTGAGTAAGAACGGCGACTGCTGCCAACGGGTGCGTTTTCCCTGCAACAGTGTGCGGGTCAGTACCACACCGATCGCCAGCGAAAGCAGGAGCATCAGGCGCAAAATGTTGGTGGTGTTATCGACCTGTTTGGCTTCCGTCGGTAGCGTATGGGTATCGAGCGTCAGGCGCAGGTAGCCGAGCGGTTCATTCTTGCCCTGAATAGGTTCGACGATCTGCTGATTAAAATAGCCCCCGGCTTTTTTACCGTCGAGCGCCAAACGGTCGCGGACGTTAACGCGTTCACCGGCGTGGGTCACCAGGTCGCCCTGTTCGTCATACACGCTGGCATCCAGCAGGCGGCTGTTGGTGGTCAACTGAACCAGCAGCTGATTAATTTTTTTCTCATCAGGTGTCTCTGAGCGCATTAATGGCGCAAGGTTCAGCGTAACCTGATGGGCCAGCGAGCGTGCCAGTTCCTCCATCTGCGGATCCCGCAGGCGCTGGTGGCTTTGACTGAACCACGACGCCCCTTGCATCAGGGCGACCAGCAGGGCGAGACAGATAAGAACGATCACGGCGCGATGCAGCCGAAATTTGATTTTTGCGCGAACCATATTCCACCTTTGAAAATTTGCAGCTTAATGTTGCCAGAAGCGGCGGATACAGGGTAGCCTCATGCGTTATTTTCCCTGGCTGAATCTTAATGAGTGGAGCCGTAATGCCGAACAGTTTGACCTGGTGCGACCTGCCCGATGATGTCTCTTTGTGGCCTGGACTGCCGCTGTCCTTAAGCGGCGATGAGGTCATGCCTCTGGACTATCATGCCGGGCGCAGCGGCTGGCTGCTTTACGGCCGTCGTCTCGACAAGCAGCGTCTGACCGATTACCAGCACAAACTGGGCGCGGCGATGGTGATTGTCGCCGCTTGGTGCGTTGAAGATTACCAGGTTATCCGCCTGGCAGGCTCGCTCACGCCGCGCGCGACGCGTCTGGCACATGATGACGGGCTGGACGTGGCACCGCTGGGGAAAATCCCGCATCTGCGCACCCCGGGATTGCTGGTGATGGATATGGATTCGACCGCGATTCAGATTGAATGCATCGATGAAATCGCCAAGCTGGCGGGCACCGGCGAACAGGTGTCCGAAGTCACCGAACGTGCGATGCGCGGCGAGCTTGATTTCACCGCCAGCCTACGCCAGCGTGTCGGCACCCTGAAAGGAGCGGATGCCGATATTCTTCGTCAGGTACGTGACTCATTGCCGCTGATGCCGGGCCTCGCGTCGCTGGTGCTGAAGCTGGAAACGCTCGGCTGGAAAGTGGCGATTGCCTCCGGTGGCTTCACTTTCTTTGCCGATTATCTGCGGGACAAACTCCGTCTGACGGCGGCGGTTGCCAACGAACTGGAAATCCGCGACGGCGTGCTGACCGGCAATGTGATAGGCGATATCGTCGATGCACAATACAAAGCCAACACCCTGAAAAGCCTGGCGGAAACTTACGAAATCCCGGCGGCACAAACCGTCGCGATTGGCGATGGTGCCAACGACCTGCCGATGATCAAGGCGGCGGGCCTGGGCATCGCCTATCATGCCAAACCGAAAGTTAACGAGCAGACGGAAATCACCATCCGTCACGCTGACCTGATGGGCGTGTTCTGCATACTCTCCGGCAGCCTGAATCAAAAATAAGAGGTCAACGTGGCGAAAGCACCCAAACGCGCATTTGTCTGTAACGAGTGTGGCGCGGATTATCCGCGTTGGCAGGGACAGTGCAGCGCCTGTCATGCCTGGAACACGATTACTGAGATGCGCATTGCCGCTTCGCCCACCGTTGCGCGCAACGAACGTCTGAGCGGTTATGCGGGCAGCTCCGGCGCGTCGAAAGTCCAGAAGCTGTCTGACATCAGCCTGGAAGAGCTGCCGCGTTTCTCCACCGGATTTAAAGAATTTGACCGTGTCCTCGGCGGCGGTGTGGTGCCGGGCAGTGCCATCCTGATTGGTGGCAACCCGGGGGCGGGGAAATCCACGCTGCTGCTGCAAACGCTGTGCAAGCTTAGCGAGCAGATGAAAACCCTGTACGTGACCGGGGAAGAGTCATTACAGCAGGTGGCAATGCGCGCGCATCGCCTCGGTTTGCCCGCTTCGAATCTCAACATGCTGTCAGAAACCAGCATTGAGCAGATTTGCCAGATTGCCGATGAAGAGCAGCCGAAGCTGATGGTGATTGACTCCATCCAGGTGATGCACATGGCGGACGTTCAGTCGTCGCCGGGCAGCGTGGCGCAGGTGCGTGAGAGCGCGGCCTATCTGACGCGCTTCGCCAAAACGCGCGGCGTGGCGATCGTGATGGTCGGTCACGTCACCAAAGATGGCTCGCTGGCAGGCCCGAAAGTGCTCGAGCACTGTATCGACTGTTCGGTACTGCTGGATGGCGATGCCGATTCCCGTTTCCGCACTCTGCGTAGCCATAAAAACCGCTTCGGCGCGGTTAATGAACTCGGCGTTTTCGCCATGACCGAACAGGGCCTGCGTGAAGTCAGCAACCCGTCGGCGATTTTCTTAAGCCGTGGTGATGAAGTGACGTCCGGCAGTTCGGTGATGGTGGTCTGGGAAGGCACGCGCCCGCTGCTGGTCGAGATCCAGGCGCTGGTCGATCAGTCGATGATGGGCAACCCGCGTCGTGTCGCGGTGGGGCTGGAGCAAAACCGTCTGTCAATTCTGCTGGCGGTATTGCATCGCCACGGCGGGTTGCAGATGTTCGACCAGGACGTGTTCGTCAACGTGGTCGGCGGGGTGAAAGTTACCGAAACCAGCGCCGACCTGGCGCTGCTGATGGCGATGGTCTCCAGCCTGCGCGACAGGCCGTTGCCGCAGGATCTGGTGGTGTTTGGTGAGGTTGGCCTGTCCGGGGAAATTCGCCCGGTGCCAAGCGGTCAGGAACGTATCTCCGAAGCGGCGAAACACGGTTTCCGCCGCGCCATCGTGCCTGCGGCCAACGTTCCCAAAAAAATCCCTGAAGGAATGAAAGTCTTTGGCGTTAAGAAGCTTTCTGACGCTCTAAATGTCTTTGACGACTTATAATACAAAGCATTACTCAATTGCAGGAGGCATTCATGTCGTCATTTGACTACATCAAAACCGCAATTCGCCAGAAGGGCTGCACTTTGCAGCAGGTGGCGGATGCCAGCGGAATGACCAAAGGCTACCTTAGCCAGTTGCTGAATGCCAAAATCAAAAGCCCCAGTGCGCAGAAGCTGGAAGCGCTGCACCGCTTTCTGGGGCTAGAGTTTCCGCGCCAACAGAAAAACATCGGCGTGGTGTTTGGTAAGTTCTATCCGCTGCACACCGGGCATATTTATCTGATTCAGCGTGCCGTCAGCCAGGTTGACGAGCTGCACATCATTATGGGCTATGACGAAACGCGCGATCGCGCCCTGTTCGAAGATAGTGCCATGTCGCAACAGCCGACGGTGTCTGACCGTCTGCGCTGGCTGTTGCAAACCTTTAAATACCAAAAAAATATTCGTATTCATGCCTTTAACGAAGAGGGCATGGAGCCGTATCCGCACGGCTGGGACGTGTGGAGCAACGGGGTGAAGGCGTTTATGGAAGAGAAGGGCATTCAGCCCAACACCATTTACACTTCGGAAGAAGCCGACGCCCCGCAGTTCCGCGAGCACTTAGGCACCGAGACGGTGCTTATCGATCCGCAGCGGACGTTTATGAACATCAGCGGCTCGCAAATCCGTGAAAACCCGTCCCGCTACTGGGAATACATCCCGACGGAAGTTAAACCGTTCTTCGTGCGGACGGTGGCGATTTTAGGCGGCGAATCGAGCGGCAAATCAACGCTGGTCAACAAGCTCGCCAACATCTTCAACACCACCAGCGCCTGGGAATATGGCCGCGATTATGTCTTCTCCCATCTCGGCGGGGACGAAATGGCGCTGCAATATTCTGATTATGACAAAATCGCCCTCGGCCACGCGCAGTACATTGATTTTGCAGTCAAGTACGCCAATAAAGTGGCGTTCATCGATACCGATTTTGTCACCACTCAGGCGTTCTGTAAAAAGTACGAAGGCCGCGAGCATCCGTTCGTGCAGGCGCTGATTGACGAATACCGTTTTGATCTGGTTATCCTGCTGGAAAATAATACCCCGTGGGTGGCCGATGGCCTACGCAGTCTCGGCAGTTCGGTGGACAGAAAAGAGTTCCAGACCATGCTGGAAGAGATGCTCCATGAAAACAATATTGAGTACGTTCACGTGGAAGAACCGGATTACGACGCGCGCTTCCTGCGCTGTGTTGAACTGGTGAAGCAGATGATGGGTGAGCAGGGCTAAATAAAAAAGCCGGGCGCGTTGAACGTCGCCCGGCTTTGTCATCTGCCCCGTTTCCGGGGCAATAACTATTACTTCGAAATACGCTTGTACTTGATACGCTTAGGCTCCAGCGCATCTGCGCCGAGGGTGCGTTTCTTGTACTCTTCGTATTCGGTGAAGTTACCTTCGAAGAACTCAACTTTACCTTCATCCTGGTAATCCAGAATGTGGGTGGCGATACGGTCGAGGAACCAACGGTCGTGCGAGATAACCATCGCGCAGCCCGGGAACTCCAGCAGGGCGTTTTCCAGCGCGCGCAGGGTTTCGATATCCAGGTCGTTGGTCGGCTCATCGAGCAGCAGCATGTTACCGCCAACCTGCAGCAGTTTCGCCAGATGCAGACGGCCACGCTCACCACCGGACAGTTCGCCCACGCGTTTGCCCTGATCGGTGCCTTTGAAGTTAAAGCGACCGACGTAAGCACGGCTTGGCATTTCGGTGTTGCCGACTTTCATGATATCCAGCCCGCCGGAAACTTCTTCCCACACGGTTTTGCTGTTATTCATGGAATCACGGAACTGGTCAACGGAGGCCAGCTTGACGGTTTCGCCAAGTTCAATGGTGCCGCCGTCCGCTTGTTCCTGACCGGAAAGCATCCGGAACAGGGTCGATTTACCCGCGCCGTTCGGGCCGATGATGCCGACAATCGCGCCTTTCGGCACCGAGAAGCTCAGATTGTCGATCAGCTGACGGTCGCCGTAGGACTTGCTGAGGTTGGTGACTTCAACGACTTTATCGCCCAGACGTGGTCCAGGTGGAATAAACAGTTCGTTGGTTTCGTTGCGTTTCTGGTATTCGGTGCTGTTGAGCTCTTCAAAGCGTGCCAGACGGGCTTTACCCTTAGACTGACGGCCTTTCGCGCCCTGACGCACCCACTCCAGCTCTTTCTCGATAGATTTACGGCGCGCGGCTTCCTGAGAGGCTTCCTGCGCCAGACGCTGGTCTTTCTGCTCCAGCCACGAGGAGTAGTTGCCTTCCCATGGAATACCTTCGCCGCGGTCCAGTTCGAGGATCCAGCCTGCCACGTTGTCGAGGAAGTAACGGTCGTGGGTAATCGCGACGACGGTGCCTTCGAAGTCGTGCAGGAAACGTTCCAGCCAGGCCACGGACTCGGCGTCCAGGTGGTTGGTCGGTTCGTCGAGCAGCAGCATGTCTGGTTTTTCCAGCAGCAGGCGGCACAGGGCCACACGGCGGCGTTCACCCCCGGAGAGCGTACCAATTTTGGCATCCCAATCCGGCAGACGCAGCGCATCAGCGGCGCGCTCCAGTTGCACGTTCAGGTTGTGACCATCGTGCGCCTGGATGATTTCTTCATATTTGCCCTGCTGGGCCGCCAGTTTGTCGAAGTCGGCGTCTGGCTCAGCGTACAGGGCGTACACTTCTTCCAGGCCTTTCAGGGCGTTAACCACTTCGGACACGGCTTCTTCAACGGATTCGCGAACGGTATGTTCCGGGTTGAGCTGGGGTTCCTGCGGCAGGTAGCCAATTTTGGTGCCTGGCTGCGGGCGCGCTTCACCTTCGATATCGGTGTCGATACCGGCCATGATGCGCAACAGGGTGGATTTACCGGCACCGTTCAGGCCCAGTACACCGATTTTTGCGCCAGGGAAGAAGCTCAGAGAGATGTTTTTAAGAATATGTCGCTTCGGCGGGACCACTTTGCCGACGCGATGCATGGTATAAACGAATTGAGCCACGTTGGACTTCGCCTCTTTTATTTTGATGAAAAGGAGTCAAAGGCGAAGTGTAGCCTTTTTCACACGCTAATCCCAGCCAGGCGCAAGCGATAAGCGCAAAGGTAAAAAAGTGTCCTTAACGTGGCGTAAATCCGGTTGTCTGATTAGCATAAAGAGACGCGGCATGATGCTGCATTGACCCAATTTTCAAAGGAGCGCATGTGCAAAATGCTAAACCCATGACGTGGCGACTTCTGGCCGCGGGCGTTTGTCTGTTGACGGTCAGCAGTGCGGTTCACGCCGATTCACTGAATGAACAACGCAGTCGTTATAGCCAGATTAAACAGGCGTGGGATAACCACCAGATGGACGTTGTTGATCAGCTGATGCCGACGCTGAAAGACTATCCGCTCTATCCTTATCTGCAATACCGTCAGCTCACCGATGACCTGATGAATGCGCCTGCGCTAAGCGTGACGCAGTTTGTGCAGACATACCCGACGCTGCCCGCCGCTCGCACGCTGAAGAACCGCTTTGTGAATGAACTGGCACGTCGTGAAGACTGGCGCGGTCTGCTGGCATTCAGCCCAGACAAGCCCGGTACCACGGAAGCGCAATGTAATTACTACTACGCGAAATACAACGTCGGACAGACCCAGGCAGCCTGGGATGGCGCGAAGGATTTATGGCTGACGGGTAAAAGTCAGCCCAACGCCTGTGACCCGTTGTTTAGCGCCTGGCGTGCTTCCGGCACACAAGATCCGCTGGCGTATCTGGAACGTATTCGCCTGGCGATGCAGGCGGGTAACACCCGTCTGGTTACCACTCTGGCCAACCAGATGCCGGGAGATTATCAAACCATCGCCTCGGCGGTGGTCAGTTTGGCGAACAATCCCAACAGCGTCCTGACTTTCGCGCAAAGCACGGGGGCGACCGATTTCACACGCCAGATGGCGGCGCTGGCATTTAGTAGCGTCGCACGTCAGGACGTGGAAAATGCGCGTCTGCTGATCCCGCAACTGGTTCAGGCGCAGAAACTCAATGAGAGCCAGACCCAGGATCTGCGCGATATCGTTGCCTGGCGTCTGATGGGCAACGATGTCACCGCTGAACAGGCGCAGTGGCGCGATGACGCCATCATGCGTTCCGGATCGACCTCACTGGTGGAGCGTCGTGTGCGCATGGCGATTGGCAACGGTGACCGCCGTGGGCTCAACACCTGGCTGGCACGCCTGCCGATGGAAGCCAAAGACAAAGACGAGTGGCGCTACTGGCAGGCCGATTTGCTGATGGAGCGCGGGCGCGAACAGGAAGCGAAAGATATCCTGCATTCGCTGATGCAGCAGCGCGGGTTCTACCCGATGGTGGCCGCGCAGCGTTTGGGGGAAGATTATTCCATCCGCGTTGAGAAACCAGAAGGCACGGTGGCTCCGTTGCTGGTCAATGGCCCGGAGATGTCTCGCGTGCGCGAGCTGATGTACTGGAACCAGGACAACACCGCGCGCGGCGAGTGGGCTAATCTGGTCAGCAGCCGTAGCCGCAATGAGCAGGGCCAGCTGGCGAAGTATGCCTTTGACCAGGACTGGTGGGATCTCAGCGTGCAGGCGACGATTGCGGGCAAGCTGTGGGATAACCTCGAGGAGCGTTTCCCGCTGGCCTACAAAGACCTGTTTGTGCGCTACACCAGCGACAAAGACATCAGCAAAAGCTATGCAATGGCGATTGCCCGTCAGGAAAGCGCCTGGAACCCGAAAGTGCGCTCCCCAGTTGGCGCGACCGGGCTGATGCAAATCATGCCAGGCACCGCCACGCATACGGTGAAGATGTTCTCTATTCCGGGCTACAGCGGCCCGAATCAGCTGCTCGATCCTGAGACCAACATCAATATCGGCACCCGTTACCTGCAATACGTTTATCAGCAGTTTGGTAACAACCGTATCTACGCCTCAGCGGCGTATAACGCCGGGCCGGGCAGGGTCCGGACCTGGCAGGGCAACAGCGCCGGGCGCATCGACGCGGCGGCCTTTGTTGAGAGCATTCCATTCTCGGAAACGCGCGGTTATGTGAAGAACGTGCTGGCTTATGATGCGTACTATCGCTACTTCATGGGCGATAAGACGCAACTCCTGACCGACGACGAGTGGAAGCAACGTTACTGATCCGCTGAGAGTATGTTATGCTTGTACTCGCTAAAGAGTACATTCGGCGGATGGCTCTGTGCCATCCGCCCCAACCAGGTGGCGTAACATGACTCAACAATCCCCTTATTCAGCCGCAAATGCGGAACAGCGCCACCAGGAGTGGCTTCGCTTCGTGGAGCTGATGCGTCAGGCCTTTGCTGCCGATTTGCATCTGCCGCTTCTGAATCTGATGATGACGCCCGATGAGCGTGAGGCGTTGGGTACGCGGGTGCGGATTATCGAAGAGTTGCTGCGCGGTGAAATGAGCCAGCGTGAGCTGAAAAGCGAGCTTGGCGCGGGCATTGCCACCATTACCCGCGGATCAAACAGTCTGAAATCAGCCCCGCCCGAACTGCGTCAGTGGCTGGAGCAGACGCTGCCAGACACTCACCGATAAATGGCGTTGTGGAACGGACTGAGCGCCAGAATCACTGCCTGATGATAGACGCTGCTGCGGGTCAGTTTGCCCGCCGTGAACACGCCAATCGCCCCTTCTTTACGACCAATCTCATCAATGCCGGTGTAGTGCGACATTACCGGGCCGAGAGCGTCACCCGCCTGAACGCGTTCAAGGATAACCTTCGGCAGCGGCAAGGTGGCTGAACGGGCTTCCCCGCGCTGTTCACGTGTTTCGATGACCACCCAACTGAACGTGCTGCCATCATCAATGCCTGCTTCAATAGCGACCCAAAAATCGGCATCCGGTCTGGCAAGACGGGCATTGTTCACGCGATTGCGTGCGCCAGCGCGCGTTTCTTCACTTCCGAAGGGCTGTTCCGGTACGCCGCTCTCGACGGAAACGGCGTCAATATGGCAGGATCCTTCGCCGAAGATCTCGTTAAAAGCCTGCAGAATAGCCTGAATTTTGGCGGGATTGGTGGTGGCTGAGACAACCTTATGCATAATCAGTACACTTACGAAAAAAATTATCATCGCAGTATAACGGAAAAATCGCATGTTACAGGTATACCTTGTTCGCCACGGTGAGACGCAGTGGAACGCCGAGCGACGTATTCAGGGCCAGTCCGACAGTCCGCTGACCGAAAAAGGTGAACAGCAGGCCTGGCAAGTCGGGGAGCGTGTTAAAGCCCTCGGTATCACGCACATTATCGCCAGCGATTTGGGCCGTACGCGTCGTACTGCTGAAATCATTGCTGAAGCCTGTGGGTGCAGCGTGACCTACGATCCGCGGCTTCGGGAGCTCGATATGGGCGTGCTTGAGCGTCGTCTGATCGATACCCTGACCGACGAGGAAGAGGGCTGGCGTCGCACGCTGGTGAATGGCACCGCCAACGGACGCATTCCGGAAGGAGAGTCGATGCAGGAGCTGGCCGATCGCATGAATGCCGCGCTGCAAGATTGCCTGGAACTGCCGCAGGGCAGTCGCCCGCTGCTGGTCAGTCACGGGATGGCGCTGGGTTGTCTGGTGAGTACTATTCTGGGCTTGCCGGCTTACGCAGAACGCCGTCTGCGCTTGCGTAACTGCTCAATTTCGCGGGTGGATTATCAGCAAAGCCCGTGGCTGGCACCGGGCTGGATTGTCGAGACCGCAGGCGACGTCACGCATCTGGACGCCCCTGCGTTGGACGAACTCCAGCGCTAACGACGAATAGGAATCAGGTACTCGCAGCGCAACTGGATAGGCGGTTCCTGATTCATCGCTTCTTTCTGCGGGAAGAAGCGCTCGATGTCCTGACCCTTACGACGGGTCAGGCCGAGCATCGGCATACAGGTGCCATACAGGGTGAGGACAAATTCCTGCAACCCCGTACCCAGCCCTTCGTAGGTAAACATCACGTATTCACCGCCCTCCAGTTTCACCGGATGCGCGTCCTGAAGATGTCCATTGACCATCTCCGGCGTCAGCGCGGTGGTGTAGAGCACTTCCTGCTCATCGTCTCGCTCAAGACTTGGACGTGGCTCATGCAGGCCATACAGCATCGGTGGGAGCGACGGCGAATTGCCGAGGAATTCACGCCAGAACTGACCGCGCATTTGCTGACGGAACTCAGAAATTTCTTCCAGTTTACAGGTATAGCTCTGGGTCACACCCACCAGCTGTGTGTCTGGCATGGTGATGAATTCGTACTTCGGCATCGTGAATTCACCCAGGCGCAGCGGTGGGCGCATACCGAATGAACTCCAGTCCGGCGAGCGGCGATAAAGCGCGGGGGTTAGGCTAAACTGCTTCTTGAACGCACGGGTGAAAGTCTGCTGAGAGTCAAAACGGTACTGCAGAGCAATATCCAGAATCGGGCGCGCGGTCAGACGCAGGGCCACAGCAGATTTTGACAGGCGACGAGCACGAATGTAGGCACCAATAGCGTGGCCGGTGACGTCCTTGAACATCCTTTGCAGATGCCACTTGGAATAGCCCGCTTTTGCCGCCACGTTATCCAGTGATAAAGGTTGATCGAGATGCCCTTCAAGCCAGCTAAGAAGATCGCGAATTATCCCAGCTTGATCCATATAATGTCCTCATCCTTTCGCAGGTGCCTGTAACTAGGGTAGCGGATCATAGCATTTTTTGATGTTTTAGCATTCAGTGTTTTTTTTGCGCTAAAGTGCGATTTTAAACCATAAGCCTGTATTATTTTTGTAAAGCTGTGATCTTTAAACATTTTCTTCTACGTTATTGAATAATCGCGTAGTGTCATTTTCAAGAATGGTAACAATATGAAATACAAGAAGTTAATTGCGGGTCTTTTGCTGACACTGGCCGGCAGCGCGGCGCATGCAGAACAAATCGGCTCCGTAGACACCGTGTTCAAAATGATTGGCCCGGACCATAAAATCGTGGTTGAAGCCTTTGATGACCCGGATGTGAAGAATGTCACCTGCTATATCAGCCGTGCCAAAACAGGCGGGATCAAAGGCGGTTTGGGGCTGGCAGAAGATACCTCTGATGCCGCTATTTCCTGTCAGCAGGTTGGACCGATCGAGGTAAGCGATAAGATCAAAAAGGGTAAATCGGAAGGCGAAGTGGTGTTCCAGAAACGAACCTCACTGGTGTTCAAAAAGCTGCAGGTGGTGCGCTTTTACGATGCGAAACGCAATGCCCTGGTCTACCTGACCTATTCCGATAAAGTGGTCGACGGCTCGCCTAAGAATGCGATCAGCGCGGTGCCTATCATGCCGTGGAAGGAGTAACAGGCGAAAAAAAACGGCGCTAAGCGCCGTTTTTTATGACTGATGCAGAAGAATTATTCCTGCAGTTCGCCGCAGAAACGGTAACCTTCGCCGTGAATGGTGGCGATGATTTCCGGAGTATCCGGCGTAGATTCAAAGTGCTTACGGATCCGACGGATAGTCACGTCAACCGTGCGGTCGTGCGGCTTAAGCTCACGGCCCGTCATTTTCTTCAGCAGTTCTGCACGGGATTGAATCTTGCCCGGGTTTTCGCAGAAGTGCAGCATCGCGCGGAATTCACTGCGCGGCAGCTTGTACTGTTCGCCGTTCGGGCTAACCAGTGAGCGGCTGTTGATGTCCAGCTCCCAACCGTTGAACTTGTAGCTTTCCACGCTGCGACGCTCTTCGCTCACGGTACCCAGATTCATGGTACGGGAGAGCAGGTTACGCGCACGGATAGTCAGTTCACGAGGGTTGAATGGCTTAGTGATATAATCATCAGCGCCGATTTCCAGGCCAAGGATTTTATCCACTTCGTTATCACGACCGGTCAGGAACATCAGAGCGACGTTGGCTTGCTCACGCAGTTCACGCGCCAGCAGCAGGCCATTTTTGCCCGGAAGGTTGATGTCCATGATGACCAGATTGACATCATTTTCAGAAAGGATCTGATGCATTTCCGCGCCATCGGTGGCTTCGAACACATCATAACCTTCTGCTTCAAAAATACTTTTTAACGTGTTGCGTGTTACCAACTCGTCTTCAACGATAAGAATGTGCGGGGTCTGCATGTTTGCTACCTAAATTGCCAACTAAAATCGAAACAGGAAGTACAAAAGTCCCTGACCCGCCTGCTGCATATCGTAAATTAACATGACAGGCATAACATGACTAAAGTACGTAATTGCGTTCTTGATGCACTTTCCATCAACGTCAACAACATCATTAGCTTGGTCGTGGGTACTTTCCCTCTGGACCCGACAGTGTCAAAAACGGCTGTCATCCTAACCATTTTAACAGCAACATAACAGGCTCAGAGAGGGATGACACCCAATAAAACTACGCTTCGTTGACATATATCAAGTTCAATTGTAGCACGTTAACAGTCTTGTGAAATCCTTGCATCTAAATGGTTGCTTTTGTCACAAATTTTCAACAACTCAAATGATTGCAAGAGTGAACTGATTAGCAAAACGAATCCAAAAGATGAGCGTTAATCTTATTTTAAATATCCCACTAGAACATAGGGATATACATGTTCTGTTAACATACTTACCAGGAGGATTCCTGGATAATAGTTTAGTCTTATTGATGTGTTAATAAACATCCTTTCTGCGTTTTTTGTTGCAATAAAGTAAATTCGCGCCGCGCAATATGATGATGAGCATCACATTGTGACGGGTGTAAAGTAAAAAAGAGAAGATGACATGCGCTTATCAATAGTGCTGGTTTCACCAGCAAGAGCCGAAAATATCGGCGCTGCGGCCCGGGCGATGAAGACCATGGGATTCACGGAAATGCGAATTGTCGACAGTCAGGCGCATCTTGAACCTGCCGCACAGTGGGTGGCACACGGATCCGGCGATATTCTTGAAAATATCAAAACGTTTCCTACTCTGGCTGACGCATTGCAGGATGTCGATTTCACCGTCGCCACCACCGCCCGCAGCCGTGCCCGCTTTCACTATTACGCCACGCCTCAGGAACTGGTGCCCATTCTGCAGGAGAAATCACAGTGGATGGGCCACGCCGCGCTGGTCTTCGGGCGCGAGGATTCCGGGCTTACCAACGATGAGCTGGCACTGGCCGATATCCTCACCGGTGTGCCGATGGTGGCCGATTATCCTTCGTTGAATTTGGGTCAGGCGGTGATGGTATTTTGCTATCAGCTCTCTGCGCTGACGCAGACCGCGACGGCCGTTTTCGCTGAGAATAATGAAAATCAGCTTCAGGCATTGCGATCCCGGGCGATGGCGCTGCTGGCAAAATTACAGGTCGCGGATGACGTAAAACTGGCCGATTGGCTACAACAGCGATTGGGCCTCCTCGGGCAACGTGACACCGCAATGCTGCACCGATTACTGCATGATATCGAAAAAAATATCGCCGACTAATCTGCTGCCATAATGTTTTGTTATGGATGAATACTCTGGTATAGGCATTAACCGCAGGGGATGCGGGACGGATACGCTGGCTTCACTGGCGCAGCTGCACGGTGTTCCAAACCGGGGCAAAAAGAGAAATTCGTTGACTTAGCCAGGCAGATACTTTAACCAATATAGGCAGACGACAGACAATTAAAATGACAGAGCACACAACATCCATGATTCGCATCAGCCGCATGACAACAATTATTACCACCACCATTACCACAGGTATCGGTGCGGGCTGACGCGTACAGGAAAAACTGAAAAAAGCCCGCACCTGAACAGTGCGGGCTTTTTTTTCGACCAAAGATCACGAGGTAACAACCATGCGAGTCTTGAAGTTCGGCGGTACATCAGTGGCAAATGCAGAACGTTTTCTGCGTGTTGCCGATATTCTGGAAAGCAATGCCAGGCAGGGGCAGGTAGCAACTGTGCTCTCTGCCCCGGCCAAAATCACCAACCATCTGGTCGCGATGATTGAAAAAACCATTGGCGGTCAGGATGCTCTTCCTAATATCGCTGATGCCGAACGTATTTTTGCCGAACTCCTTCAGGGGCTGGCGGCTCTTCAGCCCGGTTTCCCGCTCGCGCAGCTCAATGCTTTTGTTGCTCAGGAATTTGCCCAGATTAAACATGTCCTGCACGGTGTAAGCCTGTTGGGCCAGTGTCCGGATGGCGTTAACGCGGCGCTGATCTGCCGGGGTGAAAAGCTGTCGATTGCCATCATGGCGGGACTGCTCGAAGCGCGTGGTCACAAGGTGACCGTGATCAACCCGGTCGAAAAACTGCTGGCCGTTGGCCACTATCTTGAATCTACCGTCGATATCGCTGAATCCACCCGTCGCATTGCCGCCAGCCAAATCCCCGCCGATCACATGGTGCTGATGGCGGGCTTTACCGCCGGGAATGACAAAGGTGAATTGGTGGTGCTGGGGCGTAACGGCTCCGATTACTCCGCGGCGGTGCTGGCGGCGTGCTTGCGCGCCGACTGCTGTGAAATCTGGACTGACGTCGATGGGGTCTATACCTGTGACCCACGTCAGGTGCCCGATGCGCGTCTGCTGAAATCGATGTCCTATCAGGAAGCGATGGAGCTGTCCTATTTTGGTGCCAAAGTACTGCATCCGCGCACCATCGCACCGATTGCCCAGTTTCAGATCCCGTGCCTGATTAAAAATACCGGTAATCCACAGGCTCCGGGGACCTTAATCGGTGCCAGCCACAACGAAGATGGCCTGGCGGTGAAGGGCATTTCTAACCTGAATAATATGGCGATGTTCAACGTCTCCGGTCCGGGGATGAAGGGCATGGTCGGCATGGCGGCCCGCGTCTTCGCCACCATGTCTCGCGCCGGAATTTCGGTGGTGCTGATAACCCAATCCTCTTCCGAATACAGCATCAGCTTCTGTGTGCCGCAGAGCGACTGCGTCCGGGCGAAACGAGCGATGGAAGATGAGTTTTACCTTGAGCTGAAAGAAGGGCTGCTGGAGCCGCTGGCAATCATGGATCGCCTGGCGATCATCTCCGTCGTCGGCGACGGAATGCGCACCCAGCGTGGAACCTCAGCGAAGTTCTTTGCCGCACTGGCCCGCGCCAACATCAACATCGTGGCGATTGCTCAGGGGTCGTCCGAGCGTTCTATTTCCGTCGTGGTGAACAATGACGACGCGACCACGGGCGTGCGTGTTACCCATCAGATGCTGTTCAATACCGACCAGGTGATTGAAGTGTTTCTGATTGGTGTTGGCGGCGTTGGTGGGGCGCTGCTGGAGCAACTTAAGCGCCAGCAGACCTGGCTTAAAAGCAAACATATCGATCTGCGCGTGTGCGGCGTGGCGAACTCGCGTGCGCTGCTGACCAACGTGCATGGTCTCAATCTGGAAGACTGGCAGGGCGAGCTGGCGGAAGCCAAAGAACCGTTCAATCTTGGCCGTCTGATCCGTCTGGTGAAAGAGTATCATCTGCTGAACCCGGTGATTGTCGACTGTACTTCCAACCAGGCGGTGGCGGATCAATACGCCGATTTCCTGCGCGAAGGCTTCCACGTGGTGACGCCAAATAAAAAGGCCAACACCTCGTCGATGAACTACTATCACGAGCTGCGTCAGGCGGCGGCGGGTTCGCGGCGTAAATTCCTGTACGACACTAACGTTGGTGCGGGTTTGCCGGTTATCGAGAACCTGCAAAATCTGCTGAACGCGGGCGATGAGCTGCAAAAGTTCTCAGGCATTCTTTCGGGTTCACTGTCGTTTATTTTCGGTAAGCTGGACGAGGGCATGAGCCTGTCGCAGGCCACGTCTATCGCGCGTGAAATGGGCTACACCGAGCCGGATCCTCGCGACGATCTTTCCGGGATGGACGTGGCGCGTAAGCTGCTGATCCTCGCTCGTGAAACCGGTCGTCATCTGGAGCTGAGCGATATCGTGGTGGAGTCTGTGCTGCCGGGTCACTTTGACGATAGCGGCGATGTGGACAGCTTTATGGCACGTCTGCCGCAGCTCGATGACGAGTTTGCGGCCCGCATTGCGAAAGCGCGTGATGAAGGCAAAGTGCTGCGCTACGTTGGCAACATTGAAGACGATGGCGTATGCCGAGTAAAAATTGCCGAAGTCGATGGCAACGATCCGCTGTTCAAAGTGAAAAACGGCGAGAATGCGCTGGCTTTCTACAGCCACTATTATCAGCCGCTGCCGCTGGTGTTACGCGGCTACGGCGCGGGTAACGACGTGACGGCGGCCGGGGTATTTGCCGACCTGCTGCGTACCCTGTCCTGGAAGTTAGGAGTTTAAGATGGTTAAAGTCTATGCCCCGGCCTCCAGCGCCAATATGAGCGTTGGGTTTGATGTGCTGGGCGCGGCGGTGACGCCGGTTAACGGCACGCTGCTGGGCGATAACGTGGAAGTGGTCGCGGCGGAATCCTTCAGTCTGAAGAACATCGGCCATTTTGCCAGTAAGCTGCCGGTGGAACCGCGTGAAAATATCGTTTATCAGTGCTGGGAACGTTTCTGCCAGGAAATTGGCAAAACCGTACCCGTCGCAATGACGCTTGAAAAGAACATGCCGATCGGTTCGGGCCTCGGTTCCAGCGCCTGTTCGGTGGTCGCCGCGCTGGTGGCGATGAACGAATACTGCGGCAAGCCGTTGAACGACAGCAAAATGCTGGCGCTGATGGGCGAGCTGGAAGGGCGCATCTCCGGGAGTGTACATTACGATAACGTCGCCCCGTGCTTCCTCGGCGGGATTCAGCTGATGCTGGAAGAGAATGGCATTATCAGCCAGCAAATTCCGGCCTTCGACGAATGGCTGTGGGTACTGGCCTATCCGGGCATTAAGGTGTCGACCGCAGAAGCGCGTGCCATTTTACCGGCGCAGTATCGCCGTCAGGATTGTATCGCTCACGGTCGTCATCTCGCGGGCTTTATTCATGCCTGCTACAGCCGCCAGCCAGAGCTTGCGGCCAAACTGATGAAGGACGTGATTGCCGAGCCGTATCGCACCAAACTGCTACCGGGCTTTGGCGAAGCACGCCAGGCGGTGGCGGAAATTGGCGCGCTGGCTAGCGGTATTTCGGGCTCCGGCCCGACGATGTTCGCCCTGTGCGACAACCCGGAAACCGCACAACGAGTCGCAGACTGGCTCAGTAAACACTATCTGCAAAATCAGGAAGGCTTCGTTCATATTTGCCGGCTGGACAAGGCGGGCGCTCGCGTAGTGGGATAACCGATGAAACTGTATAACTTAAAAGATCATAATGAGCAGGTCAGCTTCGCGCAGGCCGTGACCCAAGGCCTGGGCAAAAATCAGGGGCTATTCTTCCCGCATGACCTGCCGGAATTCAGCCTGAGCGACATCGACCAACTGCTGAAGCTGGACTTCGTCACCCGCAGCGCCAAAATTCTGTCGGCGTTTATTGGCGATGAAATCGCCCCACAGGAATTGGAGTCCCGCATTCGTGCGGCGTTCGCGTTCCCGGCCCCGGTGAAAGAGGTGCAGGCCGACGTCGGTTGTCTGGAGCTGTTCCACGGCCCGACCCTGGCGTTTAAAGATTTCGGCGGTCGCTTTATGGCTCAGATGCTGACCCATATCAGCGGTGACAAACCGGTGACCATTCTGACCGCGACCTCCGGTGACACCGGCGCGGCGGTAGCACATGCGTTTTACGGCCTGAAGAATGTGCGCGTGGTTATTCTCTATCCGAACGGTAAAATCAGTCCGCTGCAGGAAAAGCTGTTCTGTACCCTCGGGGGCAACATTGAGACCGTGGCGATTGACGGTGATTTCGATGCCTGCCAGGCCCTGGTGAAACAGGCGTTCGATGACGAAGAGCTGAAAGTGGCGCTGGGTCTGAACTCTGCCAACTCCATCAATATCAGCCGTCTGCTGGCGCAGATTTGCTACTACTTCGAAGCGGTGGCGCAACTGCCACAAGAGGCGCGGAATCAGCTGGTGGTTTCCGTGCCGAGCGGCAACTTTGGTGATTTGACCGCTGGTCTGCTGGCGAAATCACTCGGCCTGCCGGTGAAGCGCTTTATCGCCGCCACCAACGTCAACGACACCGTGCCCCGTTTCTTGCAGGAAGGCAGCTGGAAACCGAAGTCGACTCAGGCCACGCTCTCTAACGCCATGGACGTCAGCCAGCCGAATAACTGGCCGCGTGTGGAAGAACTGTTCCGTCGTAAAGAGTGGCGTCTGAATGATCTCGGCTATGCGGCGGTGGACGATGAGACCACGAAAGCCACCCTGCGCGAGTTGCAGGACATGGGTTATACCTCAGAGCCTCATGCCGCGGTGGCGTACCGGGCGCTGCGTGACCAGCTGAATCCAGGCGAGTACGGCCTGTTCCTCGGCACGGCGCATCCGGCAAAATTCAAAGAGAGCGTTGAGGCTATCCTTGAGACCACGCTGCCGCTGCCGAAAGAGCTGGCGGATCGCGCGGATCTGCCGCTGCTGTCTCATCACCTGCCCGCCGACTTTGCGGCACTGCGTAAGCTGATGATGGAAAAGGCGTAACCTCTCTTTTCCCCACAAAAAGCCGGGACAGCATAGCTGAGCCCGGCTTTTTTATGCCTGAAATGTGGAGAAAAAAGGGAGGAAATCAGCAGGAATTAAGGACAAATTCCCAATAAATGCGGGTGCTTAGAGATTAGGATTGCGGAGAATAACAACGCTGTCTTCCAAAGCGTAACCTTCTTCCATCGACCCAAATTGGGCAAAGATGAGAATGGAGTAACCTATGTCAAACTTGAAACCTGTCCTTCTTGCGCTTTCTATGATGCTGGTGGCTCCGGCGGCGGTTCACGCCTCAGAAATTACGCTGGTTCCGGCGGTCAAACTACAGATTGGCGACCAGGATAACCGCGGTCACTACTGGGATGGTGGCAACTGGCGCGACCACGACTGGTGGGACCATCACTACGAACGCTACAACAACCACTGGCGCGCACGTGATAATCATCATGACCATCACGATGATCGCCACGATAATCATCACGATAACGGCAATCACTATGGTCAATACAAACACCACTAAGCAAAACGCCAGCATTGCGCTGGCGTTTTCTTTTACTGCTCGTGACGTTTAAACACTAACTCGCCGTCAACCGAACTCGCTTCATCAAAGAAATACCCCTCGCTATCAAACCCTTTCAGCTGCTCAGGTGTCGTCAGACGATTTTCAATAATGTAGCGGCTCATCAGGCCCCGCGCTTTCTTGGCGTAGAAGCTGATGACTTTGAATTTGCCGTTCTTCTCATCGAGGAACACCGGCTTAATAATCTGCCCTTTCAATGCTTTTGGCTTCACCGCCCGGAAGTATTCGTCGGACGCGAGGTTGATGACGATGTCATCGCCTTGGGCGTTGAGCGCTTCATTGAGCTTATTGGTGATGATGTCGCCCCAGAAGTGGTACAGGTCTTTGCCTTTGGCGTTCTCCAGGCGGATCCCCATTTCAAGGCGATACGGCTGCATTAAATCCAGCGGACGCAGCACGCCGTACAAACCTGAAAGCATACGCAGATGCTGCTGGGCAAAATCAAAATCGGCTTCGCTAAATTCTTCAGCCTGCAGGCCCGTGTAAACATCGCCTTTAAACGCGAGGATCGCCGGGCGGGCGTTTTGCGGGGTGAAATCCGGGTGCCAGTCGTGAAAACGCGTGGCGTTGAGATCGGCGAGCTTGTCGCTGATGCTCATCAGTTTGCCAATCTGCGGGGCAGACAGCTTGCGAGCGACGCTAATCAGCTGCTGGGAATAGTCCAGCAACTCAGGTTGGGTGTAGCGTGCCGTCGGCAGGTCGCTTTGGTAATCCAGCGTTTTAGCAGGTGAAATCAGAATCAGCATAATCAGTCCTTGCGGCCATTTTTCCGTGACTTTAGCAAAAAATGGCCGTGAAAGGATCGATAGCTGTTATTGGCGCGGCACATCATCCCAGGTTCCTGGGGCAAGCTGCTGTTCAATTTCCGGATAGCGTGCCGGATCGAACACCGGTTTAACCCCGAGCTTTCTTTGGCGGAGGTAATCGCTGGCGATAATACGCACTACCGGCGACAGCAGCAGGATCGCCGTCAGGTTGGTGATTGCCATCAGCGCCATGATGATATCTGCCAGTTGCCACACTACGGGCAGGCTCAGCATCGTGCCCAGCATGACCATCACCAGAGTGGTTATTCGCAGCAGCCAGACGTTGCGCGGGCTGTTCAGCTTCAGGTAAATCAGATTATTTTCGGCATAAATATAGTTGGCGACAATCGAGCTGAAGGCGAACAGCAGGACAATTGCCGCGACAAATTCTGCCCCCCAGCGTCCGGCAAAATAGGCCATTGCTTTTTGCACCAGCTGAATGCCGTCCACAGACGTTTGGGCGGTGTCGTACCCGGCCAGCAGCAGTACCATTGCGGTAGCGGTACAAATGATCAACGTATCGACCAGCACGCCAATCATTTGCACGATGCCCTGCGCGGCAGGGTGCGGCGGCCATGATGCCGCAGCGGCGGCAGCGTTGGGTGTGGAACCCATGCCCGCTTCGTTGGAGAACATCCCGCGTTGAAAGCCGCTGGTCAGCGCCTGGCTGATGGTATAACCGACGGCCCCTGCCGCCGCTTCCTGCCAGCCGAAGGCGCTGCGAATAATGGTTTCGATAACCATGGGTATTTGATTCAGGTGCCACAGGCTGATGATCACGCTGGCGCTCATCCACAGAGCGGCCATGATCGGCACTAACCATTGCATCAGTTTGGCGACGCTGCGCAGCCCACGCACGATGACCAGCAGAGTAAAAATCATGAGTCCCACGCCGCATACGACTTTCGGCAAGTCAAAGGCGAAGTGCATGGCATTAGAGACCGAGTTGGCTTGCACGGTATTGAAGATGAGCCCGTAAGCCAGCAGCAGGAAGACCGAGAACAGCACGCCCATCCAGCGCATCCCGAGACCGCGGGACATATACCACGCCGGGCCGCCGCGAAACTGGCCGCTGGCATCGCGCTCTTTGTAGAGCTGTGCCAGAGAGCATTCGGCGAAGCTGCTCGCCATGCCGATGATTGCCGAAACCCACATCCAGAATACGGCACCCGGGCCACCGGCGGTGATCGCAATGGCGACCCCGGCCAGATTACCGCTGCCAACGCGTGCGGCGAGACTGGTGCACAGCGCCTGGAATGCGGTCAGACCGCCCGACTGTGGGCTGAGGCTGCGTTTGAGGCTCTTGGGGAAATGACGAAGATAGCGAAACTGGATATAGCCCGTTCGCCAGGTAAACCACGCTCCGGCACCCAGCAACAGGTAAATCATTACCGAGCCCCAGAGGATTTCGTTCATAAAAGAGAGAAATTCAGGCATTTAACGTCCTTTCATCGATGCCGGAGACCATTGTAAGCGCTACCATTTTGTGACAATCCGTTATCTGGCAGGCGAGGAATAATCTCAGTTTATCATACTCTGCGCTCTTGAACCGTCTGCGGTTGCGCTGACACCGGGGCGTGATATTATCGGAGCAGACCGGTTACATCCCCCTAACAGCTGTTTAAAGAGAAAGACTATCATGACGGATAAATTGACCTCCCTGCGTCAGTACACAACCGTAGTGGCTGACACTGGAGACATCGCGGCAATGAAGCTGTATCAGCCTCAGGATGCGACAACCAACCCTTCTCTGATCCTCGGCGCAGCCCAGATCCCTGAATACCGTAAGCTGATTGATGAAGCGATTGCCTGGGCGAAAAGCCAGAGCAGCAACCGTGAGCAGCAGATTGTCGACGCAACTGACAAACTGGCGGTAAACATCGGTCTGGAGATCCTGAAACTGATCCCGGGTCGCATCTCTACCGAAGTTGACGCACGTCTGTCCTACGACACCGAAGGCTCTATCGCCAAAGCAAAACACCTGATCAAGCTTTACAACGATGCGGGCATCAGCAACGACCGTATCCTGATCAAACTGGCTTCCACCTGGCAGGGCATCCGTGCCGCTGAGCAGCTGGAAAAAGAAGGCATCAACTGTAACCTGACTCTGCTGTTCTCCTTTGCCCAGGCGCGTGCCTGTGCCGAAGCGGGCGTGTTCCTGATTTCTCCATTCGTGGGCCGTATCCTCGACTGGTACAAATCCAACACGGATAAGAAAGAGTATGCTCCAGCAGAAGATCCAGGCGTGGTATCGGTGTCTGAAATCTACAGCTACTACAAACAGCACGGCTACGAAACTGTCGTGATGGGTGCAAGCTTCCGTAACGTGGGTGAAATCCTGGAACTGGCTGGCTGTGACCGCCTGACCATTGCACCTGCGCTGCTGAAAGAGTTGGCTGAGTCTGAAGGCGCTATCGAACGTAAACTGGTTTACACCGGTGAAGTGAAAGCCCGTCCAGAGCGCATCACTGAATCCCAGTTCCTGTGGCAGCACAACCAGGATCCGATGGCAGTAGACAAACTGGCGGACGGTATCCGTAAGTTTGCTATCGACCAGGAAAAACTGGAAAAAATGATCGGCGACCTGCTGTAATCATTCGGGTGTGACCGGCTCTCCGGTCACACCTTCCTCGCGTAATTTGTCTCTGTTTCCCCTCAGCGTGTATCATTCCGCCTAACCGCATTTTTGAACGGAATAGATATGAACACACTTCGCATTGGCCTTGTTTCCATCTCCGATCGTGCCTCCAGTGGTGTATACCAGGACAAAGGTATTCCCGCGCTCGAAGCCTGGCTGGCCCGCGCATTAACCACGCCTTTTGAACTGCAAACTCGCCTGATCCCTGACGAACAGCCGATCATCGAACAAACCCTGTGCGAGCTGGTAGATGAAATGAGCTGCCATTTGGTATTAACCACCGGCGGAACCGGCCCGGCGCGTCGGGATGTGACCCCGGATGCCACTCTTGCGATCGCCGACCGTGAAATGCCGGGCTTCGGGGAGCAAATGCGCCAGATAAGCCTGCACTTTGTGCCGACGGCCATTCTGTCGCGTCAGGTGGGCGTCATCCGCAAGCAGGCGCTGATCCTCAATCTACCAGGGCAACCGAAATCGATTCAGGAGACGCTGGAAGGCGTGAAAGACGAGGCCGGGAAGGTGTTGGTTCATGGTATTTTTGCAAGTGTACCGTATTGTGTACAGTTGCTGGAGGGGCCGTATGTTGAAACTGACCCGCAGGTTGTCGCCGCTTTTCGCCCGAAAAGTGCCCGTCGTGAAACTCAACCCTGAATAGAGCGTTGTTGTAAAATATGCGTTGCGGGCCAAAGATTGACCGTTGGTTTACAGTGTAGTAATTTTTTCTTTACGACACCTGTAAATCAATCAAAACAAATGGCCCGCTATGTCACACTCTGCACGACCTCTGAACCGACAGGATTATAAAACCCTGACGCTGGCCGCCCTCGGCGGTGCGCTGGAGTTTTATGATTTCATCATCTTCGTCTTCTTTGCCGCGGTAATTGGCGAGCTCTTCTTCCCGCCGGATATTCCTGAATGGCTGCGCCAGGTGCAGACCTTCGGCATTTTTGCCGCAGGCTACCTGGCACGTCCGCTTGGCGGCATCATCATGGCGCACTTTGGCGATTTGGTCGGGCGTAAAAAGATGTTCACACTCAGCATTTTGCTGATGGCGGTGCCGACGCTGTTGATTGGCCTGCTGCCGACCTACGCGTCGGTGGGGATTATCGCGCCGTTACTTCTGCTGCTGATGCGCGTCCTGCAAGGTGCGGCGATTGGCGGGGAAGTACCAGGGGCGTGGGTGTTTGTGGCCGAGCACGTGCCCGCCCAGCGCATCGGCATTGCCTGCGGAACGCTCACGGCGGGGCTGACTGTCGGGATTTTGCTTGGCTCGGTGGTGGCGACGCTTATCAATACCAGCCTGACGCAGCAGGCGATTCACGACGGTGGTTGGCGGATCCCCTTCCTGCTCGGCGGGGCGTTTGGCCTGGTGGCGATGTATCTGCGTCGCTGGCTACAGGAGACGCCAGTGTTCCTCGAAATGCAAAAGCGTAAGCAGTTGGCGCAGGAGCTGCCGGTGAAATCAGTGGTGATGAAGCATCAGAAAGCGGTGGTTATCTCGATGCTGCTGACCTGGCTGCTGTCGGCGGGGATCGTGGTGGTTATCCTGATGTCCCCGGTATGGTTGCAAAAGCATTACGGTTTTGCCCCTGCACTGACCTTACAGGCCAACAGCATTGCCACCATTATGCTCTGCATCGGCTGTCTGCTGGCAGGCCTGGCGGCCGATAAATTCGGTGCCAGCCGCACCTTTATTATTGGCAGCCTAATGTTAGCGGCATCGAGCTGGGCGTTTTATCACCTGGCGGGCACGTCGGCGTCACATCTGTTTATGCTCTACGAGCTGGTAGGATTGTGCGTCGGGGTGGTTGGTGCGGTGCCGTATGTGATGGTCCGGGCGTTTCCGGCGGAAGTGCGTTTCACCGGCATCTCATTCTCTTACAACGTCTCCTACGCTATTTTCGGCGGGCTGACGCCGATTGCGGTTACGCTGTTGATGGGGGTCTCGCCAATGGCCCCGGCCTGGTATGTGCTGGCGCTGTCGCTGGTGGGATTGGGATTAGGACTCTGGCTGCGGCAAACGTATATTGCGCCAGAAAAGGCGTCGTTGGCGACGCACTAAAAAGAAGCCGGGCAGTGCCCGGCTTTTTAATCTCGATGAAAATTAACGCTTTTCACCGATTGGCAGCACGGTGCGGCCGAACTGTTCGTTCAGCACTTCACCCATTGCCAACCAGATAGCGCTCGCGCCGCACACCAGACCAATCCAGCCTGCGATACGTACGATGCCTTCGTGGTCCGCCAGATGACCGATAGCCAACAGGGCAAACAGCACGGTCAGGCTCAGGAACACGAATTGCAGCATACGTGGACCGGTCAGAGTACCGAAGAACATGAACAGGGTGAATACACCCCACAGGCCCAGGTACATCCCCATGAAGTGCGCGTTAGCCGGTTCGGCCAGGCCCATTTTCGGCATAATCAGAATGGCGACCAGGGTCAGCCAGAAAGAACCATAAGAGGTGAATGCAGTCAGACCGAAAGTATTCCCTTTTTTAAACTCCAGCAGGCCCGCAAAAATTTGCGCCAGTCCGCCGTAAAAAATACCCATCGCCAAAATGGCAGTATCAAACTGGAAAAGACCGCTGTTTGCCAGGTTCAACAGGATGGTAGTCATGCCGAAGCCCATCAGGCCCAGCGGTGCTGGGTTAGCCAACTTAGTGTTAACCATATTTCCTCAAAAACTTATTAATAAAGGGGGAAAAGTTGTAAACCCCTGCCAATCCTCTGGCAGCGGGGCGCGGCATAATAATCAGAGCCATGCCCGCCGTCTATGATCTGAGCAGGGTGAAATTAAAAAATTTTTTATGCTTCCCCCTTGATGCCCGATGTTACGACCCCATCTTGTATGCAACCGCAGTGGTGAGCCTGGAAAAAAAAGCATTAGGGCGCTTGAAACAACACGTTTCGCCCTTATTACAGGTTCACAACCACATGTTGATCGAATTTTTAGTGGAGACGTTTAGATGGGTAAAATTATTGGTATCGACCTGGGTACTACCAACTCTTGTGTAGCGATTATGGATGGCAACACTCCGCGTGTGCTGGAAAACGCTGAGGGCGATCGCACCACGCCTTCTATCATTGCTTATACCCAGGACGGTGAAACTCTGGTTGGTCAGCCGGCTAAACGTCAGGCAGTGACAAACCCGCAAAACACCCTGTTTGCGATCAAGCGCCTGATTGGTCGTCGTTTCCAGGACGAAGAAGTGCAGCGTGATGAAGCCATCATGCCGTACAAAATCGTTGCTGCTGATAACGGCGATGCGTGGCTGGACGTAAAAGGCACCAAAACTGCACCACCGCAGATTTCTGCTGAAGTGCTGAAAAAAATGAAGAAAACTGCTGAAGATTACCTGGGCGAACCGGTAACTGAAGCGGTTATCACCGTACCGGCTTACTTCAACGATGCTCAGCGTCAGGCAACGAAAGATGCTGGCCGTATCGCCGGTCTGGAAGTGAAACGTATCATCAACGAACCAACCGCAGCCGCACTGGCATATGGTCTGGATAAAGAAGTCGGCAACCGCACCATCGCGGTCTACGACCTGGGCGGTGGTACTTTCGATATCTCTATCATCGAAATCGACGAAGTTGATGGCGAAAAAACCTTCGAAGTTCTGGCAACCAACGGTGACACTCACCTCGGTGGTGAAGACTTTGACAGCCGTCTGATCAACTACCTCGTTGAAGAGTTCAAGAAAGATCAGGGCATTGACCTGCGTAACGACCCGCTGGCCATGCAGCGTCTGAAAGAAGCGGCAGAAAAAGCGAAAATCGAGCTGTCTTCTGCTCAGCAGACCGACGTCAACCTGCCGTACATCACAGCAGATGCGACCGGCCCGAAACACATGAACATCAAAGTGACTCGCGCGAAACTGGAAAGCCTGGTCGAAGACCTGGTGAACCGTTCTATCGAGCCGCTGAAAGTCGCTCTGCAGGATGCTGGCCTGTCCGTTTCCGATATCCAGGACGTTATCCTGGTCGGCGGTCAGACTCGTATGCCAATGGTTCAGAAGAAAGTTGCTGAATTCTTCGGTAAAGAACCACGTAAAGACGTTAACCCGGATGAAGCTGTGGCGATCGGTGCAGCGGTTCAGGGCGGCGTTCTGACCGGTGAAGTGAAAGACGTTCTGCTGCTGGACGTTACCCCGCTGTCGTTGGGTATCGAAACCATGGGCGGTGTGATGACTGCGCTCATCAACAAAAATACCACCATCCCGACTAAGCACAGCCAGGTGTTCTCTACTGCGGAAGATAACCAGTCTGCGGTAACCATCCATGTGCTGCAGGGTGAGCGTAAACGTTCCAGCGATAACAAATCTCTGGGTCAGTTCAACCTGGATGGTATCAGCCCAGCACCGCGCGGTATGCCGCAGATCGAAGTCACCTTCGATATCGATGCTGACGGTATCCTGCACGTTTCCGCGAAAGACAAAAATAGCGGTAAAGAGCAGAAGATCACCATCAAAGCGTCTTCCGGTCTGAATGAAGAAGAAATTCAGAAAATGGTGCGTGAAGCTGAAGCTAACGCCGAGTCTGACCGTAAGTTCGAAGAACTGGTTCAGACCCGTAACCAGGGCGACCATCTGCTGCACAGCACGCGTAAGCAGGTTGAAGAAGCTGGCGAACAGCTGCCAGCAGAAGACAAAACCGCTATCGAGTCTGCACTGACCGCGCTGGAATCTTCTCTGAAAGGCGAAGACAAAGCGGATATCGAAGCGAAAATGCAGGCGCTGGCTCAGGCTTCTCAGAAGCTGATGGAAATCGCTCAGCAGCAGCACGCTCAGCAGCAGGCAGGTTCTGCTGATGCTTCCCAGAACAACGCGAAAGATGACGACGTTGTCGACGCTGAGTTCGAAGAAGTGAAAGATAAAAAATAATCGCCCTTATGCAGGGTAATTAACTGGCACGGGCGTAGGAGTTTACTCTTACGCCCGTGCTCGCATGTTAAGGGTAGAAAAACAGAAATGGCGAAGAGAGACTATTACGAGGTTTTAGGCGTTTCCAAATCAGCGGAAGAGCGTGAAATCAAAAAGGCTTACAAACGCCTGGCGATGAAGTTTCACCCGGACCGTAATCAGGGTGACAAAGACGCCGAAGCCAAATTTAAAGAGATCAAGGAAGCCTACGAGATCCTGACCGACGCGCAGAAGCGTGCGGCCTACGATCAATACGGTCATGCCGCCTTTGAACAGGGCGGCGGTGGATTCGGTGGCGGCGGCTTTGGCGGCGGCGGTGCTGATTTCGGCGACATCTTTGGCGACGTGTTTGGCGATATCTTCGGCGGTGGTCGTGGCCGTCAACGCGCTTCCCGCGGTTCAGATTTACGTTACAACCTGGATCTGACCCTGGAAGAAGCCGTTCGTGGCGTCACCAAAGAGATCCGTATCCCGACGCTTGAAGAGTGTGAAGTGTGCCACGGCAGCGGCGCGAAAGCCGGCAGCAAACCGCAGACCTGTCCGACCTGTCATGGTCAGGGCCAGGTGCAAATGCGCCAGGGTTTCTTTGCGGTCCAGCAGACCTGTCCACACTGTCAGGGTCGCGGCACGCTGATTAAAGATCCGTGCAACAGCTGTCACGGTCATGGTCGCGTTGAGAAAACCAAAACCTTGTCGGTCAAAATTCCGGCTGGCGTCGACACCGGCGACCGTATTCGTTTGGCTGGCGAAGGTGAAGCGGGCGAGCACGGGGCACCGGCAGGCGATCTGTACGTTCAGGTGCAGGTCAAACAGCACCCGATCTTCGAACGTGAAGGCAACAACCTGTACTGCGAAGTGCCGATCAACTTTGCAATGGCAGCGCTCGGCGGCGAGATCGAAGTCCCGACCCTCGACGGTCGCGTGAATCTGAAAGTCCCTGGTGAAACTCAGACTGGCAAGCTGTTCCGTATGCGTGGGAAAGGGGTTAAATCCGTTCGCGGCGGCGCACAGGGCGACCTGTTGTGTCGCGTGGTGGTGGAAACCCCGGTTAGCCTGAATGACAAACAGAAGCAGCTACTGAAAGATCTGCAGGAGAGCTTTGGTGGCCCGACGGGTGAAAAAAACAGTCCGCGTTCCAAAAGCTTCTTCGACGGCGTGAAAAAATTCTTCGATGATTTAACGCGTTAATTATTTTCATTCTAATTAAAAACCGAAATGTTAATTCATTTCGGTTTTTTTTTGCACCCACCATGAAAATGAGGTGTTGTGATGAATATTATTGTTTATAAGATGTATTTTTGGGCCTCAGCTGACAAATAATGTTATTTATAATCTTTTAACCTATTGATTTGTTTGTCTTAAATGATTTTTTTTGATGTCTGAATACATTCATTGCATGTATAGTTCCCGGTCAATGAATTGATTTAAAAGGGGCTAACTTGTATGGAGACGTCGTCTGCAGCCAGGGAGTTTGATTTAAATTTGATCAGAGTACTGGATGCTGTGGTAAATGCAGGAAATGCTACTAAAGCATCAAAGCGCCTTAACCTGACACCCGCAGCCGTTTCATTGGCATTGCGACGTCTTCAACATACGTACAATGAAGTCCTTTTTATTCGTACTAAAGAGGGGTTAGTGCCGACCATGCGGGCGAGAGAGATTCATCATACCTATAATCAGATCCTTGAACTGGTCGATACTACCTTTGATTCGATGGCGTGGAGAAAGCTCAATAAGGAAATTGTGATATGTGGAAGCGACATCATTGAGCAATGTTTTTTGTCAGAATTGATAGAGTTTGATGCTTTTGAACAGTACTTAATTAATCATCGCACCAACTGGAGTCGGGATGCTAAAACCTGTCGAGAATTACTCCTGTCGGGAGAGGCCGATTTGGCTATTACTTTCGATCCGCCGTCGGGTAATGAATTTACCCAGGTATCGATTGAAAACTTTAGCCAATATTCCGTGGTGTGCAGTCAACATAATCCATTATCATCGCTAGATAAACTCTCTCTGCACCATTTTTATTCATTCCCTCATGCCGTTATTCATAACGGAGCATCTTCGTCCGCACTGATTGAAGAGGAAAATCGACAACTCTTTACCGGCCCTTATTCAGGACGACGACTGATCGGCTATCGCGGAGAATCAATCAATGGATTGCTGAGCATCGTCGAGCGTTCATCAATGATTGCGGTTATTCCTCAGCGACTGGCCCACTTTTTTCAACTACAAAGGAATTATGCCATTACGCTCATCCCGCTTCCGGATGAGATCAGTATTAAACCATTGGCATTATACGCGGTCTGGTCGCAACAAAATAAATTTAAAAATGATATCGCCTCAATTATTGCAATGCTACAAAGCGTGGCGCATTAAATGAAATGATTTGATCATCAAGCCATGCCGTCATTTATCACCCTTATTTTCCAATGAAATGATGTGTCTCATAACCTATTGTGGTGGAGTTAAATGCACGGCATGGGCGAGATGTAGAAATTTTTACTCGATGATGACTCTGTTTTTCATCCAGCCATAAATAAACTCTTCATTCCTTTCTCTATTCTCGGTTATCACCAGGTAGTATTCTCCCTGGGAACAGTTAAGCGCGTTAATGAGTACCTGCTCGCCTTCTTTACCTCGCCAGGACAGAAAAGTATTCAGCGCTTCGATGGTCTTTATGCCGATATTGCCATCGACCTTAAGTTCAGTATATTTATTACCGTGTAGATTAAAGATGTTAAGCCAGCGCTGTAGCCAGCGGGAGGGCCAGCTGGGACCCACGTTGACCCCGGCGTCGCACAGTTCAAAGGCAAGATGTAAGGAAAGCTGCGCTACTTTATCGAAGCCGGGAGCGCTCCAGTAGCTTTTCTCAAGAATGGTATAGGCTTCGTCTCGGGTCATTTCCCGCATATCTCCCTGATAGCCATGGGCGCGAGCGGTCAGTTCCGTTATTCCCCAATTTGTGGCACCACCTTTATCTGCCGGATTATTTGTATATCCACCTTCTTTTTCAAGAATACCATCTAATACAGGGTTCATCGTATCATCCTCTGTGCTCATCAATTGTGGGAGAGTAACTTAATCATATCCAGTACCGCATACAGCGAAATGATTGAGATAATAAAAGCCATTACGATTGCTGTCTTCCATATTTTATATCTGCGCTTCAATCTTTCTTCCGGCAGTTTTTCTATCGTAATGTTATTGTTAATTCTGATCCCAACGCGTGGGATAGTCATGAAAAAATCGTTGATGCCGAGCGTGCGCAAGTCTTTTCGAATTAAATATAAGAGTTGTGTGAGGTTAGCGTCACTGATGAATTGTCCACGCTCTCCCCATAGTCCATAGGTCAGCTGTTGTTTATCAATGACTCCCGACTCTGAGTTCTCAATGATAAAGCTTAGGCAGCGGGCTCGCATCGCCGTCATTTTTATAATAACGGCATTGTCGGTGTTTCTTATTTCATTCTTCTCCTCATTGTAAATACAGTTATGGTTAAGAAGATAGCGCTTCATAGTACACCTGTTAGTCGTGGTGAGTTGATTTGTGTTAATTGATAGTAGAAGGCAATTCTCCTTTTACCATTCGTTTGACCAGGAAACTTCTTAGCTAATAACGGGAGTGTGGGCCGGTTAGCAAATAATGGCCTGAATTAAATTTTATTTATAAGTGATGTAAGTCTGGTTTACATTGCCAAATCTCATAGGTGATTTCTGATATTGATGGGCTGTGTTTCTGATAAACAGCGGGGTGGTATTTTGTGGTGTATCAATAAAGCTCACGTGATGCTTTGTGTTTTGAGAATTCAGTAGCGGACGTATGAAATAGATGGTGTAGCGCATGGCTACCTTTTCAAATCACTCTAAGGAACTCACAATGGCAACAAGTAAATTAATTCAGGGCGATAGTCTGACCGAGACCAGTAATGCGGCAGATGGTTTTAAACCTGAAAGCGAAGTACAGAGCTATAGCTATACCTCTGCGCGGGTGGCGAAGTCTGTGTATAACAAATACAAAGCGGCAGCCAGTAAACCTAAAGTGTTTGGTTATTATACCGACTGGTCACAATACGATGGTCGTCTTCAGGGACAAGATTCCCAGGCCTCCCGTGGTCGTGGTTATGACCTGGCAAATATTGATCCGACAGCCTACGACAAAATCATCTTTGGTTTTGTGGGTATCGTCGGTGATAAAGGGGAAAAACAGTACACCATTGAAAATGCCGCCGGCCTCACCGGTAAAAAAACCAATGAGCCCACTTTCCTTGATCCATGGGGCGATTTTCAGTCCTATGTAAACTGCAATCAAACCACCAGCGGCTGGGATGTCGACCCTGCAACTGTCACACAATCCAACACCCACGGCCTGTTGGGCGGCCTACGTGATTTGCAGGCCAAAGCCAAACAGCAGGGGCATACCCTGGCCCTGTCGATGAGTATCGGCGGCTGGACAATGAGTAATGCCTTCCATGAAGTCGCTAAAACCGACTCGGCGCGCAAAACATTTGCCGCTGGCGTGGTGAAATTGTTCAAGCAATTCCCGATGTTCAGCGAAGTGGATATTGACTGGGAATACCCGAACGCCGAAGGCAACGGCAACCCACATGGCCCTGAAGATGGTGCTAACTATGCGCTGTTGATTAAAGAGCTGAAAACCCAGCTGTCCGCAGCTGGTCGTAGCGACGTGAAGATTTCGATCGCCAGTTCTGCGGTGGTCGACGTACTGGGCTATTCCAATGTGAAAGCGCTGCTCGATGCGGGCCTGTATGGCATCAACGTGATGACCTATGACTTCTTCGGGACACCATGGGCAGAAACGCTGACCCATCACACCAATCTGTCGCCGTTAACGGCGGGTGGTTGGAGCATTGAGGCCGTCGTGGAGTACCTGGTTGCTGAAGGCTTCCCTTCCGATCGCATCAATATCGGTTATGCCGGGTATACCCGTAATGGCCGCAATGCTGTGATTGAAAGTTTCTCCCCGCTGAAAGGCTCATATGATCCAGGCCAGGGAACCACCACCGGTTCATTCGAATCGGGTTGCACCGAGTGGTATGACACTATTTACAACTATCTGGATCTGGAAAACCAGCAGGGTCGTAACGGCTTTAACGTCTATACCGATAAAATTGCCAATGCGGATTACCTGTACAACCCGCAGAGCAAGCTGTTTATGTCCCTGGACACGCCGCGTTCGGTGAAAGCCAAAGGTGAGTATGCCGCGAAACATAGCCTGGGTGGCCTGTTTACCTGGACTATCGATCAGGATAACGGCGTACTGCTGAACGCGGCCCGTGAAGGCTTGGGTTATGAACTGCAGACGCAGAAAGTGGATATGAAGCCGTTCTACTTCGAAGGTATCAATGTCAGCGATGCGGATAAGGAAGATGGGGGCGAAGAACCTGTTCAGCCAGTCGTTAACCACGCACCAAAAGCCGCAGTTGAGTTGCTGGTTGTCAGCGGCTCGCGTGTACAGCTTTCTGGCGAGGCTTCGACTGACGAAGATGGCGATGTGCTGAGCTTTAGCTGGGGTGTGCCTGCTTCAGTGTCAGTGGCAGACAAGAGCGCGTCGGTGATTGAGTTCTCTGCGCCAACCGTAACCCAAAAAACGGAACTTCAGTTCACGTTATTTGTTCGCGACAGCCACAATGAGCCGTCATCGCAGCAGCGCTTTGTGGTGAATGTGGTGCCTGCGCAATCCGGTCAGAATGATAATCCAGTACCAACTCCTGATCCGGTTCCGAATCCAGAACCTACTCCAGAACCCACTCCGGATGTTCCGGCTGGCGACACCCCATACCCAGTATGGAACGTGAGCACCGTTTACGGCGGGAACTGGGGCACTTTCGAAACCGTGAGCTGGAAGGGCCATAACTATAAGGTCAACTGGTACTCCGTTGGTGAACAACCGGATAAAAACAGCGGTCCATACGCTGTATGGAGCGATCTCGGCGCGTATTAATGTGATCTGATAGCTATAATTTTGCGCAAGCTTCCCCGGCGGATGGATCGCCGGGGTTTTTTGCATGTTTAATCGCGGATAGGTATTGGATCGGAAAAAGCGAGTTTTTGTTGCTATATAATCTACTTTTAACGAATCATCGTGGCGGTTACTATGGTTTTATCGATGTATTAACGGAAAAGAGAGAATAAAAGTGAAACATCTACAGCGTTTTTTTAGCAATGAGGCTTCCGGGGGCATCATCTTGATCATCGCCGCCGCGCTGGCGATGCTGTTGGCGAACATGGGTTCGACCAGCGGTCTGTATCATTCTTTTCTGGAAACCCCTGTACAGCTCAAGGTGGGCGCGCTCGAAATTAATAAGAACATGCTGCTGTGGATCAACGATGCGTTGATGGCGGTGTTCTTCCTGTTGATTGGTCTTGAGGTCAAACGTGAGCTCATTGTGGGGTCGCTGGCCAGCCGTCGGCAGGCAATTTTCCCGGTAATCGCCGCTCTGGGTGGGATGGTGGTGCCCGCGCTGGTCTATCTGGCGTTTAACTTCCATGATCCCATTACTCGTGAAGGCTGGGCGATTCCGGCGGCCACCGACATTGCGTTTGCACTGGGCGTGCTGGCGCTGCTCGGCAGCCGTGTCCCGGCCTCTCTGAAAATTTTCCTGATGGCGCTGGCGATTATTGATGATCTCGGTGCCATCGTTATTATCGCACTGTTCTACACCAGTGATTTGTCGATACTGTCTCTCGGCGTAGCGGCAGCGGCGATTGCGGTGCTGGCTTTCCTGAACCTGACCGGAGTCCGTCGGACCGGGATTTATATTCTGGTGGGGGTGATTCTGTGGACCGCGGTGCTGAAATCAGGTGTGCATGCCACGCTTGCCGGAGTGGTTGTCGGTTTCTTCATTCCGCTGAAAGAGCAGAAGGGCAAATCACCGGCGGTTCAGCTCGAGCACGTGCTGCATCCGTGGGTGGCGTATCTGATCCTGCCGCTGTTCGCCTTCGCGAATGCCGGCGTGTCACTGCAAGGCGTCACCCTGGAAGGGCTGACTTCATTGCTGCCGCTGGGCATCATGGCGGGTTTGTTCATCGGTAAACCGCTGGGTATTAGCTTGTTCTGCTGGCTCGCGCTGAAAATGAAATGGGCTACGCTGCCAGCGGGCACCACCTGGAAGCAGATAATGGCGGTCGGGGTGCTGTGCGGGATTGGCTTTACGATGTCGATTTTCATCGCCTCACTGGCCTTCGGTAATGTGGATCCAGCCCTCATCAACTGGGCTAAGCTGGGCATCCTGATTGGCTCGGTGCTGTCGGCGGTGGTCGGCTACACCCTGCTGCGGATGCGCACCTCCAGCGAGCAAGTGCAAACGGTCTAAACCTTCACAGAGAGCCCTGAGTGGCTCTCTTTTGACATTCATCAGGGAGCGAAAAACTATGTCGCATATTAACTACAACCATCTTTACTACTTCTGGCATGTCTATAAAGAAGGCTCAGTGGTGGGCGCTGCAGAAGCGCTGTACCTGACGCCGCAGACCATAACCGGGCAAATTAAAGCACTGGAAGAACGGTTGCAGGGCAAACTGTTTAAGCGCAAGGGCAGGGGGCTGGAACCGAGTGAACTGGGCGAGCTGGTTTTTCGCTATGCCGATAAAATGTTTACCCTGAGCCAGGAGATGCTCGACATCATTAACTATCGCAAAGAGTCGAACCTGCTGTTCGACGTCGGCGTGGCGGATGCATTGTCGAAACGGCTGGTCAGCGGAGTGCTCGATGCGGCGGTGGTAGAAGATGAACAAATCCATCTGCGCTGCTACGAATCGACCCATGAAATGCTGCTGGAACAGCTCAGCCAGCACAAGCTCGACATGATAATCTCTGATTGCCCGATTGATTCTACCCAGCAGGAGGGGCTGTTCTCGGTCAAGATTGGTGAATGCAGCGTCAGCTTCTGGTGCATGAACCCGTTACCGGAAAAACCGTTCCCGGCCTGTCTGGAAGAGCGTCGATTGTTGATCCCTGGACGACGTTCCATGCTCGGGCGCAAACTGCTGAACTGGATTAATACCCAAGGGCTGAAGGTGGAAGTGCTGGGTGAGTTTGATGATGCGGCGCTAATGAAGGCCTTTGGCGCGGCGCATAACGCGATTTTTGTCGCGCCAACGCTCTATGCGCACGACCTGTATGCGGACGATAACATCGTTGAGATTGGGCGAGTGGAGAACGTGATGGAGGAGTATCACGCCATTTTTGCCGAGCGCATGATCCAGCATCCGGCGGTGCAGCGTATCTGTAATCGCGATTATTCCGCGCTGTTCGCCCTGCCGCGTTGATCTGACGCTAAACGCCAGACATAAAAAAACCCGCCGAGGCGGGTTTTTCTCTACAAAGACTCAGCGAGCAGGCGATTAAGCCAGTTTGCTGATCTGCGCAGCCAGGTTGGCTTTATGACGCGCAGCTTTGTTTTTGTGGATCAGACCTTTAGCAGCCTGACGGTCCACGATCGGTTGCATTTCGTTAAATGCTTTCTGTGCAGCAGCTTTGTCGCCTGCTTCTACAGCTGCGTATACTTTCTTGATGAAAGTACGCATCATAGAACGACGGCTAGCGTTGTGCTTGCGTGCCTTTTCAGACTGAACGGCGCGCTTCTTAGCTGATTTGATATTAGCCAAGGTCCAACTCCCAAATATGATCTATATGGACAATTCAAAGGCCGAGGAATATGCCCTCTTAGCCTTCTTTTGTCAATGGATTTGTGCAAATAAGCGCCGTTAGTAGGACAACGCTTGGTTACGTATTGATGGCGCAGGATTCTACCAGCTTGCGCCCTACGAATACAGCCTTTCTACGACAAAAATCACCGTGGAGGTGAGTTTCTGTTGGCATTTCTGTCAAGGTGGATGAAATCGTTGCATCTTTCGTAAGCCAGGTGCAATCGGCGGTTAACGTTACCTGCTGTACAAGGTATACTTTCACGATTTTCACTGTTTTGAGCCAGACATGAAGCTGATACGCGGCATACATAATCCAGGTCAGGCACCACACGGGTGCGTCCTGACTATTGGCAATTTCGACGGCGTGCATCGTGGGCATCAGGCATTGCTACAGCGTCTGTGTGCTGAAGGACGCGAACGTGGCCTGCCTGTGGTGGTAATGATTTTCGAACCGCAGCCGCTTGAGCTTTTCGCGTCGGACAAAGCCCCGGCCCGCCTGACGCGGCTGCGCGATAAAGTACGTTATCTGGCCGAAAGCGGCGTTGATTACCTGCTGTGTGTTCGTTTCGATCGCCGTTTTGCGGCGCTGACGGCACAAGAGTTTATCAGCGAGCTGCTGGTGAAACGCCTTGGCGTGCAGTATCTGGCCGTCGGGGATGATTTCCGCTTCGGCGCTGGTCGCGAAGGGGATTTCTTGTTATTACAGAAGGCCGGTGCCGAGTTTGGTTTTGACGTCACCAGCACCCAGACCTTTTGTGAAGGCGGTCTGCGCATCAGCAGCACCGCGGTGCGCCGGGCGCTGGCCGAGGATGACCTCGAACTGGCGCAAACGCTATTGGGGCATCCGTTCAGTATTTCCGGTCGCGTGGTTCATGGTGATGAACTGGGACGCACCATTGGTTTCCCGACGGCGAATCTGCCGCTGCGTCGTCAGGTTTCCCCGGTTAAAGGGGTGTATGCGGTAGAAGTGGCGGGCCTGGGCGATAAGCTGTTACCCGGCGTTGCCAATATCGGCACCCGTCCCACGGTGGCTGGCGTGCGCCAGCAGCTGGAAGTACATCTGTTAGACGTTGTAATGGACCTCTATGGTCGCCATATCGATGTCATACTGCGTAAAAAAATACGCAACGAGCAGCGATTCGCATCGCTGGACGAATTAAAAGCGCAAATCGCGCGTGATGAATTAACGGCTCGCGAGTTGTTCGGGCTATCAAACCCGGCGTAATGCCAACGTAAAAATACGGAAACGAGAATCTGATGAGTGACTATAAATCAACCCTGAATTTGCCGGAAACAGGGTTCCCGATGCGTGGCGACCTCGCCAAACGCGAACCGGGAATGCTGGCCCGTTGGACCGATGATGACCTTTACGGCGTCATCCGTGCAGCGAAAAAAGGCAAGAAGACGTTCATTCTGCATGATGGCCCTCCTTATGCGAATGGCAGCATTCATATTGGTCACTCCGTCAACAAGATTCTGAAAGACATTATCGTTAAGTCCAAAGGCCTGACGGGCTTTGATTCGCCGTATGTACCGGGTTGGGACTGCCACGGTCTGCCTATCGAACTCAAAGTTGAGCAGGAATTTGGCAAGCCGGGTGAGAAATTCACCGCAGCAGAATTCCGCGCCAAATGCCGCGAGTACGCCGCCACTCAGGTGAATGGGCAACGTGAAGACTTTATCCGCCTGGGCGTACTGGGCGACTGGTCTCGTCCGTACCTGACCATGGACTTCAACACCGAAGCCAACATCATCCGTGCGCTGGGCAAAATCATCGGCAATGGTCACCTGCATAAAGGGGCTAAGCCAGTACACTGGTGTGTGGACTGCCGTTCTGCTCTGGCAGAAGCGGAAGTTGAGTACTACGACAAAACCTCCCCGTCCATTGACGTGGCGTTCCACGCCGTAGACCAGGACGCAGTGAAAGCGAAGTTTGGCGTGACTCAGGTCAATGGCCCTGTCTCTCTGGTTATCTGGACCACCACCCCGTGGACCCTGCCAGCGAACCGCGCTATCTCTCTGTCGCCAGAGTTTGAATATGCGCTGGTGCAGGTTGACGGCCAGGCGCTGATCCTCGCCAAAGATTTGGTGGAAAGCGTCATCCAACGCGCGGGCATCACCGATTACACCGTGCTGGGCACCGTGAAAGGTGACGAGCTGGAGCTGATGCGCTTTAAGCATCCATTCCTCGATTTCGACGTTCCGGCAATCCTTGGCGATCACGTTACCCTGGATGCGGGTACCGGTGCGGTGCATACCGCCGGTGGCCACGGCCCGGACGACTACACTATCAGCCAGAAATACGGTCTGGAAATCGCTAACCCGGTTGGTCCGGACGGCGCGTATCTGCCAGGCACTTACCCTGCGCTAGACGGCGTGAACGTCTTCAAAGCCAACGATGTTATCGTCAATATCCTGCGTGACAGCGGCGCGCTGCTGCACGTTGAGAAACTGGTTCACAGCTATCCGTGCTGCTGGCGTCACAAAACGCCGATCATCTTCCGCGCCACGCCACAATGGTTCATCAGCATGGATCAGAAAGGCCTGCGTGAGCAGTCGCTGAAAGAGATCAAAGGCGTGCAGTGGATCCCGGACTGGGGCCAGGCGCGTATCGAATCGATGGTCGCTAACCGTCCTGACTGGTGTATTTCCCGTCAGCGTACGTGGGGTGTACCGATGTCACTGTTCGTCCATAAAGAAACGCAGGAGCTGCATCCGCGCACGCTTGAGCTGATGGAAGAAGTGGCAAAACGCGTTGAGCAGGACGGCATTCAGGCGTGGTGGGATCTCGATCCGCGCGACATCATGGGTGACGATGCTGACACCTATGAGAAAGTGCCGGATACTCTCGACGTCTGGTTCGATTCCGGTTCGACGCACTCGTCCGTGGTTGACGTGCGCCCTGAATTCAGCGGTCACGCGGCAGATATGTATCTGGAAGGGTCTGACCAGCATCGCGGCTGGTTCATGTCTTCCCTGATGATCTCCACGGCGATGAAAGGCAAAGCGCCTTACCGTCAGGTACTGACTCACGGCTTCACCGTGGATGGTCAGGGCCGCAAAATGTCCAAGTCGATCGGTAACACCGTATCGCCGCAGGACGTCATGAACAAACTGGGCGCTGACATTCTGCGTCTGTGGGTCGCCTCTACCGATTACACCGGCGAAATGGCGGTCTCCGACGAGATCCTCAAACGAGCAGCCGACAGCTACCGTCGTATCCGTAACACCGCGCGCTTCCTGCTGGCGAACCTAAACGGTTTCGATCCGGTAAAAGACATGGTGAAACCGGAAGAAATGGTGACCCTGGATCGCTGGGCGGTGGGCTGTGCGCAAGCCGCACAGGAAGATATCCTGAAAGCCTATGAGTCTTATGATTTCCACGAAGTGGTGCAGCGCCTGATGCGTTTCTGCTCCATCGAAATGGGCTCGTTCTATCTCGATATCATCAAAGATCGTCAGTACACCGCCAAAGCGGACAGCGTGGCGCGTCGCAGCTGTCAGACCGCGCTGTATCACATCGCGGAAGCGCTGGTTCGCTGGATGGCACCAATCATGTCCTTCACCGCGGACGAAATTTGGGGCTACCTGCCAGGCGACCGCGAGAAGTATGTCTTTACCGGCGAGTGGTACACCGGCCTGTTTGGTCTGGATAACACCGAAGCGATGAACGATGCCTTCTGGGATGAGCTGCTGAAAGTGCGTAGCGAAGTGAACAAAGTCATCGAGCAGGCGCGTGCCGATAAGAAAGTGGGTGGTTCTCTGGAAGCGGCGGTCACGCTGTATGCCGAGCCTGAACTGGCGGCCAAACTGACGGCGCTGGGCGATGAATTGCGATTTGTCCTGTTGACCTCCGGGGCCTCTGTTGCGGATTATGCCGCAGCAACCGCCGAGGCACAGCAGAGCGAACTGCTCAAAGGCCTGAAAGTGGCGTTGCAGAAAGCCGAAGGTGATAAGTGCCCGCGCTGCTGGCATTACACCAAAGATGTCGGTCAGGTGGCGGAACACGCAGAAATCTGCGGCCGCTGTGTCAGCAACGTCGCCGGTGTCGGCGAAAAACGTAAGTTTGCCTGATGAGCCAATCAATCTGTAAAAGTGGCCTGCGCTGGCTGTGGCTGGTCGTGGTGGTGCTGATTATCGATCTCGGCAGCAAATTCCTGATCCTCCAGCATTTTGAACTGGGGGAGACGGTATCGCTGTTCCCGTCGCTGAATCTGCACTATGCGCGTAACTATGGCGCAGCGTTCAGCTTCCTCGCCGACAGCGGTGGCTGGCAGCGCTGGTTCTTCGCCGGGATTGCGATCGGCATTTGTGTCATTTTGGCGGTGCTGATGTATCGCTCAAAAGCGACGCAAAAGCTGAATAACATCGCCTATGCGCTGATCATCGGTGGCGCACTGGGTAACCTGTTTGATCGCTTGTGGCACGGTTTCGTGGTCGACATGATCGACTTCTACGTCGGTAACTGGCACTTTGCGACCTTCAATCTCGCCGACTCCGCTATCTGTATCGGTGCGGCGTTGGTGGTGCTGGAAGGCTTCTTGCCGAACGCCGCTGCGAAGAAACAGGCGTAATAAAATCGCCGGGTGGCGCTACGCGTGCCCGGGCCTACTTATCGCGTAGGCTCGGTCAACGCAGCGCCACCGGGCAACATTAGCGAGCAATCCTGCATGTCTAAATCTGTTCAGAGCAATAGCGCGGTGCTGGTTCATTTCACCTTGAAACTTGACGATGGTTCCACCGCTGAATCCACCCGCAATAACGGCAAACCTGCGCTGTTCCGCCTTGGCGATGCATCGCTGTCCGAAGGTCTGGAACAACATCTGCTAGGCTTGAAAGAGGGCGATAAAACCACGTTCTCGCTGGAGCCGGATGCCGCGTTTGGCGTACCGAGCCCGGATCTCATCCAATATTTTTCACGCCGTGAGTTTATGGATGCTGGCGAGCCGGATATTGGCGCGATCATGCTCTTTACCGCAATGGATGGCAGCGAAATGCCGGGGGTTATTCGTGAGGTTAACGGCGATTCCATCACCGTCGATTTCAATCACCCGCTGGCGGGGCGTACCGTTCATTTTGATATTGAAGTGCTGGAGATAGACCCGGCACTGGAGGCATAAAATGCAGATCCTGTTGGCCAACCCGCGCGGTTTCTGCGCCGGTGTAGACCGCGCTATCAGCATTGTTGAAAACGCGCTGCAGATTTTCGGCGCGCCGATTTACGTCCGCCATGAAGTGGTACACAACCGCTACGTGGTCGATAGCCTGCGTCAGCGCGGCGCGATTTTCATTGAGCAAATCAGCGAAGTGCCAGACGGCACGATCCTGATTTTCTCCGCGCATGGTGTTTCGCAGGCCGTGCGTAACGAAGCTAAAAACCGTGACCTGACCGTCTTTGATGCCACCTGTCCGTTGGTGACCAAAGTGCATATGGAAGTGGCCCGCGCCAGCCGTCGAGGTGAAGAGTCGATTCTTATCGGCCACGCGGGACACCCGGAAGTGGAAGGCACAATGGGCCAGTACAGCAACCCGGAAGGGGGGATGTATCTGGTCGAGTCGCCGGAAGACGTCTGGAAGCTGAATGTCAAAAACGAAGCGCGCCTCTCGTTCATGACCCAGACTACGCTCTCGGTGGACGATACGTCGGACGTTATTGATGCTCTGCGTAGTCGTTTCCCGAAAATTGTCGGGCCGCGCAAGGACGACATCTGCTATGCCACTACCAACCGTCAGGAAGCGGTGCGTGATTTAGCACAGCGTGCCGATGTGGTGCTGGTTGTCGGGTCGAAAAACTCCTCCAACTCCAACCGACTGGCGGAACTGGCTCAGCGTATGGGCAAAGCAGCGTTCCTGATTGATGATTCAACCGACATCCAGGAAGAGTGGGTCAAAACGGCGGCCTGCGTCGGCGTCACCGCTGGCGCTTCCGCCCCGGATATTCTGGTGCAGAACGTGATTGTGCGCTTGCAGGAGCTGGGCGGTGGGGAGGCTATCCCACTTGAAGGCCGTGAAGAGAACATCGTCTTCGAAGTGCCGAAAGAGCTGAGACTCGATATCCGCGAAGTGGAATAAGTTTTTTATCCGCAACGTATGTAAAAATGCCAGGCTAATCACCTGGCTTTTTTTATGGAGGAATCATGCCGTTACCCTTTATTCTCGACACCGATCCCGGTATCGATGATGCCGCCGCCCTTGCCGCGGCGCTGTTTGCGCCTGAGCTAGACCTCCAGCTGGTAACCACCGTGGCGGGAAACGTATCGGTGGAGAAAACAACGCGTAACGCCCTGCAATTACTGCATTTCTGGCAGGCTGATATCCCGGTCGCGCAAGGTGCCGCCACCCCGCTGCTGCGTCCGCTGCGTGATGCTGCTTATGTGCATGGTGAATCCGGCATGGAAGGCTATGATTTCGTCGATCATCAGCGTCAGCCCTTAGCGAAACCGGCGTTTATGGCTATTCGCGATAAGCTGATGAGCGCCCCGGAGCCCATGACGCTGGTGGCGATCGGCCCGCTGACTAACATCGCGCTGCTGCTGACGCAGTATCCGGAATGCACGTTCAATATCCGTCGGCTGGTTATCATGGGCGGTTCTGCCGGGCGCGGTAACTTCACGCCTAACGCCGAATTTAACATTGCTATCGATCCGGAAGCCGCCGAGCGCGTGTTCCAGAGCGGGATTGAAATCGTGATGTGCGGTCTGGATGTCACCAATCAGGCGCTGCTCACGCCGGAGTATCTGGCCCAACTCCCGGGACTGAATAATACCGGCAAAATGCTGCATTCGCTGTTCAGCCACTATCGCAGCGGCAGCATGAGCAGCGGCCTGCGGATGCATGACCTGTGTGCGATTGCCTGGCTGGTGCGCCCGGAACTGTTCACCCTGAAATCATGCTTCGTGGCGGTGGAAACGCAGGGCAAATATACGGCGGGCACCACGGTGGTGGACATCGAAAATCGGTTTGAACATCCGGCGAACGCACAGGTGGCGTTGGATCTGGACGTCGACGGTTTCCGCCAGTGGGTAGCCGAGGTGCTGGCGCTGGCACCCTGAGCCGGATTAAATCTTGTCGCTGAGATAGTCAATCATCGCCCGCATCCTGGCGGGCAGATGTTTGTTACCTGACCACAGCAGCCACAGCTGCCCGGAATAGCGGCTGATAAATTCCCATTCTGGCAAGACCTGCACAATCTCGCCGCTCTCCAGTGCCTCTCGGGCGGTAAACAGCGGCAGGCTGCCGATCCCCAGATGCTGTTTGACCGCATCGAGGCGCACCGCCGTGTGGTTGGCGGCATAGCGTCCCTGGGTTTGAACGGTTTCCATTTTCCCCTCGCGACGGAATTTCCAGCGTGCGTCGGCGGGCATTTCGCCCAGGCTGATGCAGCTATGTGCCATCAACTCCTGCGGCGTTTGCGGCGTGCCGTGCTGCTGCAAATAGTCAGGGGTGGCGCAAATGACATGTGTCACTGGCATCAGCGGTTTGCCATGCAGACCAGGTGAGGGCGAGTGGGTAATGCGCAGCGCCAGATCGATCCCGTCATCAATGAAATCCAGCACCCTGTCCTCCAGCCGCAAACAAACATCCACCTGCGGGAAACGTGCCAGAAATTCGATCATCAGCGGATGCACCACAAAGCGCCCGATGGCTTTCGGTACGCTGATCGTCAGCTTTCCCTGGGCAATCGCCTGCTCACGGTTGCCGCCGTCCATCGCCAGACGCGCAGCCTCCAACATTTCTTGCGCATGACGATAGACCGTTTTGCCGCTGTCGCTCAGGCGCAGTTTGCGGGTGGTTCGGTGCAGCAGTTTGCTGCCCATTTCCTGCTCCAGACGGGACACGCTGCGGCTGATGGCGGAGGGCGTCGCCCCGGATTTACGGGCCACGGCGGAAAAACTACCCTGGTCGACGACCTGGACAAACAGGGCCAGATCGGGAAGTACGTTTAGATTCATTTGTGCCTGTCACGCAAAGGTGCATTGAAGGTGGAGGGGATTATCGCCATTGACGATATCAATATACTGTCGAGAACAAGAGGAGAACAAGCATGACAGAACGCCTTTATTACACCAGTGACGCTACCGAAGGGCAGGCGCAAGTCTTACGCTGTGAAACCGAGGCGGACGGAGGCTACGCCGTGGTACTCGACCGCACGCTGTTTCATCCGCAAGGCGGCGGTCAACCGGCTGACCGCGGCTGGATTGCTGGTATTGCGGTAGAAAACGTACTCACGCGTGATGACCAGGTGGTACATCTGCTGGCACAACCGCTCCCGGCTGGTGAAGTGTCGATGCAGGTGGATGCTGTGGCCAGACTGCTGCATACCCGATTACACTCTGCTGGACATTTGATTGGCCTGGCGGGCGAACAGCTTGGCTGGCAGCCCGTCAAAGCTCACCACTGGCCGGGAGAAGGGCGCATCACGTTTGTGGCGGTCGATAACGCCGAGTTGCCAGATGTCAGCGCGTTTCAGACAAAAATCAACGGCTGGATAGATGAGAATCTGCCCCGCAATCTTTTGATGGAACAGGGTATCCGCCAGGTGGGATATGGCACACAGCGGACTTATCCGTGCGGCGGAACGCATGTCGCCAGCTTGTCTGGGTTAGGCAAGGTCGACATTAGCCATCTGAAATTCAAAAAGGGCCAACTGGTGGTCAGTTATTCCCTGGCGTGAAGGGGCGGTAAAGTGAAGCAACGCACAGACGGTTAATCGATTAATCGGCTATGCTGAGTCTGTTGTTCTCCTCGGGCCGGAGAAACAGATGAATCCTTCAATAAAGATGCCGCCGCAGGTGGCATGGGACAGCGGTTCCCTGTCTGGCGCACCGCTGATGCAAAAAACCACTCACCTCGGTGATTTAAACGGCATTTTTGCTGACGATGAGGCATGGCGTGGCGGTGACCCCGCACTCGCCGTCTATCGTGTTGAAATGCTTGATACCCCATCAGGAGACGGCGAGCTGTATACCGGCGTGACCCATCTCAACCCGGGCCGCGTCGGTAACGAGTTCTTCATGACCCGGGGTCATTTCCATGCTCGCCGTGAGCAGGGGGAAGTTTATTTTGGCCTGCGCGGCGAAGGGTTATTGTTGTTGCAGGCTGAGAATGGACAAACCCGACTGGAGCGGGTCCAGCCAGGCTCGATACATATTATTCCCGGCCTGACGGCACACCGGCTGATAAACACCGGGCACGATATCCTGTCGGCACTGGCCGTCTGGCCGAGTATTGCCGGGCATGATTATGCTGCGCTCAGCGGGGGTTTTGCCCTGCGGGTCACCACTGACATCCTGAAGCTGATGGCAAAAGAGGTGCAGAATGGCTGACAATGCGGCACGTTTTGGCCTCGATATGACCATTCAGCGCCAGCCGATGGGCTTTGGCTACGGGGAGGATGTAACCGGGCCGATGCCGGAGATCCGCACTCTCGATCAAATCCGTTCCTCCCTACGCGATCCGCTGTGCGACGGGCCGGAAGAGGTGTATGCGATCGCTATGGACGTCGCCCGGCTTCAGGACAGAGAAGAACTGAAAAAGCGGATGTTGCTGTTTGGCGTTGTCACCTATGCTGCCGGAACGCTGGGAGCGGAACCGGTCCGCAGCCAGGGGCATATTCATCGCATCAGCCAGCACAGCGGCTGGTCACCGCCGGAGCTGTACGAAATCTGGCAGGGCAAAGCGATTATTTATATGCAGGAATACGTGGCCGATGATCCGGGGCGCTGCTTTGCGGTCATTGCCGGACCGGGTGAGAAAGTGCTGGTCCCGCCGGGCTGGGGACATGCCACGATTTCGGCGGATGCCGAGCAGCCGCTGACCTTCGGGGCGTGGTGTGACAGGGAATATGGCTTTGAGTACGACGCTGTGCGGGCGCACAAGGGGCTGGCATGGTATCCGCTAGTGCAGGACCGACAGATTATCTGGCAGCATAATACGCACTATTCACCCGCGCGATTGCAGGTGATCACCCCTCGTCCGTATCGGGAGTTCGGCATTACCGATGCACCTATCTATCAACAGTTCATCGACGACCCCGCGCGTTTCCAGTTCATTTCACGCCCGGACAAAACCGCCACCCTGTGGCTGAATTTTCATCCATAAGTGTTGCCCGGCGGCGCTGTATTTCCGGTCATGTAGCCACGGAAAATGCAGTGCCGCCGGGCGTGTCAGGCAAACAGTCCGCTAGCGACACCGACCGCAGCCAGCACCAGGAGCAGAAGCATGGCTTTCACCGGTGAAACGCCGCGCTTGGCCATCAGATACCAGGTGCCGAGCACCACAATCAGCGGCAGCAACTGTGGGAAAATCCCGTCGAGCATTTGCTGCAGGTGAATGTTGACCCCATCTTTGGTCACGAATTCCAGACCTGAGCCGAGCTTCACATAGCTTGCCGCCACGCCGCCCATCACAAACACCCCGAGCAGCGACAGGGCTTCACGCAGGCGCGTCGATTTGCTGCTGACCAGCATTTCCACCGAGCCGGACCCCATCCGATAGCCCTTCAAAAACAGGAACCATGAGCCGGGTAAGATGATGGCCAGCCAGGCGATGGTATAGAACAGCGGGCCGAGAATATTGCCCCCGGCGGCAAGTGCCATGCCGATACTCAGCAGAATCGGGATCAGCATGCCGGGGATCATCGAATCGCCGATCCCGGCGATCGGCCCCATCAGCCCGACCTTGAGGGTATTAATGGTTTCCCCGTCAATCGGCTCGCCGTTGGCTTTTTTCTCCTCAAGCCCCAGCGCCATGCCGTTGACGATCGCGCCTATCTGCGGCTCGGTATTGTAGAACGAGGCATGACGACGCAGCATTTCCTTCCGCTGCGTTGCGTCGGGATACAGTTTCTTCGCCACCGGCAACATACTCAGGCAGAAGCCGAACGATTCCAGACGTTCGAAGCTCATCGACGACAAATTGTGCATCATCCACGCGCGCCAACAGCGTCGCAGATCGGTCCGGGTCAGTTTACGTTCTTCCATCAGAATTCATCCTCATCATCGACAGTCGGCTTCGCGCCCGCGGTCTGCGGTGCTTCCGGCTTGTAGTTGTAATGGATAAGCGCCAGCAGCGCGCCAACGATAACCAGCGCCACCATGTTCAGTTTCAGGAATACGATGCAGATAAAGCCGACGAGGAAATAAATCAGCATGGTGTAATTTTTAATGATTTGTTTCAGCAGGATGGCGATCCCGACCGCCGGTAAAATACCGCCCAGCACGCTCATCGTGGAAATCACGATGGCGGGCAGGCTGTCCATAAAGCCGCTGATATACTGTGCGCCAAAATAAACGGCGATAAAGGTCGGCACGAAGCGCAGTACAAAATTGGTCGCCTGCGGCCAGATGGCGCTGTTGAGATAAATGCCGCGTTCGTCGCCGCGTTCAAGGGCGGTATCGGCCCGGTGGTTCCAGAAGGAGTTCAGCACCATCATGGTGTTAAAGAGAATGGTTCCCGCAATGCCGATGGTCGCGGCTAATGCGACGGCGACCTCTGGGCCTTTGCCGGAAAGGATCCCCAGCGCAATGGCGGGATAGGCGACAAAGTTGAGATCTGCAGGCATCGAACCGCCCGGGGTGACCATCGCGATATACACCGCCTGTACCGCGACGCCTATCATGATCCCGGTTTTTACATCGCCGAGGATCAGGCCGACCAGCATCCCGGACACTAAGGGGCGGGACAGGAGATACCAGCCGCCGGTCAGGCCGAACAGCCAGGGGCTGCTGAGCGCACCGAGGTAACAGAGCAGGCCAATCAGTGTGGCTTCGAAAATCATTTTCAGCTCCTTATTTCAGTTTTTGGCGTGCGTCCTGCCAGCTGTAGCAACTGGCATCCGGCACCAGACGAAACTCGACCAGATGTCCCTGGGCGGTGAGCCATTCAAAGGCGGCAATTTCTTCCGCTGTCACCGATTGGTTCGGGCCGATGGTGGTACTGCTGGCGCGGGCGCTCATCGGCCCGACGTTGATTTTGCCGTTGCTATTTTTCAGGCTGATCCCCGCCTGCTCAATGCGTTGCAGGGTGACCGGGGATTTGCCAATCACGAAATACCGCTTCTCACTGGCGATAACTTTGGGCAGCTTTTCGATGGCGGTGGCAGTATCAAACAGCCAGACCTTAGTGTCTGAAACCGCGCCTTTCATGACCGACGAGAGCAGCGGATCGGCCGCAACGGCATCGTCGATGGCGATGATGCCATCACAGGGCAGCTCTTTGGCCCAGCGTGTGACGAGCTGCCCATGAATGACGCGGTCATCGATACGAACAAAAGAAAGACTCATAAACACCTCGTTAAAAATCATCAGATTGCGTGAGCGAGACCGGGGCAGCGATGACCAGTGTGGGCTGCGTTAATGCCAGCAGCTGCGCCGCTGCGGCGTGGACATCGGTCAGGGCATGGATATCGTCGGTTTGCAGCAGCATTGGCAAATTCACCCCCGCCAGGACCGCCATCGGCGGCATCGTCGCGGGAGAAAACGCGTGATGGCTGGCGACGTTCCACGGGGTGCCGCTTTGCATGTCGCACAGCACCAGTACGCCATCCGCATTGCGCTGAGCCTTCGCCAGCGTGCTGGCGAAATCGTTTCGGAAGCCATCAATCCCGGCGGTTTCGCTGAGCGTAACGGGGAAGACAAACGGCAGCTCGCCATACACCAGCGTGGCGCTCTCCAGCAAAGCGCTCGCTAGCGGACCATGAGAAGCGACAATCACGTTGATCATTTTTACCCCCTGACCCAGGCTTTGACGGTGGCCAACTGCTGGCCAACGCCTTTGCCCCACGGTGTGATGCGGTATTCCCCCACGCCAGCGGGCACAATAAAGGTCTCGGCGTAGTGGACCACGAAAGGTGCAAAGGCCCCGGTTGGGCTCTCCACGCGGGCTTCGTCCCCGGCGACCAGGTTCAGGACGTTCACGCCGCCCCCGGTATGGTGGGTGACGGGTTTTGTGAACCAGTGCCGACGGGTTTCAATAAATTCTCGTTCGTGCAGTCCGGTGCGCTCCTCGCGCCAGCCGTCGCCTTCACCGATTGGTTCGATGTGGTTGACCAGATGTTCATGTACCCAGGAAGTCTCGCGCTGCCAGTCGATCACCCTGGCCCCGTGTTCGAGGTGTACCGGGCGCGGCAAGCCGTCCATTCCTAGGCGTCCCCAATCCCAAAGCTTGAAGGTGAAAATGTACGGCGTGGCGCTGATTTCCAGCACCATCGTGCCCGAACCGGAACAGTGAACGGTGCCTGCGGGGATCAGGAAATGATCGTGCTTGTGGGCAGGGATCTGATTGACGAAGCGGGCGTCATCAAAGGCGCATTGGCCCAACGCGGCCTGATGCAGATTGTCCAGCATCGCCTGCGGCTCAGTGCCGGTCTGGGTGCCGAGATACACCACCGCGCCCGGCTCGGCCTCCAGAATGTAGTAACTCTCATCCTGGGTGTAGTGCATCCCAAACTGCTGCTGGATGTATTCGGTTAGCGGATGCACCTGGAAACTGAGGTTTTGCCCCCCAATGGTGTCGAGAAAATCGAAGCGAATCGGAAACTCTGCCCCAAAGCGCGCATGCACTTTTTCGCCCAGCAGTTCGCGCGGGTGGAGCAGGACCGCATTTAAAGAAGGGATCTCGATCCGCACGTCGCCAAACCTTAGCAACAGGCTGTTTTCCTCGGGCACGCAGTCAAAACACCAGGCGTAGTTAGGCTTTGAGGGATCGAGATCGAACTGGTTTTTCATCCACTGGCCGCCCCACACGCCGGGATCGAAAAACGGTACTACCCGAAATGGACGCTGGACCGTTTGCGCCAGACCGGCACGCAGCGCATCGCCGCTGACCATTTTTGGATTATCCGCAACGGTGGTATCCAGCAGGAAATCGGCGCGGCGTAATAACGGGGTTTTGTGACGGTCAAACACCCGCCATTCGATAAAAAATGCCCGCTTGTAGCGACGCAGAATATCTTCATCGTGATTGTCCACGCCCCAGTTACCCAGCTCGCCGCTGCGCATCCGCTGTTGAATTTCCCAGCGCGGCAAATCGGCATACACCAGCACGTCACCGTCGTGGACCAGCGCAGCTCCTGGACCATACACAATCACCAGGCCACTGGCATCCTTGACCTGCTGGCGCAACGCGACCAGCGTCTGCGGGTCAAAAAATTCAGCGAGTTGATGGCAAGAAAGCACACCAAATACCCGATCGTCAGTCAGGTTCCGGGCCAGCAGCCTGTGCAGCGCTTCCTCGTTTTTACGTGCCGCTTCGCTGTTAATCAAGCAGCTGTCAGCGAACTGCGTGCGCAATGCCTGCTCAAGTTCATTGAGACGCACGCCGGGGTAGCAGTCGATCACCAGCACGGTTTTTCTGGCGTCAGAGAGGCGGGTATTCAGCACGGGCAAAAGCATTTTCCAGCCCTGCCAGGCCTGTTTGTCGTAACCCTTAATCGGGACTTCAGGGTGTTTATCGTAGTTCGTCGATTTCATTTTTCTCTCCTAACGTTCATGGCCTAAGATTAATCGATTAACCGATCGAGGGAAGGCTGGTTAATGGGATTAACCCGGCAAAAATAAGCGATAGGGGATTTTTATCTGTCAGGTTGTGAAGCGTCTCACAGGGAGTAATGCAAAATTGAGGTTATTCGATTAATCTGTGGCAAACACGAGGAGGAATCATGACCACTGTTACGCTGGCGCAGGTCGCTGCGAAGGCCGGAGTGTCGACCGCCACGGTCTCAATGGTGCTGCGCAATCGGGGGCGGATCTCGCAGGCCACCCGCGAAAGGGTGCTTCTGGCGTTGGATGAATCCGGGTATGTCTATAACCAGACCGCGGCAAATCTGCGCAATCGCAGCAGCAACCAGGTGGGGCTGCTGTTGCACGATATTACCAATCCGTTTTACGGTGAGATGACCGCCGGATTGAGCCATGAAATGGAGCGTCACGAGATGCTGTTGTTTCTGGCAAACAGCGAAGAGTCGGAAGAGCGACAGCAGAAGTTTGTTGATTCGCTGATGCGCAACAGTGCCTGCGGTATGGTGCTGTGCGCGGCCAGGGGCACGCCGCAGGCCTTTTTCGACGGTTTGAAGCGGCGCAATATCCCGGCCATTATGGTGGTGCGCCCGCTGGACGACCCGGATTTTGATTTTGTCGGCACCGACAACTTTCTCGGCTCGCAGATGGCGACAGCGCATTTACTGAAGCTGGGTCATCGGAACATTGCCTTTATTGGCGGCAGCCTCAATTCGGGGACCCGCGCCCAGCGTATCGGCGGGTTTACCAGCAAGCTGCTGGAACATGGTGTTGCACCCAAGCCGGAATGGATTGTCGCCTCGCAGGCCAGCCAAAGCGACGGGGCGCGGGTAGCGGAAGCACTGTTTAAACACTATCCGCAGATCACCGCCGCCGTCTGCTATCAGGATATTGTGGCCCTGGGGGTAATGCAGACGCTGCGCAAGGCAGGCCGAGAGCCGGGGCGTGATTTCGCGCTGGTCGGCTTTGACGATATCACCGAAGCGGCACTGGTCCAGCCTGCTCTGACCACGGTTTCGGTTGCCGCGAAAGAGATAGGGCGTAAGGCCGGAGAGCTGTTATTCAGCCGAATTCAGGGCAACAGTGAACCGCCAAAACGGATAATTCTTCCCCCTGCGCTGGTGGTCAGGGAATCCTGTGGTTTTGCTAATCATGCCTTTTACTGATATTTGCGGAAGTTTCACGTTAAATTCTAATTATGGCCGTTTTTAGTGGCAGCCTTTACTGGCGCTGGTTACTCTGAAAACGATTTACATTGTATTAACGAAGAGAATAGATATGCATGATGGAGACATCCGCGTCGCGATTGCGGGCGCGGGCGGCCGTATGGGACGGCAACTGATTCAGGCGGCAACACAGCTGGCGGGCGTGAAGCTCGGTGCCGCGCTTGAGCGCGAAGGCTCTTCCTTACTCGGCGCAGATGCCGGGGAACTGGCGGGCATTGGCGCGACGGGCGTGAAAGTTCAGAGCTGCCTCGATGCGGTGAAAGATGATTTCGATGTCTTTATCGATTTCACTCGCCCGGAAGGCACGCTGACGCACCTGGCTTTTTGCCGTGAGCACGGCAAAGGCATGGTTATCGGCACCACCGGTTTTGACGACGCGGGCAAGCAGGCCATTCGTGACGCAGCTGACAGCATCGCGATTGTCTTCGCGGCTAACTTTAGCGTCGGGGTGAACGTGATGCTAAAGCTGCTGGAAAAGGCGGCGAAAGTGATGGGCGATTACACCGACATCGAAATCATCGAAGCGCATCATCGGCATAAAGTGGATGCCCCCTCCGGCACCGCGCTGGCGATGGGTGAAGCGATTGCTCATGCCATGGACAAAGATTTGAAAGCGTGCGCGGTGTACAGCCGGGAAGGCTACACCGGCGAGCGCGTACCAGGCACCATCGGTTTTGCCACCGTACGTGCTGGCGACATCGTCGGGGAACATACGGCGATGTTCGCCGATATCGGCGAACGTGTCGAAATTACGCATAAAGCCTCCAGCCGTATGACCTTCGCCAATGGCGCAGTGCGCTCCGCTTTATGGCTTAAAGAGAAGCGTAACGGTCTTTTTGATATGCGTGACGTGCTTGATCTCAACAGTTTGTAACGATTTTACCCCCATCGTGATGTGGTTGTGGCAATCGTAATGTGTTGATTGCAGAGGGCAATAATTTATTGCCCTTTAATTTTACCCCTGTTTTATGTGTTTGATGAGTGTGAGCTTTAAAAACACCTATCTTCTGCTCGATTCCTGTTGAGGAATTGTAAATTTTGACCATCTGGTCCACTTTTTCACTTCCCGGCGGGGGGTTTCACATTTATCCTGCTGCGCAAGCGTTTCCAGAAACCTTGTTTGCTGATCTTTTTGCCTGTTTTACAGCTCCATATCCACCAGTGGCGTAAAATGATATAAAAAATACCGCCTTTACGTTGACTTTCTCTGCGTAAATATCCAGAATGCCGCCGTTTGCACGAATTTCGCGGGCAGCAGATTTGCATTGATTCGTCATATTGAGTGAATTAATATGCAGATAAACTGAGTGAATATTCTCTGGAGGATGTTTTGATTAAGTCAGCGCTTTTGGTTCTGGAAGACGGAACCCAGTTTCACGGTCGGGCCATAGGGGCAACGGGCACGGCGGTTGGGGAAGTCGTTTTCAATACTTCAATGACCGGTTATCAAGAAATCCTCACTGATCCTTCCTATTCTCGCCAAATCGTCACTCTCACTTATCCCCATATCGGTAATGTCGGCACCAATGCCGCTGACGAAGAATCTTCCCAGGTACACGCCCAAGGCCTCATCATTCGCGACCTGCCACTGATTGCCAGCAACTACCGCAACACCGAAGACCTCTCTTCTTACCTGAAACGTCACAACATCGTGGCGATTGCCGATATTGATACCCGCAAGCTGACCCGCCTGCTGCGTGAGAAAGGTGCTCAGAACGGCTGTATCATCGCCGGTGATAACCTGGATGCGGCGCTGGCGCTGGAAAAAGCCAAAGCCTTCCCGGGCCTGAACGGCATGGATTTAGCGAAAGAAGTGACCACCGCAGAGCGCTACAGCTGGACCCAGGGCAGCTGGACGCTGGCAGGTGAGCTGCCAGAAGCGAAGAAAGAAGAAGAGCTGCCGTTCCACGTGGTGGCGTACGACTACGGCGCGAAGCGCAACATCCTGCGCATGCTGGTGGATCGCGGCTGCCGCCTGACGGTGGTTCCGGCGCAAACCTCTGCCGAAGACGTGTTGAAAATGAATCCGGACGGGATTTTCCTTTCAAACGGTCCTGGCGACCCGGCCCCGTGTGACTATGCGATTACCGCGATTGAGAAATTCCTCGAAACCGAGATCCCGGTGTTCGGCATTTGTCTCGGCCATCAGTTACTGGCGCTGGCGAGCGGCGCGAAAACCACCAAGATGAAGTTCGGCCACCACGGCGGCAACCATCCGGTGAAAGATATCGACAACAATACGGTGATGATCACCGCGCAGAACCACGGTTTTGCGGTTGATGAAACCTCAATGCCTGCCAACCTGCGCGTGACCCACAAGTCGCTGTTCGACGGCACCCTACAGGGCATTCATCGCACTGACAAACCGGCGTTCAGTTTCCAGGGACACCCGGAAGCGAGCCCAGGCCCGCACGATGCCGCGCCGCTGTTCGATCACTTCATCGAACTTATCGAGCACTACCGTTCTACCGCCACTCTTAATAGCAAGTAAGTATCAGGAGCTAAGAAAACCATGCCAAAACGTACAGACATAAAAAGCATCCTGATCCTTGGCGCTGGTCCGATTGTTATCGGTCAGGCCTGCGAGTTCGACTACTCCGGTGCCCAGGCGTGTAAGGCGCTACGCGAAGAGGGCTACCGTGTCATTCTGGTGAACTCCAACCCGGCAACCATCATGACCGACCCGGAAATGGCTGATGCGACCTACATTGAGCCGATTCACTGGGAAGTGGTACGCAAGATCATTGAAAAAGAGCGTCCGGATGCGGTGCTGCCGACCATGGGCGGCCAGACGGCGCTGAACTGTGCGCTGGAGCTGGAACGTCAGGGCGTGCTGGCTGAGTTCGGTGTGACCATGATTGGTGCCACTGCTGACGCCATCGATAAAGCCGAAGACCGTCGCCGTTTCGACGTGGCGATGAAGAAAATTGGCCTCGATACCGCGCGTTCCGGTATCGCGCACAATATGGAAGAAGCCCTGGCGGTTGCCGCGGACGTTGGTTATCCGTGCATCATTCGTCCGTCCTTCACCATGGGCGGCACTGGCGGCGGGATCGCTTACAACCGTGAAGAGTTCGAAGAGATTTGCGAACGGGGTCTGGATCTTTCCCCCACGAAAGAGCTGCTGATTGATGAGTCGCTGATCGGCTGGAAAGAGTACGAGATGGAAGTGGTGCGTGATAAAAACGACAACTGCATCATCGTTTGCTCTATCGAAAACTTCGATGCGATGGGCATCCATACCGGTGACTCCATCACCGTTGCTCCAGCGCAGACCCTGACCGACAAAGAATACCAAATCATGCGTAACGCCTCGATGGCGGTGCTGCGTGAAATCGGCGTGGAAACCGGCGGCTCTAACGTCCAGTTCTCCGTTAACCCGAAAAACGGTCGCCTGATTGTTATCGAAATGAACCCACGCGTGTCGCGTTCTTCGGCGCTGGCGTCGAAAGCTACCGGTTTCCCGATTGCCAAAGTGGCGGCGAAACTGGCGGTGGGTTACACCCTCGATGAACTGATGAACGATATCACGGGCGGACGCACTCCGGCCTCATTTGAGCCCTCTATCGACTACGTCGTCACCAAAATCCCTCGCTTCAACTTCGAGAAGTTTGTTGGCGCGAATGACCGCCTGACCACCCAGATGAAATCTGTGGGTGAAGTGATGGCGATTGGTCGCACGCAGCAGGAATCGATGCAGAAAGCGCTGCGCGGCCTGGAAGTGGGGGCCACCGGCTTCGACCCGAAAGTGAGCCTCGACGATCCGGAAGCGCTGACCAAAATTCGCCGTGAACTGAAAGACGCAGGCGCAGAGCGTATCTGGTACATCGCCGATGCTTTCCGCGCAGGTCTGTCCGTCGACGGCGTGTTCAACCTGACCAATATCGATCGCTGGTTCCTGGTGCAGATTGAAGAGCTGGTTCGTCTCGAAGAGCAAGTGGCTGAGGTCGGGATCACGGGTTTGAATGCGGACTTCCTGCGGACTCTGAAACGTAAAGGCTTCGCCGATGCGCGTCTGGCAAAACTGGCTGGCGTGCGCGAGTCCGAAATCCGCAAGCTACGCGAACAGTACAACCTGCATCCGGTCTACAAGCGGGTGGACACCTGCGCGGCGGAGTTCTCCACCGATACCGCTTACATGTATTCCACTTATGAAGACGAGTGTGAAGCCAACCCGTCGGTGGATCGCGATAAAATCATGGTTCTCGGCGGCGGCCCGAACCGTATCGGCCAGGGTATCGAATTCGACTACTGCTGCGTTCACGCCTCGCTGGCGCTGCGTGAAGACGGGTACGAGACCATCATGGTCAACTGTAACCCGGAAACCGTTTCGACCGACTACGACACCTCTGACCGCCTGTACTTCGAGCCGGTGACCTTTGAAGACGTGCTGGAAATCGTGCGCATCGAGAAGCCGAAGGGCGTTATCGTGCAGTACGGCGGTCAGACTCCGCTGAAGCTGGCGCGTGCGCTGGAAGCCGCAGGCGTGCCGATTATCGGCACCAGCCCGGATGCTATCGACCGTGCAGAAGACCGCGAACGTTTCCAGCAGGCGGTTGACCGTCTGAAGCTGAAACAGCCAGCCAACGCCACCGTGACCGCGATTGAAATGGCGGTAGAGAAAGCGAAAGAGATTGGCTACCCGCTGGTGGTACGCCCTTCCTACGTGCTCGGCGGCCGCGCGATGGAAATCGTGTATGACGAAGCCGACCTGCGTCGCTACTTCCAGACCGCGGTCAGCGTCTCTAACGATGCGCCAGTGCTGCTGGACCGTTTCCTCGACGATGCGGTTGAAGTGGACGTGGACGCCATCTGCGACGGCGAAAATGTGCTGATTGGCGGCATCATGGAACACATTGAGCAGGCAGGCGTTCACTCCGGTGACTCCGCGTGTTCTCTGCCAGCCTACACCCTGAGCCAGGAAATCCAGGACGTGATGCGCCAACAGGTGCAGAAGCTGGCCTTCGAGCTGCAGGTGCGCGGTCTGATGAACGTGCAGTTTGCGGTGAAAGACAACGAAGTGTACCTGATTGAAGTCAATCCACGCGCCGCGCGTACCGTGCCATTCGTCTCTAAAGCCACCGGCCTGCCGCTGGCGAAAGTGGCGGCACGCGTGATGGTCGGCCAGACTCTGGCGCAGCAGGGCCACCTGGAAGAAATCATCCCGCCGTACTACTCGGTGAAAGAAGTGGTGCTGCCGTTCAACAAATTCCCGGGCGTTGATCCGCTGTTAGGGCCAGAAATGCGCTCTACCGGGGAAGTGATGGGCGTGGGGCGTACCTTTGCGGAAGCATTCGCCAAAGCGCAACTCGGCAGCAACTCCACCATGAAGAAGCAGGGCCGGGCGCTGCTCTCCGTGCGTGAAGGTGACAAAGAGCGCGTTGTAGACCTGGCGGCAAAACTGCTGAAACAGGGCTTCGAGCTGGATGCGACGCACGGCACCGCGGTGGTGCTGGGCGAAGCGGGCATCAACCCGCGCCTGGTGAATAAAGTGCATGAAGGTCGACCGCATATTCAGGACCGTATCAAGAATGGCGAATACACCTACATCATCAACACCACCGAAGGGCGTCAGGCGATTGAAGACTCCAAGCTGATTCGCCGCAGCGCGCTGCAGTACAAAGTGCATTACGACACCACCCTGAACGGCGGGTTTGCGACAGCCATGGCGCTGAACGCGGATGCTACCGAGAAGGTGATTTCGGTGCAGGAAATGCACGCGCAGATCGCTAAGTAAGCGTTACTCTGCATGCCCGGCTGCACTCGCGCTTGCCGGGCATGCACGCCTCACACAGTAGGCCGGGCGTCAGCCGATAGCCTCATTTTCCCCTCTCAGAGTGTTCTGGTTTTCCAACTGCGCTCAATCAGTTAGCCTAAAATCGTTAGACAGATAATGATTCTTAAACTGAAGAGCACGGGAGAACACCATGCGTCACAATCTACTGATCACCTCTATTTTCGCCGCAGCAACCCTGTTTACCGTAGCGGGTTGTTCCTCAAACCAGGCGCTGAAAACCACCGATGGTAAAACCATCGTCACCGACGGCAAACCAGAGGTAGATAGTGATACCGGTCTGGTGTCCTATAAAAATGCGGAAACCGGCAAGACCGAACAAATCAACCGCGATCAGGTTCAGTCGATGGGCGAACTGGATAATTAATCCCCTTTATTGATTCGCTCTGTTCGATTTTTCCTATTGTTGTTTCTTGCTCGCAGGATGTTGACCCTTATCAATGGTTACTCTTTGTGAGTAGATGAAAATCACTCTCCAAATACTGGAGAGTGATTATGGAAGAACACAATAAATCTGAAGATGAACATCGTTTATCTCTTTCACGGCGAGATGTTTTAAAGTCAGGTTCCTTACTCCTGACCCTACCTTTTGTTTCTCTTAAACTGCGAGCTGCCCCAGACGGTGAGAAGACGTCGTCGCTGCCGACGGGCGAAGGGGAGAAGGTGGTTGCAACCTGCAGCACCTTTGACTGTGGGGGCAAATGCGATATTCGTGCCCATGTGACCGATGGCGTTGTCACCCGAATTTCTACCCGCCCGGATAACGAACTCGATCCCGAAATGCCGATTATGCGCGCCTGCGTACGGGGGCGTGGGTATCGGAAATTCGTATACCATCCTGACCGCCTTAAGTACCCGATGAAGCGCGTGGGTAAGCGTGGGGAAGGCAAGTTTGTACGAATCTCATGGGATGAGGCCACCACGCTGATTGCTGATAATCTTCGGCGTATCACAACCAAATACGGCCCAGAATCGCGGTTTATGCATAACAATACCGCCACCAGTGGCGGGGCGTTTTCCGGCGACGGTATGATGAAGCGCCTGCTAAACCTGACCGGCGGCTACCTCTCTTATTATCATTCTGTGAGTCTCGGCAACACCGTCGCCGCCACGCCTTATACCTACGGTGTGGCAGCCAGCGGTAACTCGCTGGATACCCTGAAAGACACGCCTTTGGTTATTCTTTGGGGGCATAATCCGACCGAAACCATTTTCGGCCATACCAACCATTATTTTCAGCAGATGAAGCAAAACGGAACACGTTTTGTGGTCGTCGATCCGCGCTATTCCGACACCACCTCTTCACTGGCCGATGAATGGATCCCCTTACTGCCGACCACTGATAACGCGATGATGGACGCGATGATGTACGTCATTATCAGCGAAGGGCTGCATGATAAAGCCTTCATCTCCCGTTACACCCTGGGCTTCGATGAAGCGTCGATGCCGGAGGGCGTTCCGGCGAACGAATCGCTGGTGGCGTATCTGATGGGGCAAAAGGATGGCGTGGTGAAAACGCCGGAATGGGCCGAGAGCATCACCCATGTTCCGGCCCAGACCATTCGCCAGCTTGCGCGCGACTATGCAACAACCAAACCTGCCGCGTTGATTCAGGGCTGGGGACCACAGCGACATAACTGTGGAGAGCGTACCGCACGCGGATCCACGCTATTGGCAACGATCACCGGGAATGTTGGCGTGAAGGGCGGCTGGGCTGCGGGCTACGGTGGTTGCGGCAATCGTAAATTCACTACCGGCGTCGAAACGCTTGATAATCCGGTGAAAGAAAATATCTCCATCATGAACTGGGTCCAGGCGGCAGAGGATGCCAGCAAAGTGACGCCGGAGGATGGCCTGAAGGGGGGCGAAAAACTCAAAAGCAATATTCGAATTTTGTTCTCACTGGCGGGCAACTACCTGGCCAATCAAAATCCCGATGTTAATCAAGCAGTCAAGGTTCTCGAAGACGAATCGAAGATTGAGTTTATCGTCGTCAGCGATTTGTATATGACCCCCAGCGCGAAATATGCCGATCTGCTGTTACCCGAAACCAGTTTTATGGAGCGCTGGAATATTGGTGAAACCTGGGGGACCGCGAATTATCTGGTGCTGTCTGAAAAGTTGATCGAGCCCGAGTTTGAACGCCGAAGTGATTATGACTGGCAGCGCGATGTCGCCAGAAAACTCGGCGTAGAAGCAGAGTTTAGTCAGGGACGCGATGAGAAACAGTGGGTTGAACACATTTGGCAACAGACATGCCTGGCGATGCCGGATGAAAAGTTGCCCACCTTTGAAGAGCTGCAAATCACCCGTCGGCATCTTTTCAAAAGCGCGCCGTGGGTTGCGTTTGAAGAGAATATTCGCGATCCGCAGAATCACCCGTTTCCTACCCCGTCAGGAAAAATTGAGATCTTTTCTCAGCGGCTCTATGACATGCATCATCCGGAGATCCCGGCGTTATCCCATTATGTTCCGGCCCATGAGGGGCCAGAAGATCCGTTGACCACGCGCTTCCCTTTACAGTTGATAACCTGGAAAGGCAAAAACCGGGCGAACTCAACGCAGTACGCCAACCCCTGGCTGCAAGAGGTACAAGCGCAAAAACTGTGGATTAACCCCCTTGATGCCGAGCCGCGCGCGATACAGCAGGGCGATGAGCTGCGGATTCATAACGAGAGGGGAGTCAGTCTGGTTGAGGCGGAAGTGACTCAGCGCATTATTCCCGGCGTGGTGGCGATGCAGGCAGGGGCCTGGTGGCAACCGGATAGTCAGGGGGTCGATCATGGCGGTTGCGCCAACGTCTTAAGCTCGTCGCGTATTACCGCCCTGGCGAAAGGGAATTCACATCAAACCATGCTGGTGGAGGTAGCGAAGCATGAGTCAGTTTAAGGAATATGCACCGGTCAGCGACAAGCAGTTGGGCTTTTTTATCGATTCATCACGTTGCTCAGGTTGCAAAGCCTGTCAGGTGGCGTGCAAAGATAAAAATAATCTGGAGGTCGGGCGGCGCTTTCGTCGGGTGTATGAAGTGAAAGGCGGCGGTTTTATGCCTACGGGCCAGGGCGGGGTGCAAAACACGGTGTTTGCTTACACCCTTTCCATTTCATGTAACCACTGCGCTGACCCGGTCTGTACCAAAAACTGTCCTACCACGGCGATGCACAAAAGGGCTGGCGATGGAATAGTGAGAGTCAACACCGACAAGTGTGTGGGCTGCGGATATTGCGCATGGTCTTGTCCTTACGGCGCGCCTCAGATGAATGAACAGACCGGTCAAATGTCCAAGTGTGATTTTTGTATCGACCTTCAGGCGCAGGGGGAACAACCCGTTTGCGTAGCCACCTGTCCGCTTGGCGCGATTCAGTTTGGCCCTATTGATGAACTGCGGAAAAAGTTTGGCGTGCTCTGCGATGTGAATGGATTGCCAGATTCGGCACTGACGCATCCCAACCTGGTGATAAAAGCGCATCAGGGCGCTGAGAAAAAGGAGAAGCGTAATGCATGAGTGGCCGCTGTTAATTTTTACTCTTTTGCTGCAAGGCGCAGTGGGACTGACTCTGTTTCTCTCCCTGGCGTGTGGTGGTGATAAGTTTGCCCCCAGCACGGCGCGGCGAATGCGGCTGCCGCTGTTTAGCGCCTGCGTATTGGCAGGTGTCGGGTTGCTGGCCTCGGTGTTTCACCTGGGCTATCCGTTGAATGCCTTTAATGCCCTGCGCCACCTCAGTAGCTCATGGCTGAGCCGTGAAATCCTTTTCGCTAGCCTGTTTCTGGCCTGTCTTGGCGTGAGCTTTTTGGCACTGCTGTGCAAGCTGAAGGTGGTGAAAGGGCTCTTACCGATTGCGGTGTTGCTGGGCCTGATTGATGTGTTTTGCATGAGCGAAATCTATATGCGCACCTCGGTGGTGACCTGGACGCACTTCAATACGCTCGTCATGTTCTATGGCTCGGTGGCGATTGTCGGGGGCGTGATGTTCAGCGTGGTTAGCGGGGCGCACAAGAGCGGCCTGTTACGTTGGGCCGCAGGAGCGATTGTGGCAGCGGTGCTGGCTCGGCTGCTGACACAAATTCCTTATATGACATGGCTGGCGGATGTCGGACTCAGTGATGCGCTAACTTTCCCACACCAGCCTTTGACGGCATTCCGGGCATTAGCTGACTGCCGTCTGGCTGGCTGGATCCTCTCCGTTATAGGTGCTGTTATCTTTGTCTGCGGGGCTGTCCGTGCGCAGCGAGGATGGCTCTTTATCGGTGGCGTAGTGCTGTTGGTGGCTGAAGTGCTGCTGCGCTTTGTGTTCTTCAGTATCCATTAATGCTGCGTTTTTCTTTGCCTGACTCCCCACCGTCTGCGGTGGGAGAGTCATGTGTGCATCATCAGTTTCGGCGTGCGTCATGCCGGGCGTGTGTGCGGGCATGTCCTGTTGAGGCGCTGGCGATAACGCCACAGAGGGTGTCACTCGCCGCGGATAAATGCCTTGGCTGTGGGAATTGTTTATACGTCTGCCCAACCGGGGCTCTCGAGAATCTGCTTCCCCCTCAGCGCTATTTTCGCGACCATCGCCTGATCTCGCCCTTAAGTGTGACGCCTCCGACTCTTAACGAACTGCTGCTATGGCACGCCCAGTATCATATTCGCGGGGTCGAAATGGCGTTGGATGAACATCCTCGCTGGGGAATGGCTATTGCCGCCTTGAACCTGACGTTGCAGAAGTTAGATGAGCCACGCTGGCAGATTTTCCCTTCCAGTGAAGCGGTCATCAACACGTCTCGTCGTCGTCTTCTTTCCGTTCGCAGCGATCCGAAAACCACCGCGACGGTTCAACCGGCTCCGCTGGCGGCGGCGTTCCCGGGATTCACAACCTTTACCCCGCGTCTGGATCCTGCTCGCTGTATTTTATGCGGGGCGTGTAGCCGGGTGTGTCGACAGCAGGCCCTAATTCAGAAAGAGGACGCTTTTCACATCCACTCCCAGGTATGTAATGGATGCGAAGCCTGTCATGCCGTCTGCCCGACGGATGCTATCAACGTGGTGTGCGCGGTGGTAAAGGCAGGGGAAATATCGTATCCGTTGCAACAGGCTCGATGCCAGTCGTGTCAGCGCGGGTTTTCATCATGGGATGAAGATACGTTGCAGTGTCCAATTTGCCGTCAGCATCATTATGGAATGCGCTAATAAAGATAAGTATGGCCGATGATTACGGAAGTCATTATTTGTTTTTTCGACAATGGGATATGCTTGAAAAGATGTTTCCTCTGTTAAGAGATCCTAATGATTTTGATTATTTATGCGCATCCTTATCCGCAGCGTTCGCATGCGAATAAGCGGATGCTTGAGCAGGCAAGGGAAATCGACGGCGTAGAAATCCGTTCGCTTTATCACCTCTATCCCGATTTCAATATCGACATCGCTGCGGAGCAGGAGGCGCTTTCCCGCGCCGACCTGATTATCTGGCAACATCCTATGCAGTGGTACAGCGTGCCGCCGCTTCTCAAATTGTGGATCGATAAAGTCCTGTCTCATGGCTGGGCCTACGGGCACGGCGGTCGCGCCCTGCACGGCAAAAGCCTCATGTGGGCGGTGACTACCGGCGGTGGGGACGATCACTTTGCCATTGGCAATTTCCCCGGCTTTGAGGTGCTGGCCCAACCGCTCCAGGCCACCGCCCTGTATTGCGGTCTGAAATGGTTGCCGCCTTTCGCCATGCATTGCACTTTTGTTTGTGACGATGAAACCCTTGCCGCGCAGGCGCGGCATTACAAACAACGTCTGCTGGAATGGCAGGAGGTGCATCATGGATAGTCATACCCTCATTCAGGCGCTGATTTACCTCGGGTCAGCGGCGCTGATTGTGCCGATTGCGGTGCGCCTCGGGCTTGGGTCGGTGCTCGGCTATCTGATAGCGGGCTGCATTATCGGGCCGTGGGGGTTACGGCTGGTGACCGATGCCGAGACGATTCTGCACTTTGCTGAAATCGGCGTGGTGCTGATGCTGTTTGTCATCGGGCTTGAACTCGATCCACAGCGGTTATGGAAACTGCGTGCCTCGGTGTTTGGCGGCGGTGCGCTGCAAATGGTGGCCTGTGGGGCATTGATCGGCGGCTTCTGCATGCTGCTGGGTTTGCAATGGCAGGTCGCGGTGCTGATTGGCCTGACGCTGGCGCTATCCTCTACCGCTATCGCCATGCAGGCGATGAATGAACGCAACCTGACGGTGTCGCAGCTCGGGCGCAGCGCCTTTGCGGTGCTGCTGTTCCAGGATATTGCCGCTATTCCGCTGGTGGCAATGATCCCGCTGCTCGCGGCGAGCGGAGCCTCAACCACGCTGGCAGCGTTTGGACTTTCCGCACTTAAAGTCGCGGGCGCGCTGGCGCTGGTTATTCTGCTTGGGCGGTACGTCACGCGTCCGGTGCTGCGTTTCGTGGCTCGCTCCGGCCTGCGAGAAGTGTTCAGCGCCGTGGCCCTATTTTTAGTCTTCGGCTTCGGGCTGATGCTGGAAGAGGTCGGCCTATCGATGGCGATGGGGGCGTTTCTGGCCGGGGTATTGTTGGCAAGCTCTGAGTATCGTCATGCGCTGGAAAGCGATATCGAGCCGTTCAAAGGCCTGCTGCTGGGACTGTTCTTTATCGGGGTCGGCATGTCTATCGACTTTGGCACCCTGGTCACCCATCCGTTACGCATTCTTATCCTGCTGGCGGGCTTCCTGATTATCAAAGCCGTGACGTTGTGGCTGATTGCGCGTCCGCTTGGGGTGCCGAAAGCGCAGCGGCGTTGGTTTGCCGCCCTGTTAGGGCAGGGCAGTGAGTTTGCGTTTGTGGTCTTTGGCACTGCGCGAATGGCCAACGTGCTCGACCCGGAATGGGCGAAGGCGTTAACCCTGGCGGTAGCGCTGTCGATGGCGGCCACGCCGATTCTGCTGGTCTTGCTGTCACGGCTAGAGAAAGCGGGCAGCGGTCAGGAACGTGAAGCTGATGAAATAGACGAAGAGCAGCCGCGGGTGATCATCGCCGGATTTGGCCGTTTCGGTCAGATTGCCGGGCGCTTGCTGCTCTCGAGCGGCGTTAAAATGGTTATCCTCGATCACGATCCGGACCACGTCGATACGCTGCGTAAATTCGATATGAAGGTCTTTTACGGTGATGCGACGCGGGTCGATATGCTGGAGTCAGCCGGGGCGGCCCGAGCGGAAGTGTTGATCAATTCGATTGACGATCCAAAAGCGAACCTGGCGCTAACGGAACTGGCGAAGGAGCATTTCCCGCACCTGAAGATTATCGCTCGCGCCCGCGATATCGATCACTACATTCAACTGCGCCAGGCGGGAATTGATGCGCCGGAGCGTGAAACCTTCGAAGGGGCGTTAAAGTCTGGCCGCATGGCGCTCGAATCATTGGGGCTTGGGGCGTATGAAGCGCGAGAACGTGCGGACATGTTCCGCCGATTCAATGTCCGGATGGTTGAGGAGATGGTGGATATGGCGGATGAGGATGAGGCATCCTTTGCGGCGGTCTTTAAACGGACCAGCGCCATGTTGACCGATATTATCAACGAAGACCGAAGCAATATGTCTCTTATTCAGCGTCATGGCTGGCAGGGCACCGAAGAAGGAAAACACACCGGGGATCCGGCTGACGAACCTGAAACGAAACCCTCGGCATAACGGGTACTTAGCCAGAAGGCGAAAAAATTTCGCCTTCTTTACTCTTGCCCATGTCGACGAAAGATTAAGCTTTCCGTATAGTGGCGGCAATTTTTGCATCCGGGATATTATCAATGATCAGTCTGATTGCGGCGTTAGCGGTGGATCGCGTTATCGGCATGGAAAACGCCATGCCCTGGAACCTGCCAGCCGATCTCGCCTGGTTTAAACGTACAACCTTAAACAAGCCGGTAGTGATGGGGCGTCTGACCTGGGAATCCATTGGTCGTCCGCTGCCGGGGCGTAAAAACATTGTCATCAGTAGCCAGCCAGGCACCGATTCTCGTGTTGAGTGGGTAAAATCGGTCGATGAAGCGATTGCCGCCTGTGGTGATGCGGAAGAAATCATGGTGATCGGCGGGGGACGCGTCTACGAGCAATTCTTGCCGAAAGCGCAGCGCCTGTATCTGACACACATAGATGCGGAAGTGGAAGGGGATACCCATTTCCCGGACTACGATCCGGACCACTGGGAATCCACGTTCAGTGAGTTTCATGATGCTGACGAGCAGAACTCGCACAGCTACTGTTTCGAGATTCTGGAACGTCGTTAAATTTCATCACCCCAATGCATAACGTATGGAAGTCTTACAGAAGTAGATTTTCGTACGTTATTAGCGAGTATTCTGTTTTTTTGACAATAATCATGCCAGAAAAGGTATGACGTCGTGTAAACACTAACAATTGGTCATACCCTGGACTACAGTGGATAAGTAATCCAGTCATATCACTCGAATGTACTTAGGGAGCAAGAAATGAGCGATAATAAAAAAAACATCGAAAATCAATTGATCCATGGTTTCGATTTAAACCTGTTAGAGGTTTTTGAACTGGTCTACGTATATGAAAGTGTACGTGAAGCCTCGTTGCGTCTGGGACGCAGCAGTTCTGCTATCAGCCAGTCCCTGAATAAATTACGCGAAATGTTTTCCGATCCCCTTTTTGTTCGCAGCGGAACCCGATTAATAAAAACAGCGACCGCGGTGAATATTCATTCTGCAATTAACGAAAATTATCTTGGCTTACTCAATAATTTACAGGAGCTGGTCAGTAATAATGTCCGTAATAGCGTGAATGTGTTTTGTTCGCCATACTGTGGGGTCCGGGTTTTGCCGGTTATCATGAACTATGTCACCCAAGAAAATATTGAATGTAATATTATTCATCAGACGCTGGAACTGGATGAAGTGAATCTTGACGATCAGCTCTCATTGCGTCAGGTAGATCTTATTTTTGATATTAACCCGATCTTCCGTACCGATATTGTCAACACCCCTGTGTCACTTGAACCTATTATTTGGGTATGCAGTAAAAATCATCCACGCATCAAGGATACTCTGACCCCAGAGATGATGAGGAACGAAAAATTTGTCAACTTTAATTCCCAGGGGATGTCAGTCAAGCAAGGGCAGGAAGAAATTAAAGACAAGTATGGCCAACGAAATATTATATTCAGTAGCGCATCCGTTTTTGCTACCGTGGCGGTGGTTGAGCAATCTGAGCTAATATCCCCGATGCCCGCATGGCTGTTTAATAAATACGGGTCGAGTTACATGCTGAAGCAATTAAAATCTGAACTGCCGTTACCCGATCTTCATATCTATATGATTAGCAGAAAGAGCACGCTGAGAAATGATGTGGTTAGACGTATATCTGAAGGGGTTGTGGCTGGGTTTCAATCTGGGATGTAAGAGTATAGTGTAATCAGCAGGGCGTGGGGTGATGGTTTACGGTAAAGATGTCTGACAGGCTCCAGAAAATGAACCCGTCAGACGTTATTATAACTTACTCGTAGGTTACGGTGAAATTGGCCACCGCATTTGCGGTGCCCGTGGTAATAACCTCTTCGGTTTGTATATACGCGGCCGTCAGCGGAATATTAAACCTTCCTTGTTGTGTCGTCTGTGCTACCAGGGTTTTTTTATCAAACTCAACAACTTTATCATTCAACTTCAGCTGAATACCTACGCCTTCTACGCTGCCTTTGGCTAAATCAATAATGCCATTTCCGTGTGTTGAAGTGGCGTCAAAACTAATATTGACGGCAGTATATGCAGAACATTGCAAAGGGATCTGGACATTCACAGGTGTCAGGGTAGAATTTACCCCCTTAAAATCTTCCCTTTTGGCGGTACCCATCGTCACCGGAATGGCGCTGTTACCGGTGATATAACATGATGGTTGCTTGACTATCACATTGCCGATATCGATAGTGAAAGCATCCCGTGCTCCCGAGCTGTCCTCCATCCGAATGTTCAATAACTGACCTGAGGTTACCGGACCGGGTGTAATATCACCCGTTTTAATGAAATCGACTCTTACCATTTGAACATAAATCGGCGTGGAGCCATCTCCGTTAATGACTTGACTAGTGCTATATCGGTAAACCAAGGAGTTATTTACGGTGACGCGCAGACCCACTCCTGCTACACCACTTTCCCTGGTAAAACCATCAATAGCGGGGAATATGCCGTTTATAAAATTATTTTGCATATAATCGCCAGTGCAATAATTAGCCAGGGTATATTGCTGGCTACTAGAGTAGCTCGAAATAGTCGCGCCCACGGGAAGCTCAGCCGCTGCGGTCATTTCCTTGTTTATCGTGATTTTCCCGGCTGTGGCAGGAAAACTACAGGTGCCGAGCGCCATGGCGTTATTAATACCGCAGGTCAGAAACAGGACTGCCAGCAATGACCACAGACAGTTCCTGACGGAACCTATTTTTTTGTACATAGTAGAGAAATTTTTCATTTAGCTTCCTCATGCCTTAATGGCATTGCGCCGTAATTTGTTTAATCAGCGCAGATGGGTCACTGGCATTGCTGTCAGTCAGCGTGTAGGCACCTTTGCACTGCTCATTGCTTCCGTTGCCCCATTTCGCCTGGATGTTGCCGCTTTCCGGCAGGCCGGTTAAATAGACTTCACCGTTTTCGCTGACAATGCCGGTGACAGCACTTTCGTTATCTAACAGACTGACCGTGGCACCAAACGGTACCGGTTTACCCATAAACAGCATTTGTATCAGGGCACGTTGGCCGACACGGGTATCAAAATCAGCACGAACGACGGCCCCGCGTGTTGGAATGACCGTCTGACTGCTCATTTCCATATCGACATCATCGCCGAAACTTTCGGTTTTCAGCGTCACGCTATTTTTGCGGTACGGCTGGGCATAAGGCACGACGGCATATCCCCGCCAGTCGGTATGTACGCCGCTGTTGTTTTCTATCTGAACGTCGTCAGCACCCGGTGCCTTCACCAGTGCGATGGTATCGCCCATCGGTTGTGACAATGTGATGCCGTTTTCATGGATTAATACGCCGCCCTGTAAGCCATAGCTCCACTGGCGGGTATCCTGGTCATAGCTGTAGCCGAGGTTTGCTTCACCGGAACCGCCTTTATAGTCCAGGCTGGCGTTACCGGATGCGCCGTTACCCTGATTCTCATAGCCTTGCTGCACGGCATAACTCAGATTATTGTCTTCAAGCAATGTTCCGCTGACGCCAGCCTGCTGGATAGTCGAACCGTGACGCTTGCTGTTCATGTTGTAGGTCGCCCATGAACCGGATGGCCCCATAAATTTGTCGAGTGGGACGGACATATTGAATGCAAAGACCTGATCTGCCTCGGTCATGCCCGGGTTTTTCGAGTAGTTGTAGTTGAAGCCGTAAGAGATGCCATACAGGCTGGTGTTGTACCCCAGCTGCAACAGCTTCTCTTTACCATCGCCCCCCCAGTAATCCTGCTGGCTGCCACTGATATAAACTGAACCGTAGTCACCAATATTCTGGTTAATAGACAGCTGCATTTTGCTACGCTGGTTGTGCGAGCGATCGTAGTCGTCAAAATCACTTTCCGACTCGTGCTGATAATCCTGCACATCGCTAAAGGCGTAATAGCCTTTGGTTGAGTAGCGGTAGCCGGCAATCTGCAAGTTGGTATCGGTTGCCTCGAAGTTCTTGGCATACATCGCCCGATAGGACTGACCTTTTTGGGTGCCCATCGGACCGTCGAACTCGCTGGTTGCTTGCGTTGCGTCAAATGATACGGCACCCAGGGAACCCAGGTCGAAGCCTATACCCACGCTACCCGCACGGTAGTTTTCGGCATACTGAACACCACCGTAGACGGTGGTTCGGGAGGTCAGGCCATAAATATTCGATAACTGAACAAATTTAGGGGTTTCCGTATCGTCGTTCCCGGTACGGTATTGACCCATCGCCAGGTTATATTTAAAGCGACCTTCACGCTGCAAAATAGGCACTGAACTGCTGGCAACGGTGAATTTGGTGGTAGAACCATCAGACTCCGTTACCGTCACTTCCATATCACCGCCGTTACCCGACGGATATAAATCCGTAATCGCAAACGGTCCTGGAGATACGTTTGTTTGATAAATGACATATCCGTTCTGTTTAATGCTCACTTGTGCATTAGACTTGGCAATACCGCGTACCGTCGGTGCAAACTGGTTCATCGAGTCCGGTAACATTTGGTCATCGGAGGCGAGTTGAATACCGGTGAACTGCATGCTGTCAAAGACATCTGCTGGGGTGGAATATTCCCCGATGGTCAGTTGACCACCTTGCAGGAAATGCACGTCTCGTTGTAAATAAGTATTAATAGATTCAAATTTGCTGGAATTTATATCGCTTCCACCGTGTGAACCATCGGTATGTTGCTGACTGTAGGTTGAGTAATTACGTAAACGCCATGCAGCAAGGTTTGCGCCGACCCGCAGGTTGACGAAGTTACTCTGTGACTTGCCACTGTTGTCATTTTCTGTCGTTGAGCCGGAATAGCTGTAGTTAACCATAAAGGCCGCAATGCCGTTATCCCAACGCTTCGGATCGACCGAATTGCGTGGGCGTATATTAACCCCGACTTGTGGCACGGTAATGTCATAACGCTTTCGGTTTAAATCCAGGTTTTCTGTGGCCTGGGGAACATAGGCACTCAGCGGCTTAGACAGTTTCGCATCCTGCGGAGCGGCTTTCAGATCGGGAAAGGTGTCAAGCTTAACGCCATATTCCGCCATCTCTGCCGGAGTAATGACGCCGTAGAGTTTACCCGGCGCATCCGGCAGACTGACGAACTCAACGTTGCGTGTATCGACCTGCTGGTTGTTCAGGTAGATATCAACCTGATAAGTACCGGGCATCTGCCCGCCTTTTTCGGCAAAATAGTCAAGGTTGACGTCTTGAATGTCACCGCCATCGCCGATAGCTTTTAGCATTTCAGGGTTAAAAGTTTCAGCAGAAGACGCAAACCCGGGTAAAGATAACAATATGAAAAATGATAAGGGTTTTAATAAAAAAGAAAAAGCTGTAAGGTCGCTCTTCACCACATAGCTCTCTTTTTTATTACATTTTCCTCTAACGCTGTCTTTTTCCTGAATATTTTTAATATTGTTATTTTCCATAATTAATAGACATCTCGTTTTGGTTTCTTGACTTAATTACATTGATGTTTGAGCTTTCTCTGTCAATCCACCGAAATCATTAATAGCCTGCCAGCTAACGCTGTTTCCTGTAGGCGCTTTTTCAATTTTTATTGAGGATTTTGGTGGGACCATATAACCCTCTTTTAATTCCTTGCCGTTAATTTTTATTTTCGTCATACTGACATAATAAGGCGTTGGATTACTCGTGGTGATTACATTACCTGAGCGCGAGAAGGTGAGTTGCTGATACGCTTTGCCAATTGCATCTTTGTTATTGAGTGCTGTCGGGCGATAAATCAGTTTAATTCGGGTGTTAATAGAGAATTGCAGCGAGTTTTTTTCTTTAGTGGCTGGAGGAATTGCCAGCGTGTTAATCCAGTAAACGGATTCTTTATCCTGAGGTAGGGATGATGAAGTCTGGGTAATACGGACAGCATTATCCTGGCCTGGCTCAATGCGGAACAGTGGTGGGGTAATGATAAAGGGAACTTTCTCACCCGCTTTGTCAGAGCTTACCCAGGAACGAATAAGGTAGATGTTCGAGTCTTCAGTATTCTTAACGGAAAGCGATGCCTCTTTCATATTGCCATTATAAATTACGCGAGTTGCCCCAACGGAGAATCCTGCAAATGAAGGTGCTGATACGGCGATCAGTAATAAAGAGAGGGTGGATCTTTTTAAAAGTTTCATAATTAACCTTGTGAGTTAAAGGAGTAATTCCACTGTAAGGTCGACGTTGTTATATGAAACGGCCGAGTGTTAACTCAGCCATTTATTAAAAACACACTTAATACAGACGGAATTACTCGTAAGACATGGTGAAGGTTACTGGTACATCAACAGTACCGGCAACAGCCGCATCAGCAGAGGTTTTGGTTAAGCCAACCAGGTAGTTCAGGGTGTTCTGGCCGGCAGCAATAGTTTTGTCACCACCAAATTCTTTTGGGGTAATAATAGTATTGGTTTCAGCATCAGAAATAATGATACCGACATAGCGTACGGTTGAGTTACCGACGAATGCGTTCGGAATAATGCCGGAAGTTTTACCATCAAGCTTAATTTTGGCAACCGATACACCTTCTGGGCAGCCTGCCAGGGTGATGCTGAAAGGTTTCTGCAGCGCTGCTGAAGTCGTTCCTGGAGCCATACCATCTAATGAGGTTGCAGCATAACCATCAAAGCTAACAGCCAATGCGGTGGTGTTTGCAGCAACTGAGCAAGAGCTTGCGCTCACATCACCAGTGAAGTTCAGAGAACCATCATCTGCCTGAGCAGCAGAAACACCCAGACCCAACATAACAACTACTGCGGCACTTAATTTTTTCATATTCATGAGCGGTTTAATCCTTTTTACCAAAATTTATTAACACGTTGTTTTGAAAACAGGTTAATAAATCGGGAAATATTAGTTATAAGACAGAACAAAAGTCGTTGTTGCGTTGAATGAACCACCAGTAACTGATTGAGCGGTAGACATTGCCGCCGCTTCCAGATTAATGGTTGCAACACCCGTTTCCGCATTAATCGGAGCCGCTGCAGAAGTTTCGTGCATTGGGATCAGCGCGCCACCTTTGTTATAAATCGCAATACCCAGGCCTGTTGCTTCTGAATCTGCAGACAGTGCCAGAAGTTGGTTGTTAGTGGCATCAGCCGCACCGTTGGCACTAAACATTACGCCAGTCTGAGACGTTGGGCAGCTGGTCAGATTAAGAACGATATCTTTCTTCTCGGAAATTGCACCTACATCTGCAAAGCTAGCTGCTGACAGGCTCCCCATTGGTACTTCTGCAGTGCTGCTTGCGTCAACGGTACAAGAGGCTGCAATAATGGTACCAGTCACATTCAGAGTACCGGTATCACCAGCGTTTGCGCCCATTGCTGCAACCAAGCCGGCTGCCAGCACGCTCATTTTGAAAAATGAATCCATTTTCATTGGTATTCCTTTATTGAAAAATTTTAACAAAACACTCTTTTAACAGTAACAAGAGTCAGTGAGGGATGATAAAGAGAGCATATAAGCCGGCACCCCTTATCGTTGGGATGCATTATTCATATCCGGGTGATAAATCGCCACACTCTTAACTTAATGTACTATTCAGTAAAATTAATAATGCGCGTATCTTGATGAATAATGATGGTTTTATACGTTTTTTTTATTTCTCATAAAAAAGAAAGGATTTAAATTTCATCGCGTTAAGGCAAAATACCAGCGGTTCAACTAATTAATTTTATTGTATGTTATTGTATTGTTTGTATGTATTATGACGCGTGTTATATTTTGACGCTTCTTTATGCCCTGGATATGTATATTCATTTAGAGTTTAGTTAATACAGCAAACATGTGGGGTTATATATTTCGAATGGGCTTTATTCGTCTTCAATTGTGATTGTTGTTATAACCCGCTACTCAGATGTTTCTCAATGATTTGTATAAATAAAATCACTCGCAAGGAGCACAAAAATGAGTATCTCGACTATGATGGATGTTGAGAATACGAATCATCGTATTTCACCCGAAATCAGAAGGCTAGAGCGCATGAAAGAAAACAGACTCACCGATCGTTTTAAAACGGTGAAGAGCTTTGATCTTAATCTTCTCACTACGTTTGAGGCCGTGTTCATTCATCGGAGTGGGACCAAAGCGGCTGATGCTCTGGGCATTACCCCTTCAGCAGTGAGTCAGGCCCTCGGTCGGTTGCGCATTCATTTCAATGATGCTTTGTTTCTCAGAGACGGTAAGGCGCTGGCACCGACTACGGTGGCTATAGGCATCCATGAAGGTCTGGAAGATGCCTATGACAACCTCATTGCCAAGCTGCAGAACATTTCATTTGATGCTGTGCCCACGCGGCTGGTGGTCCATTGTGCGGCTTACGTTTCAATGTTTACCTTAAACGTAATGCGCAGGGTGCTGGATGAGATAGCACCAGAGTGTGAAATCGTTCACACCATGAGCCATAACTCGATTACTGAAATCGAAGAGTCTCTTATCTTCCGTAAAGCAGATATCATTTTTGATATGCATTCGCATGTTAGCCATTCCCGGGTAAGCCAACAGATTTCCAGTGAAACTCCGGTGGTCATTTGTCGTCGACAGCATCCTCGTATCGATGACACGCTGAGACTTGAGCAGATACCTGAAGAGAAGTTTATTTATATTGATTCGGAGAGTGCGGTGCTTTTATCCAATAGGATTAAAGTGAATTCAATGATGCGAGAAAATAGAGTATGTCGATTTATTAGCCCGTCATTGCTGACGAATATCTCAATGGTTGAGTCATCTGATATGCTGGCTATCGTACCTGAACGCTTCTACGAAAAAATGAAAAACTCCTTTGAAGTCAAAGCATTGGATGTTGATTTCGCAATCCCTTCCCAGCCGGTATATTTGATTTACAATAAGTCCGCGCTGAACAACCAATTTTTCGCAACACTAGTGAAAAAAATGACTGATATTTTTCAGGAAGAACTTCGGATTGAGCCGGTACTGTAAGTGGGTTCAATGCTAACAATAAAAAAACGCATTTCCCTCATGTCATTAAATGAATAATATGAGGGAAGGGCGTACTAAGAGGCGATTGCCGCGTCACCCTCATCTAAAGGGTGTTTACGATTAGACTGCTGCACAAAGTATTGCTTATCTTCCCAGCGCAAGCAGGTTAACTCCCCACCCCAACAACAGCCGGTATCCAACCCGTAAATCCCCTCCGGTGTGCCTTTGCCTTCCAGTGATGCCCAGTGGCCAAACACAACGCTGAATTCGTCCGTGACCGGGCCAGGAATCGCAAACCATGGCTTGAGCGGCGCAGGTGCATTTTCCGGAGACTCTTTGGTGTACATGTCGAGCTGACCGTTCGGGAAGCAGTAGCGCATGCGGGTAAACGCATTGGTGATAAAGCGCAAACGCGCCAGGCCTGATAGTTCCGGAGACCAATGATTCGGCAAATCGCCGTACATCGCATCAAGGAAAAACGGATAGGAATCGCTGCACAGCACCGCTTCGACGTCCCGGGCGCAGAGTTCTGCGGTTTCCAGATCCCACTGAGGGGTTATCCCCGCGTGAGCCATCACCAGCTTCTTCTCTTTATCAAGCTGCAACAACGGCTGACGACGCAGCCAGTTCAGCAGTTCATCTGCATCCGGCGCTTCAAGTAGTGGGGTAAGTCGGTCCTTCGGCTTGTTACGACTGATGCCGGCGAACACCGCCAGCAGATGCAGGTCGTGATTACCCAGCACCATCCGCACGCTATCTCCGAGGGACTTCACGTAACGCAGCACTTCAAGCGACGCCGGACCACGCGCGACAAGATCGCCGGTCAGCCACAGCGTGTCCTGCCCTGGCTGAAAATTCACCTGCTCTAATAACGCGATCAGTTCATCGTAGCAGCCGTGAACGTCGCCAATAAGATATGTGCTCATTTTATCAATGGATGAGGGCTGGCACCGCCAGACGGAAAACGGGAATATCGATGCTGAATGGATTGCCGTCAGCGTCGATCATTTCATAGTGACCCTGCATGGTGCCGAGTGGGGTTTCCAGCACGGCACCGCTGGTGTACTGATATTCGTTGCCCGGAGCAATATGCGGCTGTACGCCAACCACACCTTCACCCTGAACCTCGGTTTCACGACCGTGGCCGTTGGTTATCAACCAGTAGCGCCCAAGAAGCTGCACCGATCCTCGCCCCAGATTACGAATGGTGACCGTATAGGAAAAAACATAGCGTTCATCTTCCGGTGAGGACTGAGCCTCAATGTAGACGCTTTGTACCTGAATACAGACGCGGGGCGAATTGATCATGGTTTAGCTCTCCTTCGGGGGCGCATTTTCTGACAGCCAGTTTGCCAGACGGCAGTACTGGGCCACAGAAATATTTTCTGCACGCATCGCCGGGTCAACGCCAAGCTCGGTTAACACGTCGATTGAGAAGATATTGCCGAGGCTGTTACGGATTGTCTTACGACGCTGGTTGAACGCTTCGGTAGTGATTCGGCTTAACACCCGAACCTCTTTCACCGGATGCGGCAGCGTGGTGTAAGGCACCAGTCGAACCACGGCAGAATCCACTTTTGGCGGTGGTGTAAAGGCGGTTGGCGGCACTTCAAGCACAGGGATAATCTGGCAGTAGTACTGCGCCATGACGCTTAAACGACCATACGCTTTACTGTTTGGCCCTGCAACCAGACGATTGACCACTTCTTTCTGCAACATAAAGTGCATATCGGCAATGGCATCAGTATAGCTAAACAGGTGGAACATCAGTGGGGTAGAGATGTTATACGGCAGGTTACCGAAGACGCGTAGCGGCTGACCCATTTCCTGCGACAGTTCGCCGAAGTTCATGGTCATCGCATCCTGCTGGAAAATGGTCAGCTTTGGTCCGAGGAACGGGTGCGTTTGCAAACGTGCAGCCAGGTCGCGGTCAAGCTCGATGACGGTCAGTTTGTCCAGACGTTCGCCCACCGGCTCGGTCAGGGCGGCAAGACCGGGGCCGATTTCAACAATCGCCTGGCCTTTCTGTGGGTTGATAGCCGAAACGATGCTGTCGATCACAAACTGATCGTTGAGGAAGTTTTGCCCGAAGCGTTTACGGGCTAAGTGGCCCTGATGGACTCGATTATTCATTTAGTGTTAACAATCATTTTGATGGCGAGATTAAGCGCCGTAATAAAACTGCCGACGTTCGCTTTCCCCTGGCCCGCAAGTTCAAGCGCGGTGCCATGGTCAACCGAGGTACGGATAAAAGGTAGACCGAGCGTAATGTTCACAGCGCGGCCGAAGCCCTGGTATTTTAGCACGGGCAGGCCCTGATCGTGGTACATTGCCAACACCGCATCTGCATGGTCGAGATATTTAGGCTGGAACAGCGTATCCGCTGGCAGTGGCCCGCTCAGATTCATGCCCTTAGCACGCATTTCCTCCAGTACCGGAATAATGGTGTCAATCTCTTCCATCCCCATATGCCCGCCTTCTCCGGCGTGCGGATTTAGCCCACAGACCAGGATATGCGGTTCGACAAGACCAAATTTGGTGCGCAGGTCGTTATCGAGGATGGTAATAACCTCACGCAGAAGATCAGGGGTGATAGCGTCGCTGATCGCTTTTAACGGCAGATGAGTCGTCGCCAGCGCGACACGCAATTCTTCTGTCGCCAGCATCATCACCACTTTGTCGGTGTGAGAACGCGCTTCGAAAAACTCGGTATGCCCGGTAAATGCGATGCCCGCATCATTAATAATGCTCTTTTGCACCGGCCCGGTTATCAATGCCGCGAACTCACCTTGGGTGCTGCCATCACAGGCACGCGCCAGGGTTTCCACCACATAGGGGCCGTTCAGCACGTTGAGAACACCGGGGATAACGGGGGTTGTAAGTGCAACAGGAAGGAGAGTCAGAGTGCCTGCTTTTTGTGGCTTTGGTACCAGAGAGGCATCGTAGGGCAGGAGCGTTAACGGCAAACCGAGCATTGCTGCCCGGTCTGTCAAAAGCGTTCTATCAGCACAGACTACCAGTTCAACAGGCCAGTCAAGCTGGGCCAGCTGAACCACCAGGTCTGGACCAATCCCGGCAGGTTCGCCGGGAGTGATAACAACACGATGGGGTTGCGTCATTAGTTGCTCAGAATTTTGACGTACGCGGTGGCACGCTGTTCCTGCATCCAGGTCGCTGCTTCTTCAGCAAACTTACGGTTCATCAGCATACGATAAGCCCGGTCTTTCTGTGCGGCATCGGTACGGTCAACGTTACGGGTATCCAGCAGCTGAATCAGGTGCCAACCGAACGAGGAGTGAACCGGGGCGCTAAGTTCCCCTTTGCTCAGCTTCATCAGAGCATCGCGGAATGCCGGATCGTACATGTCTGGCGTACCCCAGCCCAGATCGCCGCCCTGGTTGGCAGAGCCTGGATCCTGAGACAGTTCTTTGGCTGCTTTATCAAAGGTGGTCTTGCCACTCTTAATGTCAGCCGCAACCTGTTCCAGCTTCGCCCGTGCCTGGTCGTCGGTCATAATTGGGGACGGTTTCAGCAGGATATGACGCGAATGTACTTCCGTCACAGAGATGCTCTGGCTCTGGCCACGCAGGTCATTGACTTTAAGAACGTGGAAGCCGACGCCGGAACGAATCGGACCGACGATGTCACCTTTTTTGGCGGTGCTCAGCGCCTGCGCGAAGATAGACGGCAGTTCTTGAATACGACCCCAACCCATCTGGCCGCCTTTCAGCGCCTGCTGGTCAGCAGAGAAAGTGATCGCGAGCTTACCGAAGTCAGCGCCTTTGTTCGCTTGTTCGACGATGGAACGGGCCTGCTTCTCCGCTTCGTTAACCTGATCGGAGGTCGGGTTTTCCGGCAGTGGGATCAGGATGTGGCTCAGGTTCAGCTCGGTGCTGGCATCGTTCTGATTGCCAATCTGTGACGCCAGAGAATCCACTTCCTGCGGCAGAACGGTAATACGACGACGTACTTCGTTATTACGCACCTCAGAGATAATCATCTCTTTGCGGATCTGACTGCGGTAGGTGTTGTAGTTCATGCCATCGTAGGCCAGACGGCTGCGCATCTGATCCATAGACATGTTGTTCTGCTTGGCGATGTTCGCAATAGCGCCATCGAGTTGCTCGTCCGACACTTTGACGCCCATTTTCTGGCCCATCTGCAGGACAATCTGATCCATGATCAGACGTTCCAGAATCTGATGACGCAGGGTAGCGTCATCTGGCAGCTGTTGCCCGGCTTGAGTTGCGTTGCCTTTGACGGACTGCATCAAACTATCGACGTCGCTTTCCAGTACAACGCCGTTATTCACGACGGCTGCTACTTTATCGACAACCTGCGGGGCAGCGAAACTGGTATTCGCAACCATGGCGATACCGAGAAGCAGCGTTTTCCAGTTCTTCATACTCTTTCCATTTCAATTAACCGCAAAGGCGGATTACGTTTTTAAACTGTGGCGTTACAAAGAGCTCTGATACGGCATGATGGTCGAGCGCAACATCTGTTGTGTGCCCAGGCCATAGTTAGAACTGAGGCCGCGCAGTTCAATATTGAAGCCGACGACGTTGTCGTATACACCCTGAGCATTGTTCGCATCCCAACCGTTAAGCTTACGCTCATAGCCGACGCGGATCGCGTAACAGCAGGAGTTATACTGTACCGCTATCATCTGGTCCGCAGGTTTGTTGGCATTGGTATCATAGTAATACGCGCCCACCACAGACCATCTGTCGACTACCGGCCAGCTTGCGGTCATGCCCACCTGCGAAATCCCGTCTTTATACTGCTCTGCCGTGGAGTAAGACGGCAGCGTCGCCTGAATGTACTCCGGGCTAGCGTAACGGTAATTCAACTGCACTAAACGATCTTCATCGCGGCGATATTCAATGGTGCCGTTGCCGGTCGCCACATTGTCCAGACGGGTGTCATACTGAACGCCGCCACGCAGACCCCATTGATCGGTCATGCGCCAATAGGTATCACCGGCCCACACCAGGGAGCCTTTCTGATCGCTTTGTGACCATTCATCACTTTCATCACCGGTACGAGACGGCGTGAAGTAGTAGATTTGACCCACAGAAACGTTAAAACGTTCAACTGCGTTTTGATCATAGACGCGAGACGTAATACCGGTAGTCACTTGGTTGGCCGACGCGATACGGTCCAGACCGCTATAGCTACGATCGCGGAACAGACCGCTGTAGTCCGATTGCAGCAAGGTGGAGTCATACGACATGATGTCGCTTTGATCTTTGTATGGTACGTACAGGTACTGCACACGTGGTTCGAGGGTTTGGGTATAGCCCTGCGACCAATCCATATCCCGTTCGAAGACCATCTTGCCGTCTACTTTGAACTGCGGCAGCACACGACTCACGTTTTCTTTCAGGTTGGTTCCGTACCTGTTGTTGTACCACTCAACGTCTTCCTGCTGATAATGAGTGGCCAGAAGTTTGGCTTCGGTATCCAGGCTTCCCCAACCGTTAGACAGCGGCAAGTCGATGGTCGGTTCAAGGTGAACACGCGTGGCTTCAGGCATGTTGTCGTTGGTGTTTTTGAAATGCACCACCTGGCCATAGATATGCGTATCAAACGGACCTACGTCATTTTGGTAATAATTAACATCGAGCTGCGGCTGTGCGGAATAGGAGTTCGAGTTCTCGGTGTCGAACACCTGGAACTGCTTGCTCGATACGGTGGCGTTGAAGTTCTCAATGGCATAGCCCACGCTGAATTTCTGCGTGGCGTAACCGTCGGTACTGGAACCGTATTTAGAATCAAAGTCGTTGAAGTATTTCGGATCGCTGACTTTGGTGTAGTCGGCGTTAAAGCGCCACACCTGATCCATTACGCCTGCATGACGCCAGTAGAAGAGCCAGCGACGGCTATTATCTTCGTCTGGATTCTCGTCTTCGTAGACTTTATCTTTATTCAGGTAATCAAATTCGAGCAGGCCAGCACCGGCTTTAGTCAGATAGCGGAATTCGTTTTCCCACATGATGCCGCCACGCTTTTCCATATAATGCGGCGTGATGGTGGCATCGAAGTTCGGCGCGATGTTCCAGTAGTACGGCAGATAGATTTCCGTGCCGTTGTTACTACTGTATTTAGCATTCGGAATCAGGAAGCCTGAACGACGCTTGTCGCCCACCGGTAACTGCAGATACGGGCTGTAGAAGACCGGTACCGGGCCGATTTTAAAGCGGGCGTTCCAGATTTCCGCAACCTGCTCTTCACGGTCATGGATAACCTCACTCCCCACCACGCTCCAGGTGTTTGAACCCGGTAAGCAAGAGGTAAAGGTGCCGTTATCGAGAATGGTGTAACGGTTTTCGCCACGCTGTTTCATCACGTCAGCGGTACCACGGCCCTGACGGTCGACCATCTGGTAGTCGCCTTTCCAGACATTGGTGTCTTTAGTATTCAGATTGGACCAGGCTTTAGGACCTTTCAGGATAACCTGGTTATCGTCATAGTGGACATTGCCCAGAGCATCGACGGTGCGAACCGGATCTGCCTGACCCGGTGCCTGCTTCTGGTGCAGCTGCACTTCATCCGCCTGTAATCGGCTATTGGCCTGATTAATATCGACATTGCCGGTAAATACGGCATTATCTGGGTAATTACCCTTGGCGTGATCGGCATTGATGGTGACAGGCAGGCTATTAGTATCCCCCTGAACCAGCGGACGGTTATAGCTTGGTACCCCCAGCATACACTGTGTTGCGAGGTCAGCGGCCGCACTCTGTTGAGAGTACAGGGCGCTGGCGATCAGGGTAGCCAGAAGGGTGGGAATACGTTTTTTCATACGTTTTATTTGTTGTTCCGTCATCTGTGGCTTCGCGGCTTGCAAACGGTCAGAGACTAACGTACTCATCGTTAACGCGCCAGTGTTTATCCTGTCGCTTCGAACCAGTGGCGTTAGGCACCGTGTAGAATGGCGAGTATGATAAAGCAAATTATAGGTTATGTCCTGCACTGACCATAAGGTCATCGTAGGGAAAATCGCCTTTTATCAAGGTGAATGCATCACCTGCGGCATGATGAATATGACTATCCGGGGAGTCTATGCAGTATTGGGGTAAAGTGATTGGTGTGGCAGTCGCGCTGATGATGGGCGGCGGGTTTTGGGGCGCGGTGCTCGGGCTGTTGATAGGTCACATGTTTGATAAGGCGCGTAGCCGCAGACTCAACTTTTTTGCAAACCAGCAGGAGCGTCAGTCCCTGTTCTTCGCCACCACCTTTGAGGTGATGGGGCATCTGACCAAATCCAAAGGGCGTGTCACCGAAGCGGACATTCATGTCGCCAGCATTTTCATGGACCGCATGAATCTGCACGGTGAGTCTCGGACTGCCGCACAGCAGGCTTTCCGCGTCGGTAAAGCGGATAATTACCCGCTGCGTGAGAAGATGCGTCAGTTCCGTGGCGTCTGTTTTGGTCGCTTTGATTTGATTAGGATGTTTCTGGAAATTCAGATCCAGGCGGCGTTTGCCGATGGCTCTTTACATCCTAACGAGCGAGAAGTGTTGTTTGTGATAGCCGACGAGTTAGGAATTTCCCGTGCCCAGTTCGATCAGTTCCTGCGTATGATGCAGGGGGGCGCACAATTTGGCGGCGGTTATCAGCAGCAGTCACAGTCCGGTGGCGGCTGGCAGCAGGCGCAGCGGGGTCCAACCCTGGAAGATGCGTGTAATGTGCTCGGGGTGAAAACCACTGACGATGCCACCACCATCAAGCGCGCGTATCGTAAGCTGATGAGCGAACATCACCCGGATAAGCTGGTGGCAAAAGGTTTACCACCAGAAATGATGGAAATGGCGAAGCAGAAAGCCCAGGAAATTCAACGGGCTTATGAGCTGGTAAAGGAACAGAAGGGATTTAAGTAAATCGGCCTATTTTACTTGCCATTTTGAACCAGGGCAGTGCTCATCACCGTCACGTACTACGTGTACGCTCCTGTGATGGCGCGCTGTCCGTGTCCAAACTGGCTGCGTCAATAACGGCCAGTGACCTTATTCTTATTTAAAAATCTACCGGTGCCTTAAAGGTCATGCTGGTGCCAAACTGCGGATGGGTAATGGTCAGCATCGCCGCGTGCAGCAGCAGGCGAGGTGCCATTGCCAGCGCCTCCGGCGTGGCGTAAAAGCGATCCCCCAGAATCGGATGTCCTAACGCCTGCATGTGGACCCGCAGCTGATGTGAACGCCCGGTTATCGGTTTGAGCAGCACTCGCGCCGTATTGTCATCGGCATAGTCCAGCACTTCATATTCGGTCTGCGCCGATTTTCCGGTCTCGAAACATACCTTCTGCTTAGGACGATTTGGCCAGTCACAGATCAACGGCAAATCGACCAGACCTTCCGCCTTTTCCGGATGTCCCCAGATGCGTGCCAGATACTGCTTCTTCGGTTCACGCTCGCGGAACTGGCGTTTAAGCTCCCGTTCCGCGGGCTTGGTCAGAGCCACTACAATCACGCCACTGGTCGCCATATCGAGACGATGTACCGATTCTGCCTGCGGAAAATCACGCTGAACGCGCGTCATCACGCTGTCTTTGTGGTCGTCCAGGCGGCCCGGCACGGACAACAGGCCGCTTGGCTTGTTGACCACCATGATGTGCTCGTCCTGGTAGAGCACCACCAGCCACGGATCCTGAGGCGGATTGTAGGACTCCAGTACCATAACCTTTTCCTTATTGATGCGTGACGACGATCAGTCGCAGCGCATCGAGACGCCAACCTGCCTGCGCCAGGGCTTCCATCACCTGCTGACGATTGCTTTCAATCGCTTCCAGCTCGTCATCACGAATGTTCGGGTTGACGGCTTTCAGCGCTTCCAGACGTGCCAGCTCGGCGCTCAGTTTGTCGTCGGCTTCGCTACGCGCCGCTTCGATCAACGCCTTCGCCGCTTTTTCAATTTGCGCTTCGCCCTGCTGCAAAATTGCGTGAACGTCTTGCTGTACGGCGTTTACCAGTTTGCTGCCGGTATGACGATTGACCGCGCTCAGCTGACGGTTGAAGGTTTCAAACTCCACCTGTGCCGCGAGGTTATTGCCGTTTTTATCGACCAGCATACGCACCGGCGTTGGCGGTAGGAAACGGTTCAACTGCAGCTGTTTCGGGGCCTGAGCTTCGACCACGTAAATCAGCTCCAGCAGCAGCGTTCCCACCGGCAATGCTTTGTTTTTCAGCAGAGATATAGTGCTGCTGCCAGTATCGCCAGAGAGGATCAAATCCAGACCGTTGCGGATAAGCGGGTGTTCCCAGGTCAGGAACTGGGCATCTTCACGTGACAGGGCGATGTCACGCTCGAAGGTCACGGTACAGCCGTCTTCCGGCAGACCCGGGAAGTCCGGGACCAGCATGTGATCGGATGGCGTGAGGACGATCAGGTTCTCACCGCGATCGTCCTGATTGATCCCGATGATATCGAACAGGTTCATCGTGAAGCTGATCAGCCCGGTGTCATCGTCCTGCTCTTCAATACTTTCGGCCAGCGCCTGCGCTTTCTCGCCACCGTTGGAGTTGATCTCCAGCAGACGGTCACGGCCTTGCTCAAGCTGGGCTTTCAGCGCATCGTGCTGTTCGCGACAGGTTTTGATCAGATCGTCAAAACCGTCGGTGTTTTCTGGGGCTGCCAGATACTCAATCAGCTGGGTATAGACACTGTCGTAAATGGTACGACCGGTCGGGCAGGTGTGTTCGAACGCATCCAGGCCTTCGTGGAACCAGCGAACCAGCACCGATTGCGCCGTTTTTTCCAGATACGGAACGTGAATTTGAATGTCGTGCGCCTGACCGATACGGTCCAGACGACCGATACGCTGCTCCAGCAGATCCGGGTTGAACGGCAGATCGAACATCACCAGGTTGCTGGCGAACTGGAAGTTACGGCCTTCGGAGCCAATTTCAGAACACAGCAGCACCTGCGCGCCGGTGTCTTCTTCGCCGAACCAGGCGGCGGCGCGGTCACGTTCGATGATCGACATCCCTTCATGGAACACGGCGGCACGAATGCCTTCGCGCTCGCGCAGGACCTGCTCCAGCTGCAGCGCAGTAGCGGCTTTGGCACAGATCACCAGCACTTTCTGCGAGCGATGGCTGGTCAGATAGCCCATCAACCACTCAACGCGTGGGTCGAAGTTCCACCAGGTCCCGGTGTCGCCTTCAAACTCCTGATAAATCTGCTCGGGATAGAGCATATCGCGGGCGCGTTCTTCGGAAGATTTGCGTGCGCCCATAATGCCGGAGACTTTGATTGCCGTTTGATACTGGGTCGGCAGTGGCAGCTTGATGGTGTGCAATTCGCGTTTCGGGAAACCTTTCACGCCGTGACGGGTGTTACGGAACAGCACGCGGCTGGTCCCGTGACGGTCCATCAGCATGGCAATCAGTTCCTGGCGTGCGCTTTGTGCGTCGTCGCTGGCGCTGTTGGCGGCCTGCAGCAGCGGTTCAATATCCTGCTCGCCGATCAGATCGCTCAAGGCATTCATCTGTTCATCTTTCAGCTTCTCGCCGCCCAGCAGCAGAGCAACGGCATCGGCCACCGGGCGGAAATTCTGCTGTTCTTCGACGAACTGCTCGAAATCGTGGAAACGATTTGGGTCAAGCAGACGCAGGCGCGCGAAGTGGCTTTCGAGGCCCAGTTGTTCAGGGGTCGCGGTCAGCAGCAGGACACCGGGCACACGTTCTGCCAGCTGTTCAATGGCCTGATATTCGCGGCTCGGCGCGTCTTCGCTCCACACCAGGTGATGGGCTTCATCCACCACCATAATGTCCCACTCGGCGTCACACAGATGTTCCAGGCGCTGCTTGCTGCGGCGCACGAAATCCAGCGAACAAATTACCAGCTGTTCGGTTTCAAACGGGTTATCGGCATCGTGCTGCGCTTCGGCGTAACGCTCATCATCAAACAGCGCAAAACGCAGGTTGAAGCGGCGCAGCATTTCGACCAGCCACTGGTGTTGCAGGGTTTCCGGCACGATAACCAACACGCGCTCGGCGGCACCGGACAGCAGCTGCTGGTGTAAAATCATCCCAGCTTCAATGGTTTTACCCAGGCCCACTTCATCCGCCAGCAGAACACGCGGCGCATGGCGACGGCCCACGTCATGGGCGATGTGCAACTGATGCGGGATCAGGCTGGTGCGCTGGCCACGCAGGCCGCTCCACGGCATACGGTACTCTTCGCTTTGATATTTACGCGCACGATAGCGCAGCGCAAAGCGATCCATACGGTCAATTTGTCCGGCAAACAGACGGTCCTGCGGCTTGCTGAAAATCAGCTTGCTGTCGAGCAGCACTTCACGCAGCACCACGCCTTCTTCTTCGGTATCCAGACGGGTACCGACGTACGCCAGCAGACCGTTTTCTTCTTTTACTTCGTCAACGCGTAGCTGCCAGCCATCGTGGCTGGTAATGGTATCGCCTGGATTGAACATCACACGGGTGATGGGAGAGTCGTTACGGGCGTACAGTCGGTTTTCACCCGTTGCCGGATAGAGGAGAGTGACCATTCGCGCGTCAATCGCGACGACGGTTCCTAATCCCAGTTCGCTTTCTGTATCGCTGATCCAGCGTTGACCAAGTGTAAAAGGCATATATTTTGGGCTCTATATCTACAATTGCAGGCAATAATTGTCCTCCGCTGAAATTACCACGGAGAGTCAAAATTGGGGGCCAGGAATGGAAAGGGCGCTATGGTACTGGAAGCCAGAGTGTTAGTCACCTGTCAAAATAGCCCCAGCTGTCCTGTCAGTAGTGTAGCAAAATCATCCTGCACGAAGGGCAAAATTCCATCGGCAACGGGTTCCAGTTGTTTGGTAAGGTAATGTTCGTAATCGAGCGGAGACTGCTGATAAGCCAGCGGTTCAGGCCCGCTGGTGGTCCAGACGTACTTAATGCTGCCGCGCGATTGATATTGTAAAGGTCGCCCGAGCCGGGCGTTATGTTCATCGGCAAGGCGTGCCGCGCGAACGTGCGGTGGAACGTTACGCTGGTACTCTGCCAGCGGGCGACGCAGCCCCTTGCGGTACACCAGCCTGTCGTCGAGTTCACCGGCCATCAGTTGGTCGATTGTTTCACGAATGAAATCCTTATACGGCTCGTTACGGAAGATGCGCAGATACAGCGCCTGCTGGAACTGCTGCGCCAGCGGCGTCCAGTCGGTTCGTACCGTCTCCAGCCCTTTAAAGACCATACGCTGATCGTCACCGGTCTGGATCATCCCGGCGTAGCGCTTCTTACTCCCGGTTTCGGTGCCGCGGATCGTGGGCATCAGGAAGCGGCAAAAATGAGTTTCAAACTCCAGCTCCATCGCGCTGGTCAGCCCCTGCTTTTGTAGCTCAGCGGTCCACCAGTCGTTCACAAACGTCACCAGATTGCGGCCAATTTGGGCCGCATCTTCTTCGCTGTGTGCCCGTTTCAGCCACACAAAGGTGGAGTCGGTATCGCCGTAAATGACGTCATAGCCCTGCGACTCAACCAGCGCTTTAGTCTGGCGCATGATCGCGTGGCCGCGCATGGTGATCGACGAGGCCAGGCGAGGATCGAAGAAGCGACAGGCGCTGGTGCCGAGCACGCCATAGAAGGCGTTCATGATGATTTTCAGTGCCTGGGAGAGCGGTTTATTGCCCTGAATTTTGGCTTCGTCACGCCCGTGCCAGATTTGCCCGACGATCTCCGGCAGGCAGTTTTGACTGCGCGAGAACCACGCCCCAAGAAAACCTTCGGTGCTGTGTTCGGCGTCTGGCCGGGCCATGCCTTCGACCAGGCCCACCGGGTCTATCAGGAAGGTACGAATGATCGACGGGTACAGGCTTTTGTAATCCAGCACTAAGACCGAATCGTACAGGCCAGGACGGGAATCCATCACATAACCCCCGGGGCTGGCCTGCGGCGGTACTTCGCCCAGGTTCGGCGCGACATAGCCCAGACGGTGCATCCTCGGGATATAGAGATGTCCAAACGCCGCCACCGAACCGCCGTGACGATCGGCGGGCAGGCCGTTCACCGTGGCGCGTTCCAGTAAGAATGGCATTATTTCCGTTTTATGGAAAATGCGCGTAACCAGCTCGCAGTCTTTGAGATTGTACTTCGCCAGGGCGGGTTTATCTTCGGCGAAGCGGCGGTCAATTTCGTCCATCCTGTCCCACGGGTTATCGATGGATTTCCCTTCTCCGAGCAACTCCTGCGACACGGCTTCCAGCGAGAAGGACGGGAAGTTCCAGAAGGCGGATTTCAAGGCTTCGATACCGTCGATAATCAAGCGGCCATTGGCCTGGGCGAAGAACACGCCGTTCTTAAAGCCGTGCTCGCGCCAGTCGAGCTCGACGTTACCACGCCCGAGCAGCAGCGGAATGCGATACCGCTCGGCGTGTTTTTGCAGGACTTTGAGGTCAAACTGCACCACATTCCAGCCGATTAACACATCGGGATCGTGCTCGGCAAACCAGGCGTTAAGCTTTTCGAGTAACTGCGGGCGGCTGGAGACATATTCTAGCTGAAAATCGAGCTGTGACGGGTCACCGTTTTCCGGCCCTAGCATATACACAATGCGCTGGCCGCAGCCTTCAAGGCCGATGCAGTAGAGTTCACCGTGGCGGGTGGTTTCGATATCCAGCGACACCCATTTCAATGGGGGACGATAGTTCGGGCTTGGTTTCAGGCGTGCGTTGATGAGGGCATTGCCATGGCGTTCACCTTCGACCCAAACGGGGGCGGTAATAAAGCGCTCCATCAGATAGCGCTCCGGCGGACGGATGTCCGCTTCATACACCGGAATGCCGTCGGCACGAAGCACTTTTTCCAGCCGCATCAACTGCCGATGAGAGCGACAGTAAAGGCCAAACACCGGCTGGCGATGAAAGTCTTTCAGAGATAAGGGGGCCAGACGCGCATCGTTTTCACCACGCAGCAGACGCTCGGTTTGCAGGCGGTGGGATTCCGGGATAAACGCCACAGAGTCCTGCGGCGCAAGGGTGACCTGCAGCGGACCGTTGTCAGTCGCCAGCCAAAATGATACTTCCGTACCCTGCGGGGTATCCCGCCAGTGACGGGTCAATAAAAAACCTTCTCGCGCCTGGGCCACGCACTCTACTCACAAAGAAAACCAGGCCTGAGTATAGCCTGGTTTGCTTTGTATTGCTGTGGTTTTATACAGGTGTCACTGCCCGTAATACGCCTTCGCGCCGTGTTTACGCAGGTAGTGTTTATCCAGCAGCGTTGGCTGCATCTCGGGCAGCTGCGGGGCAAGCTGGCGGCAGAAGATCCCCATATAGGCCACTTCTTCGAGCACGATGGCGTTATGCACGGCATCTTCGGCGTTTTTGCCCCAGGCGAAAGGTCCATGAGAATGCACCAGCACGCCGGGCATTTGCGCGGCGTTGATGCCCTGTTTTTCGAAGGTTTCGACGATCACGTTGCCGGTTTCCCATTCGTACTGTCCGGTGATCTCGTCGTCGGTCATTTTACGGGTGCAGGGTATTGCGCCGTAGAAATAATCCGCATGGGTGGTGCCGGTGGCTGGAATCGACTGCCCGGCCTGCGCCCAGATAGTGGCATGCCGTGAGTGGGTGTGAACGATGCCGCCAAGGGTCGGGAATGCCTGATACAGCAGGCGATGGGTCGGGGTGTCGGAAGAGGGCTTTTTATTGCCTTCCACCACTTCACCGGTCGCGAGGCTGACCACCACCATATCGTCGGCGGTCATCAGGTCATAATCAACGCCGGAGGGTTTGATGACCAATACGCCTTGCTCCCGGTCCACCGCGCTGACGTTGCCCCAGGTCAGGGTCACCAGATGGTGCTTTGGCAGTGCAAGATTGGCTTCCAGTACCTGACGTTTGAGATCTTCTAACATAGTTGTCTCCATGCCTGATGGCGGCATAAATGCCTTATCAGGCCTACATGCGATCGTAGCGATCGTAGGCCTGATAAGCGAAGCGCCATCAGGCAATTCAGCTTAGCGTTTTGAACCGTAATAGACTTCGTTCCAGCGCAGCGCGTCTTTGAACGCAGGCAGGCGGGTGTCGGTATCAATCACCGTCAGCTCAATGTCATGCAGCTCGGCAAACTGGCGCATATCGTCCAGGGTCAACGCATGGCTGAACACGGTGTGGTGCGCCCCCCCGGCGATGATCCAGGCTTCGGACGCGGTTTGCAGATCCGGGTGCGCCTTCCACAGCGCGTTGGCGACCGGCAGTTTCGGCAGGTTGTGCGGGGTCTGGACGGTTTCAATGGTGTTGACCAGCAGACGGAAGCGATCGCCAAGATCGACCAGGCTTGCCACTACCGCCGGACCGGTTTGGGTATCGAAGATCAGACGCGCCGGATCGGCTTTGCCGCCGATGCCGAGGTACTGCACGTCGAGAACCGGTTTTTCCGCGGTGGCGATGGTCGGGCACACTTCCAGCATGTGCGAGCCGAGCACCAAATCGTTGCCGTTGTCGAAGTGATAGGTGTAGTCCTCCATAAAGGAGGTGCCGCCCTCAAGCCCGGTGGACATCACTTTCATGATCCGTAGCAGCGCGGCGGTTTTCCAGTCGCCTTCACCTGCAAAGCCATAGCCCTGCTGCATCAGACGTTGCACCGCCAGGCCCGGCAGCTGTTTCAGGCCGTGCAAATCCTCAAAAGTGGTGGTGAACGCATGGAAACCACCCTGTTCAAGGAAGCGTTTCATCCCCAGCTCGATACGCGCAGCATCAAGCACGTTCTGGCGCTTATCGCCGTGAACCTGCGCCGCCGCCGTCAGACGGTAACTGCTCTCGTACTCATCGACCAGCGCGCTGACGTCCCCGTCGCTGATTTCATTCACCACCTGCACTAAATCGCCAACCGCCCAGGTATTGACCGAGAAACCGAACTTAATCTGCGCCGCCACTTTATCGCCGTCGGTAACGGCGACTTCACGCATGTTGTCGCCGAAACGCACCACTTTCAGATGGCGGGTATCCTGTTTAGACACCGCCTGACGCATCCATGCCCCGATGCGCTGGTGGGCCTGTTTGTCCTGCCAATGGCCAGTCACCACGCTGTGCTGCTGACGCATACGCGCCCCGATGAAGCCGAACTCGCGACCACCGTGCGCGGTCTGGTTCAGGTTCATAAAGTCCATGTCGATACTGTCCCAAGGCAGGGAAGCATTGAACTGGGTATGAAATTGCAGCAGCGGTTTGTTGAGGATGGTCAGGCCGTTAATCCACATTTTGGCCGGAGAGAAGGTGTGCAGCCAGACGACCAGCCCGGCACATTTATCGTCATAGTTTGCGTCGCGGCAAATAGAGGTAATTTCATCCGGCGTGGTGCCGAGCGGTTTAAGCACCAGCTTGCAGGGCAGTTTGGCTTCGGCATTCAGCGCATTGACCACGTGTTCTGCATGTTGCGTCACCTGGCGCAGCGTCTCGGCACCGTACAGATGCTGACTGCCAATCACAAACCACACTTCATAATTGTTAAAAATCGTCATCTTCATTTCCTTAATGAGTCAGTGCTGCCTGAACCACCGGCTTGTTTTCGGTCGGGGCCGCAGAAGGGAGATAGTGTTGCTCGGCGCTTTTCGCCCATTGCTGGTAGCGCTGATAAAGCTGTTCAAAGCGTTGTGCCTGAGTAGGGCGTGGCTCGAGGGTGTGTTCCACGCGGCTCGCCATCTTGTGCTGCGCGGCCGGAATATCGGGGTAAACGCCCGCGGCGACGGCGGCAAAAATAGCGGCACCCAGGGCGCAGCACTGATCGGAAGCGACGATTTGCAGCGGACGGTTAAGTACGTCGCAGCTGGCCTGCATGATCTCGACGTTTTTACGGGCGATGCCGCCGAGCGCCATCACGTTGTCGACCGGGATCCCCTGCGAAGTGAAACACTCCATGATGGCGCGCGCCCCGAAGGCGGTCGCGGCGACCAGCCCGCCAAACAGCGCCGGCGCATCGGTGGCCAGATTCAGGTCGGTAATGACCCCTTTCAGACGCTGATTGGCATTCGGGGTGCGGCGACCGTTAAACCAGTCGAGCACCACCGGGAGATGTTCGAGAGATGGTTTCTGCGCCCAGGCGGCGGTCAAAGCGGGTAGCAGCTGTTTTTGGTGGGCGTTAATCTGCTCTTTCAGTTCGGGATGCTGGGCCGCCAGCTGCTCCAGTGGCCAGCCAAGCAGGCGGCCAAACCAGGCGTAGATATCACCGAAAGCGGATTGCCCGGCCTCCATGCCGATAAAGTCGGGCGTGACGCTGCCGTCGACCTGGCCGCAAATGCCCTGTACCGCGCGGTCACCGACGCTGGCTTTGTCGGCAATCAAAATGTCGCAGGTGGAAGTGCCAATCACTTTCACCAGCGTGTTGGGCTGCGCCCCGGCTCCGACCGCGCCCATATGGCAGTCGAACGCCCCGCCGGAAATTACGACGCTTTCAGACAGGCCCAGGCGCTGCGCCCATTCGGTGTTCAGCGTGCCGACCGGAATGTCGGCGGTCCAGGTGTCGGTAAACATCGGGTAATCGAGATGTTGATTCAGCAGTGGATCGAGTTCATCGAAGAAGCTGGCGGGCGGCAGGCCGTTCCAGCTTTCATGCCACAGGGATTTGTGCCCGGCGCTACAGCGTCCACGGCGAATATCCTGCGGACGGGTAGTGCCGGACAGCAGAGCAGGCACCCAGTCGCACAGTTCAATCCAGGACACGGCGGCTTCTGCCACGCTGCGGTCTTCGCGCGTCACGTGCAGGATTTTGGCCCAGAACCACTCGCTGGAATAAATACCGCCGATGAAGCGGGAGTAATCCACCTTGCCAGGCTGGTGGCACAGGCGGGTGATGGCTTCGGCTTCTTCGACGGCGGTGTGGTCTTTCCACAGCACAAACATCGCGTTCGGGTTATCGACAAATTCCGGACGTAGGGCCAGCACGTTGCCGTCGGCGTCAATGGGGGCAGGGGTAGAACCGGTACTGTCGACGCCGATGCCGACGACCTCGTTCCGGCGTGAACCGAGTTCGTTAAGCACATTTTTCAGCGCTGTTTCCATTGATTCGATGTAGTCACGCGGATGATGGCGAAACCGGTTGTTGGGCGCATCGCAGTAGCGACCTTCCTGCCAGCGCGGATACCATTCCACGCTGGTGGCGATTTCCTTCCCGGTGGTGCATTCCACCGCCAGGGCTCGCACTGAATCACTACCAAAATCGAGGCCAATTGCTATTGCCATCGTGTTGCTCCATGAAGAGTGTCAGACATGGTGAAACAGTAGATATCCGCGAAAAAAAGCGTCAGGCGTGAACCGCTAATCTTATGGACAATAATGCTGTGTAAACGCAAAGTGTGACGGCGTGCAAATATTCTCGCAGGCCATTTCGCCCTTTTTCGCTTCGCTGGCAATATGGACAATTGATTTCCTGATGAGCCTGTTGAGTGAGCGTTTTTTATGCCTGAACTCCAGAATGACCCGCTGTTACCCGGCTACTCTTTTAACGCCCATCTGGTGGCGGGACTGACGCCGATTGAGGCCGATAGCTATCTCGATTTCTTTGTCGACCGTCCGCTCGGCATGAAGGGCTACATTCTCAATCTGACGGTGCGCGGAGAGGGGGTGATTGACAATCAGGGGCATCAGTTTGTCTGCCGACCGGGGGACATTGTGCTGTTCCCGCCGGGTGAGATTCATCACTATGGCCGCCACCCCGATGCCAGCGAGTGGTATCACCAGTGGGTATATTTCCGGCCACGCGCCTACTGGCATGAATGGCTGGCGTGGCCGACGCTGTTTGCCCAGACCGGTTTTTACCGCCCCGATGATGCGCATCAGGCGCAGTTCGCCGACCTGTTTGGGCAGATCATTGATGCCGGGCAGGGCGTGGGGCGTTATTCGGAACTGCTGGCGATTAACCTGCTGGAGCAGTTATTACTCCGGCGGATGGAGGTCATCAACGAATCGCTACTGCCGCCGATGGATAACCGGGTGCGCGATGCCTGCCAGTACATCAGCGATCACCTGGCCGATAGCCAGTTTGATATCGCAAGCGTTGCCCAGCACGTCTGCCTGTCGCCGTCGCGGCTGTCGCATTTGTTTCGCCAACAGTTGGGGGTCAGCGTGCTGAGCTGGCGGGAAGATCAGCGCATCAGTCAGGCCAAGCTGCTGCTCAGCACCACTCGTATGCCCATTGCCAGCGTAGGGCGCAACGTTGGCTTCGAAGATCAGCTCTATTTCTCACGCGTCTTTAAGAAATGTACCGGTGCCAGTCCCAGCGAGTTTCGGGCTGGTGTAAACAATGTGTGAAAAAAGTGAACCCCGGCGCGCGAATACAGGTCATAACCTGTAACTATTCAGATAATTGTCGGCTTGACGAAGTGGCGGCCCCTCAGGAGAATCGCAGCTTCGTCTTCCTGTCGGGTACCTTATGCAAGCGTTGCTGGAACATTTCATTACCCAATCGGTAATGTATTCGCTGATTGCCGTCGCGCTTGTCGCGTTTCTCGAATCGCTGGCACTGGTCGGGCTTATCCTGCCTGGCACCATCATGATGTCGGCCCTTGGGGCGCTAATTGGTAGCGGTGAAGTGAATTTCTGGCAGGCCTGGCTGGCGGGGATTATTGGCTGCTTGCTGGGGGACTGGATCTCATTTTGGCTTGGCTGGCGTTTCAAAAAGCCGCTGCACCGCTGGTCATTCATGAAGAAGAACAAAGCGCTGCTCGACAAGACCGAACATGCGCTGCATCAGCACAGCATGATAACCGTGCTGGTGGGCCGTTTTGTCGGCCCGACGCGTCCGCTGGTGCCGATGGTGGCCGGGATGCTCGACCTGCCGGTGTCCAAATTTATCCTTCCGAACATCATCGGGTGCCTGTTCTGGCCACCGGTCTATTTCCTGCCTGGCATTCTTGCCGGGGCGGCAATCGATATTCCGTCTGATGTTCAGAGCGGCAGCTTCAAGTGGCTCCTGCTGCTGGCGGCGGGCGTAGTCTGGCTGACGGCATGGCTTGGCTGGCGTTTATGGCGCAGCGGTAAATCAGGCACCGATCGCCTGACGCGTTATCTGCCACGGACGCGTCTGCTGTGGCTGACGCCGCTGATGACTATTCTGAGCGTGGTTTCACTCTATTTTCTGTTCAAACATCCGCTGATGCCGGTGTATCTGGATATTCTTGGCAAGGTCGTGAGTCGCTAATACCCAACAGGTGCGAGGCGCTGGCTTTGCCGCTGAGTAGTTCATCGGTCGGGCCATCCCAGGCGATGCGCCCGTCGGCAATCACCAGCGAACGTGGCGCAATCTTCAGCGCGTCTTCCACGCTGTGCGATACCATCAACAGCGTCAACTGCTGGCGCTGACAAACGTCGCTGACCAGCTGGAGCATCTCCTGACGTAGCGCAGGGTCGAGCGCTGAAAACGGTTCATCCAGCAACAGGATTGGCTGCTCGCGCACCAGACAACGCGCCAGGGCCGCACGCTGTCGCTGCCCACCGGACAGCTCACCGGGCAGCCGTTCCAGCAGCGATTCAATCCCCATTTGGCTCGCAATCACCCCGAGTTTATGCTGCTGGGCGGCATTCAGCTTGAGCCCCGGATGCATCCCGAGACCGATGTTTTGTCGCACCGTCAGATGGCTGAACAGATTGTTCTCCTGAAACAGCATCGACACCGGGCGCTTGGCCGGGGGCGTGAAGGTATGCGGCTGGTCGCCGATCAGCAGCGTCCCGCTCTCCGGCGTTAAAAATCCGGCAATCAGGTTTAGCAGGGTGCTTTTCCCCGCGCCGCTCGGGCCTAAGACGGCTATCTGCTCCCCCTGTTTGACGGACAGGGTAAAGCGCATCGGCAGATGCTCGTACAGCCAGGTGACATCATTCAGTTTTAGCATCACGCCCCGGAAGTTTTTCAATCACGGTAAATAACAGGAAACAGAGTATCAGCAGAATAAAGGCGGTGACCGCCCCATCCTGACTACGATAGGCACCCATCTGCTGATAAAGATAAAACGGTAGGGTGCGGAAATCCTCATTGCCAAACAGTGCCACCACGCCGAAATCGCCAATCGACAGCACGCAGGCGAAGGCCAGCGCCTGGGCGATAGGCCGCTTCAGGGCGCGCAGTTCAACGACCCGGAAACGGGTGAATCCCTGCATGCCAAGCGACTGGCACAACAGGCTGTAACGCGCGGTGGCGTCACGCATCGGGATTTCCAGCACCTTAAGCGCATACGGGATGGCCATCAGCGCATTGGTGAAAATCACAATTCCGTCAGCGGATGACGGCAGGCCAATGCTGTTATTGAGCAGTAGAAAGAAGCCGGTAGCCAGCACGATGCCCGGCATGGCGAGGATCAGCATCCCGCTCAACTCCAGCGCTTGTCCGGCGAAATTGAACTGTCTGGCGCGCAGTTCCCGACTGCTCCACAGCAGCATGAGCGTCAAGGTCACGCACAGCAATCCGGCGGCCACCGCGATGCGCAGCGAGGTCCACGCCGCCTGCCATAGCACGGGCTGCATCAGCACCTGCGGTAAATTACGGTTCAAGCCATCGATTCCCACCGCCAGCAGTGGTGGGAGCAACAGCAGTAGCGCCAGCCCGATCAGCATGCTGTCAGTTACCCGGCTGTGCAGGCGATCGTCCGGATCGCGCCAGCCGGTGTGCTGCGTATTCCCCGGGGCGAGGGAGCGACTCAGGCGCTGGCTAACCAACATCAGGCCCAGGCAGCAGATCATCTGCACGAGCGCCAGCATCGCCGCGCGTCCGGGATCGTAATCGAAATTGAGCGCCTGATAGATGGCGAGTTCGATCGTCGTGGCCTGTGGCCCGCCGCCGAGCGACAGGACGGTGGCGAAGCTTGCGAAGCACAGCATGAAAATCAGCGCGGCGGTGGCCGGGATTTGTCGCCGCATCCACGGCCATTCGACAAAGCGGAAGAAGCTAAAGCCGCGCATTCCCAACTGCGCCGCCAGCTGACGCTGTTCACCGGGGATCTGCTCCAGTGCCTGAAGCAGCAGCCGCGTTGCCATTGGCATATTAAAGAACACGTGCGCCAACAGAATGCCTTGCAGGCCATACGGCGAGAACGACCATTCCCAGCCGAGCCAATGGCATAGTTGAGCCAGCCAGCCCTGGCGACCGTATACGCTGAGAATGCCAAACACCGCCACCAGAACCGGCAGAATTAAGGTCATGGCGCACAGTCGGAGCAGGATTTGACGGCCTACAAAGCGGCGGCGGTAGAGGGCGCGGGCGAGGAAAATAGCGGGCACGACCGACAGCAGAGCGGACAGAAACGCCTGCCAGAAGGAAAACCGCACCACGTGCCAGAGATAGCTGTCGTGCAGGAAAGCCCCCCAGCTGGCGGTCGGGGAGTTAACCCACAATGCCAGAAACGCCGCCAGCGCAACAGCGACCATCAGGCTGGCCACCGTTGCGCCGGGTATCAGCCAGCCGGCGATTACTGGCTGACGGCGCGTTGCCATGCAGCAATCCAGTTCTGGCGCTGGGTAGCAACCTGTTGCGGGGTATATTCCAGCGTGCTTTTCGGTTTCACCAGACCGTTAAAACCGTCTGGCAGCGCCACGTCGGTGACCGGATACATCCAGTTCCCGGTCGGGATCGTTTTCTGGAACGCCGGGCTGACCATAAATTTCAGGAACTGTTCAGCCAACTGTGGCTGTTTGCTGGCGGCGGTCCGCGCGGCGACTTCGACCTGCAGATAGTGGCCTTCGGCGAAATCAGCGGCGGCGTAGTTGTCTTTCTTCTCTTCAATGATGTGATAAGCCGGGGAGGTGGTGTAGCTCAGCACCAGGTCGCTTTCCCCTTTCAGGAACAGGCCGTAGGCTTCGCTCCAGCCTTTGGTGACGGTGACGGTTTTGGCCGCCAGTTTCTGCCACGCTTGCGGGGATTTATCGCCATACACTTTCTGCATCCACAGCAGCAGGCCAAGACCTGGGGTGCTGGTACGTGGGTCTTGATAGATAACGCGCCATTTCTGCGGGCTCTCGACGAGGTCTTTCAGGCTTTTCGGCGGGTTCTTCAGCTTATTTTTGTCATACACGAACGCAAAGTAACCATAGTCGAATGGCACAAAGGTCTCGTTACTCCAGCCGCCAGGCACCTTGATCCCGGCGGTTGGCACACCGCTATTGGCGAACAGCCCGGTTTGGGTGGCGGCCTCAAGCAGATTGTTATCCAGCCCCAGCACCACGTCGGCTTTGCTATTTTTGCCTTCCATCCTTAAGCGGTTGAGCAACGAAACGCCGTCTTCCAGCGCCACGTATTTCAGCTCGCAGTTGCAGTCCGCTTCGAAGGCTTTTTTGACCGCAGGCCCCGGGCCCCAGTCGGCGGAGAAAGAGTCGTAGGTATAAACGGTGAGAACGGGTTTCGCGAAAGCAGGGACGCTTAACAGGAACAGGAATGGCAGGAGTTTTTTCAGCACTTTGCACCTCAAATTAAGGGGTGGCAAAGGATTTTGAGTAGCCTCAAATCCCTTCGCCGGCGTTATCCGGATCAGGTTCGACGGGTATCATCTCAGCCCATAAACGTCATCATTCAAGCCGCCTTGATGCCTCTCGAATGATTTTGTGTCGGTTTATTAGCACCCCGTTGAGAACGACAGCATTGTAATGAGTTTGTGACTTTTCAGAAAGCCTTAAGAATCCGGTGGCGCAAACCACGCCGATTTAAAGTCAAACCAGCCGAGGGTGTTCATGCGCAGACCGCGCATACTGCGCTGGCCCTGGATCATCAGCCAGTGGTGGATCAGCGGCACCACAGAACGCTGGGCGATAAGCTGCTGACACCAGTTGGCGAGGTGCATGTCACCAGCCTGCCATTCGGCGGCGGCCTGTTGCCAGTCGAGCGGGATACAGTGCTGGATCAGCGGCACTTCAAACAGCTGGGCAAACAGCGAGAAATCCAGCGGCAGGGTAAAGTTGGCGCTGTTCAGCCACATGTCGCTGTGTGCTTCACCCCGGTGCCACTCGTCGTAATCCAGCTCCTGAATCTCCAGCTTCACCTGATGTTCGGCCAGCAGGTCACCCATGATCCGCGCGATGTTTTTGTGTTCCAGATGTTCCCGATAATAGGTCAGGGTCAGCGTTTCCAGCCCGGCGGGTTTACCCCCTTTACCCGGACGCGCATGGTGCCAGCGTGGCAGCAGGCCGTAGGCCGGGAACCAGTGCCCCTGATACTGTTCATCGGCGTGATACAGCAGGTTGGCGGGGGAAAGGATTTTGCTCACCCACTCACGGACTTCATCGGAGACCCCTTTCTGGCTGCGGGCGTCGAACAGCAGGTAATAGCAGCCTTCTTCGAGGCGACTTTCAACCGCTTTTTCGCCGTCGGTAGGGCCTTCCAGCGTCAGGCCGCAGGTGACTTCCTCGCCGATTTCCGGTAGCACCCAGACGTTCACCTCATCTATCAGCGCCCGATAGCCAAAGAAGTCGTCAAAGGCATGGATTTTTAGCTGGTTTTGATTGTTACGTGCCACGGCGTAAGGCCCGGTGCCCACCGGCAGGCTGGAAAAGTGATTCATGCTTTCCCATTCACGCGGCAGGATCATCGCCGGAATGTGGCCGACCAGCCACGGCAGCCAGCGGTCAGGGCGTGCAAGATGAATATCCAGCGTCCAGGCGGTTGGGGAATCGATGCGCCGGATGTGAGCGTACAGCGGCAGGGCATTAATACGCTGTAGGGAATGGATAACGTCCTCCATTTCCAGTTCACGGCCATGGTGGAAATGAATCCCTGGCCGGAGATAAAAGCGCCACTGCAAAGGGGAAATCTGCTGCCAGTGATGGGCAATGTCCGCTTCCAGTTCCCCGTTTTCCTCATTTATACGCGTCAGGGCGCTAAATATCTGTCGGGCAATGTGGGTTTCCGAACGGCGTAACGGCGTGCCGGGTAGCAGATTGCGCATCGGACGATAGTAGAGCACCCGCAGGATGTGCCGCCCCTGGCGAAAGCTACGACCAAGATGTGAGACCAACATCTGACGCACGGTGGCTTTGTCTCCGACCAGTTGTACCAGCTGATCAATCCTGTCCTGTTCCAGTAAATCTTCCGCCCGCTGCTGCTGGAGCGCCAGGCCGGTATACAGGAACGTCAACCGCGAACGCTTCCCGCGCCCGGCTTCCGCCTGCCAGGTCAGCCAACCTCTCTCTTCCATGGTGTTCAGCAGCGTGCGCATATGGCGGCGCGAACAGCTGAGTAATTCGGCCAGCTCGTTGAGCGTGGTCTGCTGGGATTGACCGTCACAGCATTGCCATAACCGGATGAACTGTTGTTGCAGACGACCAGAGGACATAAAAGGGGAACTCCTGACGAAAACTCAGCAATTTATTTATCCTCATATTAAGCCAATAATCACTCCCGATGAAGTGAGGAGGTGAAGATGAAGAAGCCAACTGCCCGTCAGTTTTACCAACAGTACTTTTTGGCGACGCAGGGAGCGTCATGGCTGGCCCGCCTGGTCGCAGGAATGCGCCTGAAAATGCTGGAAGATTTGATGCAGTGGGATGTTACAAACCCGGTTTCGGATCTTCATTGACTTGACTTAATCATGTGTGACTGAGTATTGGTATCAGGCGAGAGCCTTGAAAGACCCGCCAGCAGAATGCTTCTGCTGGCTTTTTTCGTTTTCTTTTTTTGTGCGACGGGAATAAGCATGCATTGGTTAGCGACGATGGGACGACGACTGAACGGGGTGTACGCTGCCTTTATGCTGGTGGCGTTTATGGTAGGCGTGGCGGGTGCATTGCAGATGCCGACGTTAAGCCTGTTCCTCAGCCGGGAGGTAGGCGTGCAGCCATTCTGGGTCGGCCTGTTTTATACCGTCAACGCCATCGCCGGGATCGTGGTCAGCCTGGGGCTGGCTAAACGATCTGATAGCCAGGGCGATCGCCGCAAGCTGATTTTGTTCTGCTGCCTGATGGCGGTCGGCAATGCGTTGCTGTTTGCCTTTAATCGGCATTATCTGACGCTGCTTATCTGCGGCGTGATGCTGGCCTCGCTCGCCAATGCCCTGATGCCGCAGCTGTTTGCCCTGGCCCGTGAGTATGCCGACAGCTCAGCGCGTGAAGTGGTGATGTTCAGCTCGGTGATGCGTGCGCAGCTGTCGCTGGCGTGGGTGATTGGCCCGCCGCTGGCCTTTATGCTGGCGCTGAATTACGGCTTCACCACCATGTTCTCAATAGCGGCTGGGATATTTTTCCTGAGTCTGGTGCTGATTGCCTTTGCGCTGCCGTCGGTGTCGCGCGTCGAGACTTCCGCCGATGTCGCAGTCACCGAGGTTAGCGGCTGGGGCGATAAAAATGTGCGGATGCTGTTTGTGGCATCAACCCTGATGTGGACCTGCAATACCATGTACATCATCGACATGCCGCTGTGGATAAGCAGCGATCTGGGGCTGCCTGATAATCTGGCGGGCATTCTGATGGGCACCGCCGCCGGGCTGGAGATCCCGGCGATGATCCTCGCCGGATATTATGTGAAACGCTTCGGTAAGCGGCCGATGATGATTACCGCCGTGGCGGCCGGGGTGCTGTTCTATTTTGGGCTGATCCTGTTTCACTCCCATGAGGCGCTACTTTTCCTGCAACTTTTCAACGCGGTGTTTATCGGGATTATCGCCGGGATAGGAATGTTGTGGTTCCAGGATTTGATGCCGGGCAGGGCGGGTTCTGCGACCACGCTGTTTACCAACAGCATTTCAACCGGGGTCATTATTGCCGGGGTGATTCAGGGGGCGGTCTCACAGAGTTTTGGTCATCACGCGGTGTATTGGGTGATGGCGGCGGTGGCAGTGGTAACGCTGGGACTGACCTGTCGGGTGAAGGACGTTTAGTTTTTATTGCCCGGCCAGGCCTACGATCCTATGTCGGCCTGGCCGGGCAAAAAATCAGCTCATAAACGCAGGCTGCTTGTTCTCGTACTCCGAAATCGCACCTTCGTGTTGCAGCGTCAGCCCGATGCTGTCCAGACCGTTCAACATGCAGTGGCGACGGAACGCGTCGATGTTGAAGCTGTACGACTTGTCTCCGGCTTTCACCACCTGCGCTTCCAGATCCACTTCAAACGTCATGCCCGGGTTCGCCTGTACCTGCTGGAACAAATCGTCGACCTGTTCATCGCTGAGCGTGACCGGCAGGAGCTGGTTGTTGAAGCTATTGCCATAGAAGATATCGGCAAAACTCGGGGCAATCACCACTTTGAAACCGTAATCGGTCAACGCCCACGGGGCATGTTCTCGCGATGAACCACAGCCAAAGTTTTCACGCGCCAGCAGAATCGACGCGCCTTTAAACTCCGGGAAGTTCAGCACGAATTCCGGGTTTGGCTGCTCGCCTTTATCGTCAAGGAAGCGCCAGTCGTTAAACAGGTGTGCGCCAAAGCCGGTCCGGGTGACCTTCTGCAAAAACTGCTTAGGGATAATCGCATCGGTGTCCACGTTAGCCGCATCCAAAGGGACAACCAGGCCGGTGTGTTGGGTAAATTTCTCTGCCATGATGGTGCCCTTATTTCATGCTACGAATGTCGGCGAAATGGCCGGTAACGGCAGCCGCTGCGGCCATCGCCGGGCTGACCAGATGGGTTCGTCCGCCGCGGCCCTGACGGCCTTCAAAGTTGCGGTTGCTGGTTGAGGCACAGCGCTCGCCCGGGTTGAGGCGATCGTTGTTCATCGCCAGGCACATTGAGCAGCCCGGTAAACGCCATTCAAAACCGGCCTCAATGAAAATCTTGTCCAGCCCTTCCGCTTCGGCCTGTGCTTTTACCGGGCCGGAGCCTGGCACCACTAACGCCTGAACGCCAGGTGCGACTTTGCGACCTTTGGCGATTTCTGCCGCTGCGCGTAAATCTTCAATGCGGGAGTTGGTGCAGGAGCCGATAAACACTTTATCGATAGCCACGTCGGTCAGCGGGACGCCCGGCTTCAGGCCCATGTAGGCCAGCGCTTTTTCAGCACTTGCTCGCTCAACCGGATCGGCGAACGAAGCCGGATCGGGAATGCTGTCATTGACGGAAATCACCTGTCCTGGGTTGGTGCCCCAGGTCACTTGTGGGGCAATCTCTTCAGCTTGCAGGGTGACAATGGTATCGAATGTTGCACCATCGTCGGTTTTCAGGGTTTTCCAGTACGCCACGGCGGCGTCAAAGTTTTCCGCTTTTGGCGCGTGCAGACGGCCTTTCACGTAGTTGAAGGTAGTGTCATCCGGTGCGACCAGGCCCGCTTTGGCACCCATTTCAATTGCCATGTTGCACAGGGTCATACGCCCTTCCATGGTCAGCGCCTGGATGGCGTCGCCGCAGAATTCGACCACGTGACCGGTGCCACCCGCGCTGCCGGTTTTACCGATGATCGCCAACACGATGTCTTTGGCGGTGATGCCCGGCGCAGCTTTGCCATTCACTTCGATTTTCATGGTTTTGGCGCGGCCCTGTTTCAGGGTCTGCGTCGCCAACACGTGTTCCACTTCGGAGGTGCCTATTCCGAAGGCCAGGGCACCAAACGCCCCGTGGGTTGCGGTATGCGAATCACCGCAGACGATAGTCATGCCCGGCAGGGTGATGCCCTGTTCCGGCCCCATCACATGCACAATGCCTTGATACGGGTGATTCAGGTCATACAGCTCCACCCCGAACTCATTACAGTTTTTGATAAGCTCCTGCATCTGAATGCGAGCCATCTCACCGGAGGCGTTGATGTCTTTGGTCTGGGTCGAGACGTTGTGATCCATCGTCGCGAAGGTTTTACCCGGCTGACGCACCGGGCGGTGGTGCGCCCGCAGACCGTCAAAAGCCTGCGGGGAGGTCACTTCATGAACCAGATGACGGTCGATATACAGCAGCGGGGTCTCGTTTGGTGCCTCGTGCACAATATGCGCATCAAACAATTTCTCATATAACGTCTTCGCCATGATTACACCCCTTCAGCTACATAGCGGGCGATGATGTCGCCCATTTCATCGGTACTGACGGCGGCATTGCCACGCGCCAAATCACCGGTGCGCACGCCTTGCTCTAATGCGCGGTTGATCGCGCTTTCGATAGCGGTGGCCGCCGCGTCGGCATCCAGGCTGTAGCGCAACAGCAGCGCCAGCGACAGGATTTGCGCAATCGGGTTGGCGATGTTTTTGCCCGCGATATCCGGGGCGGAACCGCCTGCCGGTTCATACAGGCCAAAACCTTGTTCATTCAGGCTGGCAGACGGCAACATCCCCATTGAACCGGTGATCATCGCGCATTCATCAGACAGAATGTCGCCGAACAGGTTGGAGCACAGCAGCACGTCGAACTGCGACGGATCTTTAATCAGCTGCATGGTGGCGTTGTCGATGTACATATGCGCCAGTTCAACGTCCGGATACTCTTTGGCGATTTCGTTCACGATTTCACGCCATAAAATGGACGACTGCAGCACGTTGGCTTTATCAATCGAGGTCACTTTGTGACGGCGTTTACGCGCCGATTCAAACGCGATGCGGGCAATGCGCTCAATTTCAAAACGGTGATACACCTCGGTATCGAACGCTTTCTCATGCTGTCCGCTGCCTTCACGGCCCTTTGGCTGACCGAAGTAAATGCCGCCGGTCAGTTCACGCACGCACAGAATGTCGAAGCCGTTTGCGGCGATATCGGCGCGCAGCGGGCAGAACTCTTCCAGGCCCTGATACAGTTTGGCTGGACGCAGGTTGGAGAACAGCTTGAAGTGCTTACGCAGCGGCAGCAGCGCCCCGCGCTCTGGTTGTTCAGCCGGGGGCAGATGTTCCCATTTTGGGCCGCCTACGGAACCGAACAGGATTGCATCCGCTTGTTCACAGCCTTCGACGGTGGCCTGTGGCAGCGGTTTACCGTGCTTGTCGATGGCGATACCGCCTACGTCATAGTGGCTGGTGCTGATGCGGATATCGAAACGCTGACGAACGGCTTCCAGTACTTTCAGGGCCTGCGCCATCACTTCCGGGCCAATACCGTCACCCGGCAAAACGGCAATATGGTAGTTCTTCGACATTACACGGTTTCCTTTTTGTTCTCGTTATTCTGCGCTTTGCGCTGCAACTCTTTTTCGACTTCATTGGCACGCCAGATGCTGTTCAGCACGTGAACCATCGCTTTGGCGGAGGATTCAACGATATCGGTCGCCAGACCGACGCCGTGGAAGCGACGACCGTTGTAATTGGCGACGATATCTACCTGGCCCAGCGCATCTTTGCCATGGCCTTTGGCGGTCAGACCGTATTTGACCAGTTCGATGTCGTATTGGGTGAGGCGGTTAATGGCCTGATACACCGCATCGACCGGGCCATTACCGTTGGCGGCTTCAGCTTTCACTTCGTCGCCACAGGCCAGTTTGACCGAGGCAGTGGCGATATCGTTAGAGCCAGACTGCACGCTGAAGTAATCCAGACGGAAATGTTCAGGCTCTTCCTGCTGCTTGTTAATGAAGGCCAGGGCTTCCAGGTCGTAATCGAAGACCTGACCTTTTTTATCTGCCAGTTTCAGGAATGCGTCGTACAGGTTATCGAGGCTGTAGTCGGCTTCTTTGTAGCCCATTTCATCCATGCGGTGCTTCACGGCGGCACGGCCAGAGCGTGAGGTCAGGTTCAACTGCACCTGGTTCAGGCCGATGGATTCCGGGGTCATGATTTCGTAGTTTTCGCGATTCTTCAGCACGCCATCCTGGTGGATACCGGAGGAGTGCGCGAAAGCACCTGTGCCAACAATCGCTTTGTTCGCGGGGATCGGCATGTTGCAAATTTGGCTCACGGTCTGACTGGTACGCCAGATTTCATTGTGATTGATCTGGGTCTGCACGTTCATGATGTCTTTGCGGACCTTGATAGCCATGATCACTTCTTCCAGCGAGCAGTTACCGGCACGTTCACCGATCCCGTTCATGGCACCTTCAACCTGACGCGCTCCGGCGTGGACGGCGGCGATGGCGTTCCCGACCGCCAGACCCAAATCGTCGTGGGTGTGAACGGAGATGATGGCTTTATCAATGTTAGGCACGCGCTCATACAGGCCGGAGATGATATTGGCGAACTCGAATGGCATGGTGTAGCCCACGGTGTCCGGGATGTTAATCGTACGCGCCCCGGCATTGATGGCGGCCTCTACCACGCGAGATAAGTCGTCAATCGGCGTGCGGCCCGCATCTTCACAAGAAAACTCCACGTCGTCGGTATAGTTACGGGCGCGTTTAATCATATAGATGGAGCGCTCGATAACCTCATCCAGCGTGCTGCGCAACTTAGTGGCGATATGCATCGGCGAGGTGGCAATGAAGGTATGAATACGGAAGGCTTCAGCGACTTTCAGCGATTCAGCCGCAACATCAATATCTTTCTCAACGCAGCGGGCCAGGGCGCAGACGCGGCTATTTTTGATGGTGCGCGCAATGGTCTGAACGGAATCAAAATCGCCAGGGGAAGAGACAGGGAAGCCGACCTCCATCACGTCAACGCCCATACGCTCGAGGGCCAGCGCAATCTGCAGTTTCTCTTTCACGCTCAAACTTGCCTGTAATGCCTGTTCACCGTCACGTAAGGTGGTATCGAAGATAACGACTTGTTGGCTCATGGTTTTAGGTCCTTGTCAGTCTTAGGTCGCCTTGCTACGAGCATAAAAAAACCCGCGCTAAGGCGCGGGTTTTTAGTCTTACTGGGAGATGACTTAACGTAAAACGTCGCCCACCAGTCTACCGCGCAGAATGAATGCGTTTAGTAGTAGTAGACCGGTGAAACGAGATGTACGAATCATTGCGTCATGCTCCAGATGAATGCGTTATGCTTTTAGTGGTACTGGATATGGCAGGCACTGTCAACCTTTTCTGAGGTAAGGCACGTATTCAACAGGGCGACGCTCAGAAACTTCTTTAGCTAATTGTGCTGATTGCGGGGTTATTTTTCGCAGATTGTTTTAATCTGCGTTTACTGTTTTAATAAAATGAATCATCTCATCATAATTATTTGCATCCGGAAACGGATTGGCACGTTCAGCACTCCGCGGTAACGCAATGATATAGTGATGATTCGTATGGAAGAGAAGATGAATTTAGGAATTTTCACAGTTTAATGATAATAATTTGTTATGTGAATACTGATTTTTTAAAAAGTCCTTAAGTACAACTAAATTATTCTTGTTCTAAAGTGCTGTTGTTTATTACTCTGGTTTATGAGTAAAATTTGACTACAAAGCCGCAGTTATTGATTGATGGGGAATTGAACAGCGCTCAACGTTGCGTTAACCCTTGTCTAACCGAGTTCTGCAGGTAAAACTTTATAAAATCCTAATTTTCTCTGTATCTCTTCTTTTGAATGTATATGCATGGTAAATCATATTTTCAGAAATTATTGCTGTATCCAGGCAAAGGGAGCTATGTGTGACAGTGGAGTCAAGTATGATCGTTGAAAAAGAAGTCCCCGAACCCGGTTCGGGACAGGAGCATATCCGCCCCCAGCTCCGTTCGGTGGATCTCAATTTGCTGACAGTTTTTGATGCAGTAATGCAGGAACAAAATATTACCCGTGCTGCACATATTCTGGGAATGTCGCAGCCCGCAGTCAGTAACGCCGTTTCTCGCCTGAAAGTGATGTTCAACGATGAACTGTTTGTGCGCTATGGACGCGGCATTCAGCCCACAGCCAGAGCCTCTCAGCTCTTTGGTTCCATCCGCCAGGCGTTGCAATTAGTACAAAACGAGTTGCCGGGTTCTGGCTTCGAACCTATCAGCAGTGAACGGGTGTTTAATCTTTGCGTCTGTAGTCCTCTTGATAATTATTTAACCTCATTAATTCTTAATAATGTGAATGAGGTCGCACCGAATATCCATCTCGTGTTTAAGTCCTGCTTAAATCAAAATACTGAACACCAGTTACGCTATCAGGAACTTGAGTTTGTTATCGGTTACGAAGAATTCCGCCGTCCCGAGTTTGCCTGCGTGCCGTTATTTCACGATGAAATGGTGTTAGTGGCCAGTGCCAACCATCCTCGGTTGGTGGGGCCGCTGAAAGAAAGCGATATTTATCAGGAGGAACATGCCACGGTTTCTCTCGAGCGTTATGCCTCATTCAGTCAACCCTGGTACGATACGCCAGAAAAACAGGCCTGTATTGCCTATCAGGGAATGGCGTTAATCAGCGTGCTTAATGTGGTATCGCAAACCGAACTTATTGCTATTGCCCCCCGCTGGTTAGCTGAGGGCTTTAAACAAAAACTCAATCTTCAGTTATTACCGCTGCCGATGAAATTAAACAGTCGGACCTGTTTCCTCTCCTGGCATGAAGCTGCGGGTCGCGACAAAGGCCATCAGTGGATGGAAGAGTTACTGGTCTCCGTTTGTCGTCATTAAAACCGATGCGAATAAACCAGATGTAAAAGCATCTGGTTTATTCCATAAATTTTCTAAATTCCGATATTTTCCACTAATGTACTTTCATCTGATCGCCTGCGCTCAGATTAAAAATGCATGATCGCCTGTGATGTGCCTTATCCTTCGAGTTTTCCCTATCATCTTTTCTTATTTCTGAAGTATTCCACCATTAAGTTTTCCTGCACCTTTCTATTGTTCTGTAATCCGAGGTTGTGACCGTTGGGCGGCTGATTGCCTGCCCGGAGGCGAGCGGTTATGTTAAGGAAATGCTGTCATTCAAAAATCAACGGGGCGCGGTTAAACCCTGTTGTATGACGATGCGGAAATGAGTTCCGCCGTCATTACACTAAGCCTGGAGGCAAACCATGGAGATGTTGACTGGCGCCGAGATGGTCGTTCGATCGTTAATCGATCAGGGCGTGAAGCAGGTATTCGGCTATCCCGGGGGCGCGGTTCTCGATATTTATGACGCGCTGCACACTGTCGGTGGGATCGACCACGTGCTGGTTCGTCACGAGCAGGCGGCCGTACATATGGCGGATGGCCTGGCGCGTGCGACTGGCGAAGTTGGCGTAGTGCTTGTGACGTCCGGTCCCGGTGCGACCAATGCTATCACCGGGATTGCGACTGCCTACATGGATTCCATTCCTTTAGTTATTCTTTCCGGGCAGGTTGCCACCTCGCTGATTGGCTATGATGCCTTCCAGGAGTGCGACATGGTGGGGGTTTCTCGCCCGGTGGTAAAACACAGCTTCCTGGTGAAGCAGACCGAAGATATCCCCGGCGTTCTGAAAAAGGCATTCTGGCTGGCTGCCAGTGGCCGCCCTGGCCCGGTGGTGGTCGATTTACCCAAAGATATTCTGAGCCCGGCCAACAAACTGCCATACAGCTGGCCGGATGCGGTCAGTATGCGTTCCTATAACCCGACCACCACCGGGCACAAAGGCCAAATTAAGCGCGCGTTGCAAACGCTGATTGCCGCTAAGAAACCGGTGGTTTACGTAGGTGGCGGGGCGATTACGTCCTCCAGCGAAGCGGTGCTGCGCACACTCATTGAAAAGCTGAATTTGCCGGTCGCCTCCTCGTTAATGGGCCTGGGGGCATTTCCGGCGACCCATCGTCAGTCGCTGGGTATGTTGGGGATGCACGGGACGTATGAGGCCAACATGACGATGCACCACTCCGACGTGATTTTTGCTGTCGGGGTGCGCTTCGACGATCGCACCACCAACAACCTTGCGAAATATTGTCCGAACGCCACCGTGCTGCATATTGATATCGACCCGACATCAATTTCCAAAACGGTGTCTGCCGACGTGCCAATCGTGGGTGATGCACGCCAGGTGCTGGAACAAATGTTGGAGATGCTTGAGCAAGAGAGTGCCTTGCAGCCACTGGATGATATCCGCGACTGGTGGCAGCAAATCGACCAGTGGCGCAGTCGTCAGTGTCTGAAGTACGACACGCAGAGTGAACACATCAAGCCTCAAGCTGTTATCGAAACCATCTGGAAACTGACCCATGGTGAAGCCTACGTCACGTCTGACGTGGGTCAGCATCAGATGTTTGCGGCACTGTATTATCCATTTGATAAACCACGTCACTGGATCAACTCCGGTGGCCTCGGCACGATGGGCTTCGGCCTGCCTGCGGCCCTGGGTGTGAAAATGGCGCTGCCCGCCGAAACGGTGGTCTGCGTGACCGGTGATGGTAGTATTCAAATGAACATCCAGGAGTTGTCTACCGCGTTGCAGTATGAACTGCCGGTGCTGGTGTTGAATCTCAACAACGGTTATCTCGGAATGGTGAAGCAGTGGCAGGACATGATCTACTCCGGCCGTCATTCCCAATCCTATATGTCGTCGCTGCCTGATTTCGTGCGTCTGGCCGAAGCATACGGCCATGTCGGCATGCGCATCAGTAATCCTGCCGAGCTGGAAGCCAAACTGGGCGAAGCGCTGGAGCAGGTTCGCAACAACCGCCTGGTGTTTGTGGATGTCATCGTCGACGGCAGCGAGCACGTCTACCCGATGCACATTCGCGGTGGCGGTATGGATGAAATGTGGTTGAGCAAAACGGAGAGAACCTGATTATGCGCCGGATATTATCAGTCTTACTGGAGAATGAGTCGGGTGCGTTATCGCGCGTGATTGGGCTTTTCTCCCAGCGTGGCTACAACATTGAAAGTCTGACCGTGGCCCCGACGGACGATCCGACACTTTCACGCATGACTATTCAGACCGTTGGCGATGAAAAGGTGATCGAGCAGATCGAAAAGCAGTTGCACAAACTGGTCGACGTATTGCGCGTCAGCGAGCTGGGGCAGGGCGCGCACGTTGAGCGTGAGATAATGCTGGTGAAAGTCCAGGCCAGCGGCTACGGACGCGAAGAGGTGAAGCGCAATACCGAGATTTTCCGCGGGCAAATCATCGACGTGACCCCGTCTATTTACACCGTGCAGCTGGCCGGGACCAGCGACAAACTCGATGCGTTTCTTGCTTCGCTGCGTGATGTGGCGCGCATTGTCGAAGTGGCGCGATCTGGCGTGGTTGGCCTGTCGCGTGGCGACAAAATCATGCGATAAGTCTGGGTTTCATCTGAAAACCATAGCCCGACGCCAGACGCCGGGCTTTTTTTTGCGAAATCAGCGGTAAGTGTCAACAAAAGCGGTTGCCGCTGTCCGCATTCTGCGCTTAGATGTTATGGAATTTATTCCATGATTTAACAATGGTTATGGATTGTACATTTTACGCAAGGGGCAATTGTGAAACTGGATGAAATCGCCAGGCTGGCGGGTGTGTCACGCACTACGGCGAGCTATGTGATCAATGGAAAAGCGAAACAGTATCGCGTCAGCGATAAAACTGTCGAAAAGGTCATGGCCGTTGTACGTGAGCATAACTATCATCCGAACGCTGTCGCCGCCGGTTTACGTGCGGGCCGTACGCGCTCGATTGGCCTGGTTATTCCCGATCTCGAAAACACCAGTTACACCCGGATTGCCAATTACCTCGAACGTCAGGCACGTCAGCGTGGTTATCAGTTGCTGATTGCCTGCTCTGAAGATCAGCCTGATAACGAAATGCGCTGCATTGAGCATCTGCTCCAGCGCCAGGTGGATGCGATTATTGTATCGACCTCGCTGCCGCCTGAGCATCCATTTTATCAGCGCTGGGCCAACGATCCGTTCCCAATCGTCGCGCTGGACCGGGCCCTCGATCGTGAACATTTCACCAGCGTTGTCGGGGCCGATCAGGAAGATGCCGAGGCTCTGGCGGCTGAACTGCGCAAATTCCCGGCAGACACGGTGCTCTATCTTGGCGCGTTACCCGAACTCTCGGTGAGTTTTCTGCGCGAACAGGGTTTCCGCTCTGCATGGAAAGATGACCCGCGCGAAGTGAATTTCCTGTATGCCAACAGCTACGAGCGTGAAGCTGCCGGGCAGCTGTTTGAGAAGTGGCTGGAAACGCATCCGATGCCGCAGGCGCTGTTCACCACCTCGTTTGCTCTGCTGCAAGGCGTCATGGACGTAACGCTGAGGCGCGAAGGGAAGCTGCCTTCCGAACTGGCTATCGCCACGTTTGGCGATCACGAACTGCTCGATTTCCTCCAGTGCCCGGTGTTGGCCGTCGCTCAGCGTCACCGCGATGTGGCTGAACGGGTGCTGGAAATCGTCCTCGCCAGCCTCGATGAACCGCGGAAACCGAAACCGGGCCTGAGCCGAATTCGACGTAATCTGTATCGTCGTGGCAGTCTCAGCCGACGTTAAGTGTAAAAGCGGAAAGGCAACGCTCGAAAATTGCCTTTCCGAATATCCCTCCTGAAAAAGATGAAAATTCTTATTCGGACAATTCCTTAAAGCGCCTTCTTTCACTATTTACCGTTCCGCTAAAAAGGCTCTGAGGTAATTAATTTAGGTTAATGAAAAGTAAAGAACGGTTTCGTTTGTATTGTTTTGTTACATCCTTGTCGCGTTTTGCAGAATTAACAGTCACTTCATTCATGCTCTCCACATTTCCTCACGCTTAAGGGCTTCGGGCGGGTAGAAACAGTTCCCACAAGGGCTATCAACGCGGATAAGAATGTCCTAAAATGCCGCGCACGTCGCAAACTGACACTTTATATTTTCACCTTTGTGAAATTGGGTTGTTCAAAATCGTTACGAACCTGTTGGTTTTTTTCTTGCCACTATTCATGACGTTATTTTGCCTCGTTCGCTGGACAGAAATTAATCAGGGCGAATATTGGTGCTTATTATTGAGTTTTCGGACTCGTATAGCACCAGTGCTGGCTTGACAAGCTTTTCCTCCGCTCCGTAAACTCCTTCAGGTGGGGATTTGTGGGTGAAAGTGGAGAAAAGGGGTGAGGCTGGCATGTTCCGTGGAGCTACGTTAGTCAATCTCGACAGCAAAGGGCGCTTGGCCGTCCCAACCCGATACCGGGATTTGCTGATTGAGAACGCTACTGGTCAATTGGTTTGCACCATTGACATCCATCACCCATGCCTGCTGCTTTACCCGCTGCCCGAATGGGAAATCATCGAGCAAAAATTATCGCGACTGTCGAGCATGAATCCCGCAGAGCGCCGCGTACAGCGTCTGTTACTGGGACATGCCAGCGAATGTCAAATGGACAACGCCGGTCGTTTGCTGATTACGCCGGTTTTACGGCAACACGCCGGACTGACCAAAGAAGTGATGCTGGTCGGACAGTTCAACAAGTTTGAACTGTGGGATGAAACGACCTGGTATCAACGGGTCAAGGAAGATATCGACGCTGAGCAGTCCGCCTTCGGAGAGTTGTCGGAGCGGTTGCAGGACTTGTCATTATAAAATGATGGAAAATTTTAAACATACAACGGTACTGCTGGACGAGGCTGTAAACGGCCTGAACATTCGCCCTGACGGTACCTACATTGACGGCACTTTTGGTCGTGGTGGCCACTCACGCCTGATCCTTTCGCAACTGGGTGCGCAAGGGCAGCTGATCGCTATCGACCGCGATCCAGAAGCTATCGCCGTGGCCAACGCCATTGATGACTCCCGCTTTTCCATCGTGCATGGACCTTTTTCTGCGCTGGCTGACTACGTGGCAGAGCGCAATCTGATTGGCAAGATCGACGGTATTCTGCTCGATCTTGGTGTCTCTTCACCACAGCTTGATGATGCTGAACGTGGCTTCTCCTTCATGCGTGACGGACCGCTGGATATGCGTATGGACCCCACGCGCGGTCAGTCTGCCGCGCAGTGGCTGCTCAATGCAGAAGAAGCTGATATCGCCTGGGTGATTAAAACCTTCGGCGAAGAGCGGTTCGGCAAGCGCATTGCGCGCGCCATCGTTGAGCGCAACCGCATTGAGCCGATGACCCGCACCAAAGAACTGGCGGAAGTCATCGCGGCGGCCATGCCGGTGAAAGACAAATTCAAACATCCTGCGACCCGTACTTTCCAGGCGGTGCGCATCTGGGTGAACAGTGAACTTGAGGAGATAGAGCAGGCGCTAAAAAGCTCGCTCGACGTGCTGGCCCCGGGTGGGCGGCTCTCCATCATCAGTTTCCACTCGCTGGAAGACCGTATTGTGAAACGCTTCATGCGTGAGCAAAGCCGCGGTCCGCAGGTTCCGGCGGGAATTCCGATGACTGAAGAGCAACTCAGGAAACTGGGTGGCCGTCATCTGCGAGCACTAGGCAAGTTGATGCCGGGCGAACAAGAAGTGGCAGAGAATCCACGCGCTCGTAGTTCAGTGCTGCGTATTGCAGAGAGGACGAACGCATGATCAGCAGAGTGTCAGAAGCCCTAAGCAAAGTAAAAGGGTCGTTAGGAAGCAACGAGCGCCATGCCTTGCCTGGCGTGATCGGCGACGATCTTTTGCGGTTTGGGAAGCTGCCACTCTGCCTGTTCATTTGCATTATTTTGTCGGCAATAACGGTAGTGACCACGGCGCACCATACGCGTCTGTTAACCGCCCAACGTGAACAACTGGTTCTGGAACGCGATGCGCTCGATATTGAGTGGCGTAACCTGATCCTCGAAGAGAATGCCCTCGGCGACCATAGCCGGGTTGAGCGGATCGCGACGGAGAAGCTGCAAATGCAGCATGTCGATCCTTCCCAGGAAAACATCGTTGTACAGAAATAAGGATTATCACGACGCATGAAAGCAGCGGCAAAGACGCTTAAACCAAAACGTCCGGAAGTACAGGCCAACTTTATCAGTTGGCGTTTTGCGTTGCTTTGCGGTTGCATTTTGCTGGCGATGGCTTTCCTGCTGGGCCGCGTGGCCTGGCTACAGATTATTAACCCCGACATGCTGGTGCGTCAGGGGGACATGCGTTCCCTGCGTGTGCAGGAAGTGACGACCTCGCGCGGGATGATTACCGACCGTTCCGGTCGTCCGCTGGCTGTCAGTGTGCCGGTGAAGGCTATCTGGGCCGATCCGAAAGAACTGCATGATGCAGGCGGGGTCAGCATCGACAACCGCTGGAAAGCCTTAGCTGATGCCCTGAACATGCCCCTCGATCAGCTGGCGTCGCGTATCAATTCCAATCCGCGGATGCGCTTTATCTATCTGGCACGTCAGGTCAATCCCGATATGGCCGACTACATCAAAAAGCTCAAGCTGCCGGGGATTCATCTGCGGGAAGAGTCCCGCCGTTACTATCCTTCAGGGGAAGTGACCGCTCATCTTATCGGTTTCACCAACGTTGACAGCCAGGGGATCGAAGGCGTTGAAAAGAGCTTTGATAAATGGCTCACCGGTCAGCCGGGCGAACGTATCGTGCGTAAAGACCGCTACGGTCGCGTCATAGAAGATATCTCATCAACCGACAGCCAGGCCGCACATAACCTGGCGTTGAGCATTGACGAACGCCTGCAGGCGCTGGTTTACCGTGAACTGAATAACGCCGTGGCGTTTAACAAAGCGGAATCCGGTAGCGCCGTGCTGGTGGATGTCAGCACTGGAGAAGTGTTGGCGATGGCTAACAGCCCCTCCTACAACCCGAACAACCTGACCGGTACGCAGAAAGACATTATGCGTAACCGCACCATTACGGACGTGTTCGAACCGGGTTCCACCGTTAAGCCCATGGTGGTGATGACTGCGCTACAACGCGGGATCGTCAATGAAAGCACCGTGCTGAACACCATTCCATATCGAATTAACGGCCACGAAATCAAAGACGTGGCGCGCTACAGCGAATTGACCCTGACCGGGGTATTACAGAAGTCGAGTAACGTCGGTGTCTCCAAGCTGGCGTTAGCGATGCCGTCCTCAGCGTTAGTAGATACTTACTCTCGTTTTGGGCTGGGAAAGGCGACCAATTTGGGGTTGGTCGGAGAACGCAGTGGCTTATATCCTCAAAAACAACGGTGGTCTGACATAGAGAGGGCCACCTTCTCTTTCGGCTATGGGCTAATGGTAACGCCGTTACAGTTAGCGCGAGTCTACGCCACGATTGGCAGCTACGGGATGTATCGCCCGCTGTCGATCACCAAAGTTGATCCTCCGGTTCCCGGTGAGCGTATCTTCCCGGAACCTATCGTTCGTACCGTGGTGCACATGATGGAAAGCGTGGCGCTGCCCGGCGGAGGCGGCGTAAAAGCGGCCATCAAAGGTTATCGCATCGCCATTAAAACCGGTACGGCGAAAAAAGTGGGTCCAGACGGTAAGTACATCAACAAATACATTGCTTACACCGCGGGCGTTGCGCCAGCCAGCCAGCCGCGTTTCGCGCTGGTGGTGGTTATTAACGATCCGCAGGCAGGTAAATATTACGGCGGTGCCGTTTCCGCGCCGGTGTTCGGTGCCATCATGGGCGGCGTTCTGCGCACCATGAACATCGAACCGGATGCGCTGGCGACGGGCGATAAAAGTGAATTTGTGACGAATCAAGGCGAGGGAACAGGTGGCAGATCGTAATTTGCGCGACCTTCTTGCTCCGTGGGTGCCAGGCGCACCGGAGCGGGCACTGCGAGAGATGACACTCGACAGCCGTGTGGCGGCATCGGGAGACCTCTTCGTGGCTGTTTTAGGTCATCAGGCGGACGGGCGTCGGTATATCCCGCAGGCGATAGCGCAAGGTGTAGCTGCCATTATTGCGGAAGCAAAAGATGAAGCCGCTGATGGCGAAATCCGCGAAATGCACGGCGTGCCGGTCATTTATCTCAGCCAGCTTAATGAACGTTTGTCCGCGCTGGCCGGGCGTTTCTATCACCAGCCTTCTGAACAACTGAGCCTGGTCGGCGTGACCGGAACCAACGGCAAAACCACCACCACCCAGCTTCTGGCGCAATGGGCACAGCGGCTCGGCGAGACCAGCGCGGTGATGGGCACCGTAGGCAATGGCCTGCTGGGCAAAGTCGTTCCAACGGAAAATACCACCGGTTCTGCGATTGACGTGCAGCACGTGCTGTCCGGTCTGGCAGAGCAGGGCGCGTCGTTTGCGGCAATGGAAGTCTCTTCACACGGGCTGGTACAGCATCGCGTGGCGGCGCTGAAATTTGTTGCCTCGGTGTTCACCAATCTCAGCCGCGATCATCTCGACTATCACGGCGACATGGAACACTACGAAGCGGCGAAATGGATGCTCTATTCCACCCACCATTTCGGTCAGGCGATTATCAATGCCGATGACGAAGTGGGCCGACGCTGGCTGGCAAAACTGCCGGATGCGGTGGCGGTGTCGATGGAAGACCACATCAATCCAAACTGCCATGGTCGCTGGTTGAAAGCGACGGCGGTGCGTTACCACGACAGCGGGGCGACGATTGCGTTTGACTCCAGCTGGGGCCAGGGCGAAATCGAAAGCCGTTTAATGGGCGCATTTAACGTCAGCAATCTGTTGCTGGCGTTGGCTACCCTGCTGGCGCTGGGCTATTCGCTGGCGGATCTACTGAAAACCGCGGCGCGTTTACAGCCGGTTTGCGGACGCATGGAAGTGTTCACCGCGCCAGGTAAACCCACGGTGGTCGTGGATTATGCGCACACCCCAGACGCGCTGGAAAAAGCGCTGGAAGCCGCTCGTCTGCACTGCACCGGCAAGCTGTGGTGCGTGTTTGGCTGCGGGGGCGACCGTGACAAAGGCAAACGTCCGTTGATGGGCGCGATTGCCGAACAGTTCGCCGATATTGCCGTGGTCACTGATGACAATCCGCGCACCGAAGAGCCGCGCGCCATCATTGACGATATTCTTGCCGGCATGCTTGACGCAGGCCATGCGAAAGTGATGGAAGGCCGCGCGGAAGCGGTGACCGCCACCATCATGCAGGCCAAAGAGAACGACGTCGTGTTGTTGGCCGGTAAAGGCCACGAAGATTATCAAATCGTTGGCAATCGTCGCCTCGACTATTCCGACCGCATCACCGCGGCGCGTCTGCTGGGAGTTGTCGCATGATTAGCCTGACGCTGAGTCGCATCGCAGACATTCTTAACGGCGAACTGCTGGGGCAAGACGCCACCGTTGATGATGTGACGACGGATACCCGTAAAGTGACGCTGGGCTGCCTGTTTGTGGCCCTGAAAGGGGAGCGTTTCGACGCCCACGATTTCGCCGGGCAGGCCCAAGCTGCTGGCGCGGGTGCGCTGCTGGTAAGCCGCAAACTCGACTGCGATTTACCGCAGGTGGTGGTGAAAGACACCCGTCTGGCGTTTGGCGAACTCGCAGCCTGGGTTCGCCAACAGGTGCCGACCCGCGTGGTGGCGCTAACCGGTTCCTCTGGCAAGACCTCTGTCAAAGAGATGGCGGCTTCTATTCTCAGCCAGTGCGGCAACACGCTGTACACCGCCGGGAATCTGAATAATGACATCGGCGTACCGATGACCCTGCTGCGTCTGACCAAAGACCATCAGTACGCGGTGATTGAATTGGGCGCGAACCATCAGGGCGAAATCGCCTGGACCGTCAGCCTGACGCGTCCGGAAGCGGCCCTGGTGAACAATCTGGCCGCCGCCCATCTGGAAGGGTTTGGCTCGCTGGCCGGCGTGGCGAAAGCCAAAGGTGAGATTTTCACCGGACTGCCGCTCGACGGTATTGCCATCCTCAACGCCGACAATAACGATTGGCTGAACTGGCAGAATGTCATTGGCTCACGCAAAGTGTGGCGCTTCTCGCCCAACGCGGCGAACAGCGACTTCACAGCTAATAACATTCACGTTACCAGCCATGGCACAGAATTTACGCTACAGACGCCAGTCGGCAGCGTTGACGTACTGCTGCCGTTGCCGGGCCGTCACAATATCGCCAATGCGCTGGCTGCGGCCGCGCTGACCATGGCGGTCGGTGCCGATTTAGATGCAGTGAAAGCGGGGCTTGCCACGCTGAAAGCCGTGCCTGGTCGCCTGTTCCCGATCCAATTGGCTGAAAATCAGCTGCTGCTGGATGACTCCTATAACGCCAACGTCGGTTCAATGACCGCCGCCGCGCAAGTGTTGTCTGAAATGCCAGGCTACCGCGTGTTGGTAGTGGGCGATATGGCCGAACTCGGCGCAGAAAGCGAGGCGTGTCATCGCCAGGTGGGTGAAGCGGCGAAAGCGGCCGGCCTCGACTGCGTGATTAGCGTGGGCTCGCTCAGTAAAACGATAAGTGATGCCAGCGGTGTAGGTGAACATTTTGCCGATAAGCCTGCGGCGATTTCCCGCCTGAAAGCGCTGGTCGCAGAACATCAGATTATTACCCTTTTAGTGAAAGGTTCACGTAGCGCTGCCATGGAAGAGGTGGTTTGCGCTCTACAGGAGAACGGTACATGTTAGTTTGGCTGGCCGAACATTTGGTCAAATATTATTCCGGCTTTAACGTCTTTTCCTATCTGACGTTTCGCGCCATCGTCAGCCTGCTGACTGCGCTGTTCATCTCGTTGTGGATGGGCCCGCGGATGATTGCTCGCCTGCAAAAAATGTCATTTGGCCAGGTCGTGCGTAACGATGGCCCTGAGTCGCATTTCAGTAAGCGCGGAACGCCAACGATGGGCGGGATCATGATCCTGACCGCCATTGTGGTGTCTGTTCTGCTGTGGGCTTATCCGTCTAACCCGTACGTCTGGTGTGTGCTGGTGGTACTGGTCGGTTACGGCATCATCGGTTTTGTCGACGATTACCGTAAAGTAGTGCGCAAAGATACCAAGGGCCTGATTGCTCGCTGGAAGTATTTCTGGATGTCGGTGATTGCGCTCGGGGTGGCCTTCGCGCTGTACATGGCCGGGAAAGACACGCCGGCGACTGAGTTGGTGGTGCCGTTCTTTAAAGACGTGATGCCGCAGCTCGGCATTTTCTACATTCTGCTGGCCTATTTCGTGATTGTCGGTACCGGTAATGCGGTGAACCTCACGGACGGCCTCGACGGTCTGGCTATTATGCCTACGGTGTTTGTGGCGGCGGGCTTTGCGCTGGTGGCGTGGGCGACCGGTAACATGAACTTCGCCAATTATCTTCATATCCCCTACCTGCGTCATGCAGGTGAACTGGTGATTGTCTGCACCGCCATCGTTGGCGCAGGGTTAGGCTTCCTGTGGTTTAACACCTATCCGGCTCAGGTCTTCATGGGCGATGTGGGTTCGCTGGCTCTCGGTGGCGCGCTCGGGATTATCGCCGTGCTGCTGCGTCAGGAATTCCTGCTGGTTATCATGGGCGGTGTGTTTGTGGTGGAAACCCTGTCGGTTATCTTGCAGGTCGGATCGTTCAAGCTGCGCGGTCAGCGTATCTTCCGTATGGCACCTATCCATCACCACTATGAACTGAAAGGCTGGCCAGAGCCGCGCGTTATCGTGCGCTTTTGGATTATCTCGCTGATGCTGGTGCTGATTGGCCTGGCAACGCTGAAGGTACGTTAATGATGGCTGATTACCAGGATAAAAACGTTGTCATCATCGGTCTGGGAATGACCGGGCTGTCCTGCGTCGATTTCTTCCTCGGGCAGGGCGTTACGCCGCGGGTGATGGATACGCGCCAAACGCCACCGGGTCTGGATAAGCTGCCGGAAGAGGTTGAACGTTTTGTCGGTGGCCTGAATGACGAGTGGCTGCTGGCGGCGGATTTAATTGTCGCCAGTCCTGGTATTGCCCTGGCGCACCCTTCGCTTGCCGCCGCCGCGGATGCCGGCGTAGAGATTGTCGGTGATATCGAACTGTTCTGCCGTGAAGCGCAGGCACCCGTCATCGCGATCACCGGGTCAAACGGCAAAAGCACCGTTACCACGCTGGTCGGTGAAATGGCAAAAGCGGCGGGAATTAACGTCGGCGTGGGCGGCAATATCGGGCTGCCTGCATTGATGCTACTGGACGTATCGCGTGAGCTGTACGTGCTCGAACTCTCCAGCTTCCAGCTCGAAACGACGACCAGCCTCGAAGCGGTTGCCGCTACGGTGCTTAACGTGACTGAAGATCACATGGACCGCTATCCGTTTGGCCTGCAACAGTATCGCGCCGCCAAACTACGCGTCTATGAACAGGCCAAAACCTGCGTGGTAAATGCCGATGATGCACTGACCATGCCGGTTCGCGGTGCCGATGAGCGCTGCATCAGCTTTGGCGTCAACATGGGTGACTATCACCTCAACCGTCAGCAGGGCGAAACCTGGCTGCGGGTCAAGGGCGAGAAAGTCCTGAACGTGCGTGAGATGAAGCTGACGGGTCAGCATAACTACAGCAATGCGCTGGCGGCGCTGGCGCTGGCGGATGCCGCTGGTGTTCCGCGTGCCAGCAGTCTGAAAGCGTTGACCACCTTTGGTGGCCTGGCGCACCGTTTCCAGCTGGCGCTGGAACATAACGGAGTGCGCTGGATTAACGATTCGAAAGCCACCAACGTCGGGAGCACCGAAGCGGCGCTGAACGGTCTGCACGTCGATGGCACGCTGCATCTGCTGCTGGGGGGTGACGGAAAATCGGCTGACTTCACGCCGCTGAAAACCTGGCTCAAAGGCGACAACGTGCGCCTGTGGTGCTTTGGCCGTGATGGCGATGCTCTTGCGGCGCTGCGTCCTGACGTGGCGACCCGAACGGAAACGATGGAAGAAGCGATGCGTCTGATTGCGCCACAATTGCAACAGGGAGACATGGTGCTGCTTTCACCGGCGTGCGCCAGCCTGGATCAGTTTAAGAATTTTGAACAGCGCGGGGATGTGTTTACCCGTCTGGCGAAGGAGCTTGGTTAATGCGTTTATCTCTCCCTCGCCTGAGAATGCCTCATATGCCGGGATCTGGCGTCCTGGTGTGGTTGTTTGCGGCATTAAAAGGTTGGGTGATGGGCTCCCGGCAGAAAGATACCGACAGCCTGGTCATGTACGATCGCACCCTGCTGTGGCTCACGCTCGGCCTGGCGGCAATCGGTTTTATCATGGTGACCTCGGCGTCAATGCCGGTGGGGCAGCGTCTGGCGAACGATCCGTTCCTGTTCGCCAAGCGTGACGGGCTGTACATCATTCTGGCGTTCTGCTTAGGCCTGGTGACGCTACGTTTACCGATGGCGTTCTGGCAGCGGCACAGCACCGCGATGCTGATTATGTCTATCGTGATGCTGCTGATTGTACTTGTCGTGGGGAGCTCGGTTAACGGTGCATCGCGCTGGATTGCCTTCGGCCCACTGCGTATTCAGCCGGCGGAATTTACCAAGCTGTCGCTGTTCTGTTACATCGCTAACTACCTGGTGCGTAAGGGTGATGAAGTCCGAAATAACCTGCGCGGCTTCTTAAAACCGATGGGCGTGATATTCGTGCTGGCGATTTTACTGCTGGCGCAGCCTGACCTCGGGACGGTGGTAGTGCTGTTTGTCACCACTCTGGCGATGCTGTTCCTCGCCGGGGCCAAGCTTTGGCAGTTCATTGCCATTATCGGCATGGGGATTTCAGCTGTCGTGCTGCTGATCCTCGCCGAACCGTACCGTATCCGCCGCGTGACCTCCTTCTGGAACCCGTGGGAAGACCCGTTCGGCAGCGGCTACCAGCTGACCCAATCACTGATGGCGTTTGGTCGCGGTGAAATGTGGGGGCAGGGCCTCGGCAACTCGGTACAGAAACTGGAGTATTTGCCGGAAGCGCACACTGACTTCATCTTCGCCATCATCGGTGAGGAGTTGGGCTATATCGGTGTGGTACTCGCCCTTTTAATGGTATTCTTCGTCGCTTTCCGCGCCATGTCCATTGGCCGCAAGGCGCTGGAGATGGACCAGCGTTTCGCGGGTTTCCTGGCCTGTTCGATTGGCGTGTGGTTCAGTTTCCAGGCGTTGGTTAACGTCGGTGCGGCAGCCGGTATGCTGCCGACCAAAGGTCTGACGCTGCCGCTCATCAGTTACGGTGGTTCCAGTCTGATAATTATGTCGACAGCGATCATGTTCCTGTTACGTATTGATTATGAAACGCGTCTGGAAAAAGCGCAGGCGTTTACACGGGGTGTTCGATGAGTGGTCAGGCTAAGCGGTTGATGGTGATGGCGGGTGGTACCGGCGGACACGTGTTCCCCGGGCTGGCCGTTGCACACCATCTGATGGATCAGGGCTGGCAGGTTCGCTGGCTCGGTACCGCCGATCGTATGGAAGCGGACTTAGTACCGAAGCATGGGATCGACATTGATTTTATTCAGATCTCCGGGCTGCGTGGAAAAGGCCTCAAGGCCATGCTTTTTGCGCCGATACGTATCTTCAACGCGTGGCGTCAGGCGCGCGCGATTATGCAGCGTTTTCAGCCAGATGTGGTGCTGGGAATGGGCGGGTATGTCTCGGGCCCTGGTGGGCTGGCGGCATGGTCACTGGGTATTCCAGTGGTGCTGCATGAGCAAAACGGCATTGCCGGGCTGACCAATAAATGGCTGGCGAAAATTGCAACCACCGTGATGCAGGCCTTCCCGGGCGCGTTCCCGAAAGCCGAAGTGGTCGGTAATCCGGTGCGTACCGACGTGTTGGCTCTGCCGTTACCGGAACAGCGTCTGAGTGGTCGTGAAGGTGAAATTCGAGTGCTGGTGGTTGGCGGCTCTCAGGGGGCACGTGTCCTGAACCAGACAATGCCGCAGGTGGCAGCGATTCTGGGCGACAACGTAACCATTTGGCATCAGAGTGGCAAAGGTGGGCAACAGACCGTCGAGCAAGCGTATACCGCAGTCGGTCAGTCGCAGCACAAGGTCACTGAGTTCATCGACGATATGGCTGCCGCTTACGCGTGGGCGGATGTGGTGGTCTGCCGCTCGGGCGCACTGACGGTGAGCGAAATTGCCGCCGCCGGGCTGCCCGCGATTTTTGTGCCGTTCCAGCACAAAGACCGTCAGCAGTACTGGAATGCGCTACCGCTGGAAAAAGCCGGTGCCGCGAAGATTTTTGAGCAGCCGCAGTTTAATGCGGATGCCGTTGCCAGCACGCTTGCGAGCTGGGACAGAAAGACATTGCTGGAGATGGCCGGGCGCGCACGTGCCGCCGCCATTCCAGATGCTACCGAGCGGGTAGCAAAAGAAGTGAGCCTGGCCGCAAAGGCTTAATCATCGCAGCGCCTTTTTGCGCTGCACGAATTTTTAAGTAGTCGATGGCGTTTAGAGAATGAATACACAACAACTGGCAAAACTGCGTTCCATTGTGCCCGAGATGCGTCGCGTCCGGCACATTCACTTTGTTGGCATCGGTGGTGCTGGCATGGGCGGTATTGCCGAAGTGTTGGCTAACGAAGGGTATCAGATTAGCGGTTCGGATCTTGCTCCGAACCCGGTGACTCAGCAGCTGACGGCGCTGGGTGCCACGATTTATTTCAACCATCGCCCGGAAAACGTGCGCGATGCGAGCGTCGTCGTCGTTTCCAGCGCGATTTCTGCTGACAACCCGGAAATTGTTGCTGCTCACGAAGCGCGTATCCCGGTTATCCGCCGCGCGGAAATGCTGGCCGAACTGATGCGTTTTCGTCACGGCATCGCCGTTGCCGGTACGCACGGCAAAACGACCACCACTGCGATGGTGTCGAGTATTTATGCTGAAGCGGGTCTGGATCCGACCTTCGTTAACGGTGGGCTGGTGAAAGCAGCGGGTGTTCATGCGCGTCTGGGCCATAGTCGTTACCTGATCGCGGAAGCGGATGAAAGCGATGCGTCGTTCCTGCATTTGCAGCCGATGGTGGCGATTGTGACCAATATCGAAGCCGATCATATGGATACCTACCAGGGTGACTTCGAAAACTTAAAGCAGACGTTCATTAATTTCCTGCACAATCTGCCGTTTTATGGCCGCGCAGTGATGTGCGTAGATGACCCGGTGATTCGTGAGCTGCTGCCACGCGTGGGCCGTCAGATTACGACCTACGGCTTCAGCGATGACGCTGACGTACGCGTTGAAGACTACAAACAGATTGGCGCGCAGGGCCACTTCACGCTGATTCGCCTCGATAACGCGCCGCTGAAAGTGACGCTGAACGCGCCGGGCCGTCATAACGCCCTGAATGCCGCAGCCTCCGTGGCGGTTGCGACCGAAGAAGGCATTGATGACGACGCCATTCTGCGTGCGCTGGAAAGCTTCCAGGGCACTGGCCGTCGTTTTGATTTCCTCGGCGAATTCCCGCTGGAAGACGTTAACGGCAAAAGTGGCAGTGCTATGTTGGTCGATGATTATGGTCATCACCCGACGGAAGTGGATGCGACTATAAAAGCGGCACGCGCGGGTTGGCCGGACAAAAATTTGGTCATGCTGTTCCAGCCGCACCGTTACACCCGTACGCGCGATCTGTATGACGATTTTGCCAATGTGCTGACCGAAGTGGATGCGCTGCTGATGCTGGAAGTCTATCCGGCGGGTGAAGCGCCTATTCCAGGCGCGGACAGCCGGTCGCTGTGCCGTACCATTCGTGGCCGCGGAAAAGTGGATCCCATCCTGGTGTCCGATCCGGCTAAAGTCGCTGAAATGCTGGCCCCGGTGCTGACCGGGAATGATCTGATTTTGATTCAGGGCGCGGGAAATATTGGCAAAATCGCGCGTAACTTAGCTGAAATCAAACTCAAGCCGCAAACTCAGGAGGAAGAGCGCCATGGCTGATAAAATCGCGGTCCTCCTCGGCGGCACCTCCGCAGAGCGTGAAGTCTCCCTCAACTCCGGTGCCGCCGTGGTTGCAGGTCTGCGTGAAGCAGGTATAGATGCTCACGGCGTCGACCCGCGTGATAGCGATATTACGCAGTTGAAAAATGACGGTTTTAAGAAAGCGTTTATTGCCCTGCACGGTCGCGGCGGGGAAGATGGCACGCTTCAGGGATTGCTTGAGCTTATTGGCCTGCCTTACACCGGCAGCGGCGTCATGGCTTCCGCGCTTTCCATGGATAAACTGCGCAGCAAATTGCTGTGGCAGGGCGCGGGCTTACCCGTTGCGCCATGGGTGGCATTGACCCGCACCGAGTTTGCGCAAGGCCTGTCTCAGGACCAGCTGCAGCGCATTTCCACCCTCGGTTTACCGCTGATTGTTAAGCCGAGCCGTGAAGGGTCGAGCGTCGGAATGTCCAAAGTGACCGAATCTGGTGCACTGCTCGATGCCTTAATCTTGGCTTTTCAGCACGATGAAGAAGTTCTAATCGAAAAATGGTTAAGCGGGCCAGAATTTACCGTCGCGGTACTCGGTGAAGAAATTTTACCGTCAGTTCGCATCCAACCGGCCGGAGTCTTCTATGATTATGAGGCGAAGTATCTCTCTGACGAGACGCAGTATTTCTGCCCTGGTTGTGAAGATTCGGCTCGTGAACAAGAAATGCAGTCCCTGGTACTCAAAGCATGGAATATTCTTGGCTGTTACGGCTGGGGGCGAATTGATGTAATGCAGGATAGCGATGGTCAGTTATATCTGCTGGAGGCCAATACGTCTCCGGGGATGACCAGCCACAGCCTGGTGCCAATGGCGGCGCGTCAGGCGGGCATGAGCTTCTCGCATTTGGTGGTACGAATTCTGGACCTGGCGGGTTGATATGTCGCAGGCAGCACTGAACACACGGAATCGTGAAGAAGAGGACGAACTCGCGTCTTCACGCAGAAATAATGGAACGCGTCTTGCAGGGATTGTGTTCCTGCTCGCGGTATTATTCACCGTGTTGATGAGCGGCTGGATGGTACTGAACTGGATGGAAGATGCGCAGCGTCTTCCCTTATCCAAACTGGTAGTGACCGGTGAACGGCACTACACGCGTAACGATGATATTCGCCAGGCTATTCTGGCGCTCGGTCCGCCGGGCACCTTTATGACCCAGGACGTGAATATCATTCAGAGTCAGATTGAACGCCTGCCATGGATCAAACAGGCAAGCGTTCGAAAGCAGTGGCCGGACGAATTGAAGATTCATCTGGTTGAATATGTGCCGATTGCACGTTGGAATGATCAGCATATGGTGGATACTGACGGCAACGCCTTTAGCGTGCCGACCGATCGCACCAGCAAGCAGAATTTGCCCATGTTGTATGGCCCGGAAGGTAGCGAGAACGAAGTGCTGCAAGGCTATCGCGATATGGGGCAGATGCTGGCGAAAGAGAAGTTTACGTTGAAAGTGGCGGCGATGACCGCACGCCGTTCCTGGCAGCTGACGTTGAATAATGACATCAAGCTGGATCTGGGGCGCGGCGATACGGTGAAACGGCTTGAGCGCTTTTTAGAACTCTATCCTGTTCTTCAGCAGCAGGCGCAGACCGATGGCAAACGGATTAGCTACGTTGATTTGCGTTATGACTCAGGCGCGGCAGTCGGTTGGCAACCCGCGCCCGTAGAGGATACACATCAACAACAAAATCAGGCACAGGCAGAGCAACAATGATCAAAGCGACGGACAGAAAACTGGTAGTAGGACTGGAAATTGGTACCGCGAAGGTAGCCGCTTTGGTAGGGGAAGTTCTGCCCGACGGAATGGTGAATATCATTGGCGTGGGCAGTTGCCCATCCCGGGGTATGGACAAAGGCGGCGTTAACGACCTGGAATCCGTGGTGAAATGCGTACAGCGCGCCATTGACCAGGCGGAGCTGATGGCTGATTGCCAGATTTCTTCAGTGTATCTGGCGCTTTCAGGCAAACATATTAGCTGTCAGAATGAAATCGGGATGGTGCCGATTTCTGAAGAAGAAGTGACTCAGGAAGACGTTGAAAACGTGGTGCATACGGCGAAGTCAGTGCGTGTGCGCGATGAACACCGCGTTCTGCACGTGATTCCGCAGGAGTATGCCATCGACTACCAGGAAGGGATTAAAAACCCGGTTGGCCTGTCTGGCGTACGTATGCAGGCCAAAGTGCATCTGATCACCTGCCACAACGATATGGCGAAAAACATTGTTAAAGCCGTAGAGCGTTGTGGTCTGAAAGTGGATCAATTGATTTTCGCGGGCCTGGCATCGAGTTATTCCGTCCTGACGGAAGATGAACGTGAGCTGGGCGTCTGCGTGGTCGACGTCGGCGGTGGTACAATGGATATCGCCGTGTATACCGGCGGCGCGCTGCGTCATACCAAAGTCATCCCGTATGCCGGGAACGTGGTGACCAGCGATATCGCGTATGCCTTCGGGACACCGCCAAGCGATGCCGAAGCGATTAAAGTTCGCCATGGCTGTGCGCTAGGCTCTATCGTCGGTAAAGACGAAAGCGTGGAAGTCCCGAGCGTCGGGGGGCGTCCACCGCGTAGCCTGCAGCGTCAGACGCTGGCAGAGGTTATCGAGCCGCGTTATACCGAGCTGCTCAACCTGGTGAACGAAGAGATTTTGCAATTGCAGGAACAGCTGCGCCAACAAGGTGTCAAACACCACTTGGCCGCAGGGATTGTTCTGACCGGTGGTGCGGCGCAAATTGAAGGCCTGGCGGCCTGCGCCCAACGCGTGTTCCATACGCAGGTGCGCATCGGCGCACCGCTGAACATCACCGGACTGACGGATTATGCCCAGGAGCCTTACTATTCAACGGCTGTGGGCCTGCTTCACTACGGAAAAGAGTCACATCTGAGTGGTGAGACGGAAGTGGAAAAACGTGTCGCAGTGAGTTCGTGGATTAAGCGAATCAACACCTGGCTGCGAAAAGAGTTTTAATTTTTTAAGAGAGCGTCGAAAATTAGCGCTCTCAGGCGACAGGCACAAAACGGAGAGAAACTATGTTTGAACCTATGGAACTGACCAACGACGCGGTGATTAAAGTCATCGGCGTCGGTGGTGGCGGTGGCAACGCCGTCGAACACATGGTGCGCGAGCGCATCGAAGGTGTTGAATTCTTCGCAGTGAACACTGACGCTCAGGCGTTACGTAAAACGGCTGTCGGCCAGACTATCCAGATCGGTAATGGGATTACCAAAGGTCTGGGTGCTGGCGCAAACCCGGAAGTCGGTCGTAATGCGGCAGACGAAGACCGTGAAGCCCTGCGTGCAGCCCTTGAAGGCGCTGACATGGTGTTCATCGCAGCAGGTATGGGTGGCGGTACTGGTACCGGTGCAGCACCTGTTGTGGCTGAAGTAGCCAAAGATTTAGGTATTCTGACCGTTGCTGTCGTGACCAAGCCTTTCAACTTTGAAGGCAAGAAGCGTATGGCATTTGCGGAGCAGGGTATCGCCGAGCTGTCCAAACATGTGGACTCTCTGATTACGATCCCTAACGACAAACTGCTGAAAGTTCTGGGCCGTGGCATCTCTCTGCTCGACGCTTTCGGTGCAGCGAATGACGTGCTGAAAGGCGCAGTTCAGGGTATCGCCGAACTGATTACCCGTCCGGGTCTGATGAACGTCGACTTTGCTGACGTGCGCACCGTGATGTCCGAAATGGGCTACGCGATGATGGGCTCAGGCCTGGCAAGCGGTGAAGACCGTGCGGAAGAAGCGGCTGAAATGGCTATCTCTTCTCCACTGCTGGAAGATATCGACCTGTCCGGCGCACGCGGTGTTCTGGTCAACATCACCGCTGGTTTCGACCTGCGCCTGGATGAGTTCGAAACCGTGGGTAACACCATCCGTGCATTTGCATCGGATAATGCGACCGTGGTTATCGGTACTTCTCTGGATCCGGATATGAACGACGAGCTGCGTGTGACCGTCGTGGCTACCGGTATCGGTATGGACAAGCGTCCTGAAATTACCCTGGTGACCAACAAGCAACAGCAGCAGCCAGTCATGGATCGCTACCAGCAGCACGGCATGGCTCCGCTGTCGCAGGAGCAGAAACCGGCCGCTAAAGTGGTTAACGACAATACGCCGCAAACCGCTAAAGAACCGGATTATTTGGATATCCCTGCATTCCTGCGCAAGCAAGCTGATTAAGAATTAGCTGGAATTTGGGAATCTGCGCTCTTTGTGCTAAACTGGCCTGCCGAATGTATAGTACACTTCGGTTGGATAGGTAATTTGGCGAGATTATACGATGATCAAACAAAGGACTCTTAAACGTATCGTTCAGTCGACTGGCGTCGGTTTACATACCGGCAAAAAGGTCACACTGACGTTACGCCCTGCGCCGGCAAATACCGGGGTCATCTATCGTCGCACCGACTTGAATCCACCGGTTGATTTTCCGGCAGATGCCAAATCTGTGCGTGATACCATGCTCTGTACTTGCCTTGTCAACGAGCATGACGTGCGGATTTCAACGGTAGAGCACCTGAACGCCGCCCTGGCCGGGCTGGGTATCGACAACATCATTGTTGAAGTCGATGCACCAGAAATCCCGATCATGGACGGTAGCGCTGCCCCGTTCGTTTATCTGCTGCTCGACGCAGGCATTGATGAACTGAACTGTGCGAAGAAATTTGTACGCATTAAAGACACAGTTCGTGTAGAAGACGGCGACAAGTGGGCTGAATTCAAGCCGTTCAATGGTTTCTCGTTGGATTTCACCATCGACTTTAACCATCCGGCGATTGATGGCAGCAACCAGCGTTATGCTATGAACTTCTCCGCGGATGCGTTCATGCGTCAGATTAGCCGAGCGCGTACTTTTGGTTTCATGCGTGATATCGAATATCTGCAGTCCCGCGGCCTGTGCCTGGGCGGCAGCTTCGATTGTGCCATCGTTGTTGACGATTATCGCGTACTGAACGAAGACGGCCTGCGCTTTGAAGATGAATTTGTGCGCCACAAAATGCTGGATGCGATCGGTGACCTCTTTATGTGTGGTCACAATATCATCGGTGCATTCACCGCGTACAAATCCGGTCACGCCCTGAACAATAAACTGCTGCAAGCGGTCCTGGCAAAACAGGAAGCTTGGGAGTTTGTGACCTTCGAAGACGAAGCTGAACTGCCACTGGCATTCAAAGCACCGTCAATGGTTCTGGCATAAGCCTGACCATTCTGTAAATTCGACTGGCAACCTGGTTCTCTCCGTCCAGGGAACCAGTCGTTTTTTCTTTTTAGCACTCCCAAAACGCCTCCTGTGACACCCGTTGTCATTTTCACGCCTTATATATGTGCGATTGCTGCTTTGGTGAGCACTTTTCCGCGAGGTTAACCGTCATTCCTGCTGCTGGCGCGAGCCATTAATGGTACTATCATGACGCTAAATTTTTTGATGGGTTGCCTGGCAATCAAGGTGAAAAGGTAAGTGAACGGTATACTGACGCGTTGGCGACAGTTTGGCAGACGATACTTCTGGCCGCATCTCCTGTTGGGGATGGTCGCGGCAGGGTTCGGCTTGCCTGCGATTGCTACAGCCTCTGAATCTGTTCCACCGACCAAAACCGCCAGCAGCCATAACCCCGCAACGAAGGTTAACTTCACCCATCTGGCATTGCTCGATGGCAACCGTCGGCCTGCGTTTACCGTCGATTACTGGCATCAACACGCCATTCGCACGGTTATTCGTCACCTGTCCTTCGCGATGGCACCCCAGGCGCTGCCGGTCGCAGAAGCGTCCGCGCCGCTTGAAGTTCATCATCTTGCTCTGCTGGATACGCTCAGCGCCCTGCTGATGCGTGAGAGCCAGCCGCCCGCGATCGTTCGCTCGGTGGCATGGCATGCAGAGCCTGCGGCACATCCTGCCTTTTCAGTCAGTACCTGGGTAAGCCAGGTGCACGGTATTCGTGCCGGACCTCAACGCCTTAGCTGATAAAAAACAAAACTTCACCTAATGACTAAGACTCCGCATGGCGGGGCGATTGAGATTTTAATTATGCTTAATTTATTAACCAAAGTTTTCGGTAGCCGTAACGACCGTACACTGCGTCGTATGCGCAAAACCGTCACTCAAATCAATGCCATGGAACCGGAGATGGAAAAACTCTCCGATGACGAACTCAAAGCGAAAACTAACGAGTTCCGTGCGCGTCTGGAAAAAGGCGCTACTGTAGAAAGCCTGATCCCGGAAGCGTTTGCAGTGGTACGTGAAGCCAGTAAGCGCGTGTTTGGTATGCGTCACTTCGACGTGCAGCTGCTCGGCGGTATGGTTCTGAACGACCGCTGCATCGCAGAAATGCGTACCGGTGAAGGTAAAACCCTGACCGCAACGCTGCCAGCGTACGTTAACGCCCTGTCCGGTAAAGGCGTTCATGTGGTTACCGTCAACGACTATTTGGCACAGCGTGACGCCGAAAACAACCGTCCGCTATTCGAGTTCCTCGGCATGAGCGTGGCCGTGAACATGTCCGGTATGCCAGCGCCCGCTAAACGTGAAGCCTACGCCGCGGACATCACCTACGGCACCAACAACGAATACGGCTTTGACTACCTGCGCGACAATATGGCGTTCAGCCCGGAAGAGCGTGTTCAGCGTAAACTGCACTATGCGTTGGTCGATGAGGTGGATTCCATCCTTATTGATGAAGCCCGTACGCCGCTTATTATCTCTGGTCCGGCTGAAGACAGTTCCGAGATGTATAAGCAGGTTAACAAAATTATCCCGCATCTGATCCGCCAGGAAAAAGAAGACTCCGACACCTTCCAGGGTGAAGGTCACTTCTCCGTGGATGAGAAAGCCCGCCAGGTGAATATCACCGAACGTGGTCTGGTGCTGGTAGAAGAATTGCTGGTGCGTGAAGGCATTATGGAAGAGGGTGAGTCCCTGTACTCTCCGACCAACATCATGCTGATGCATCACGTCACCGCCGCCTTGCGCGCTCACGTTCTGTTTACCCGCGATGTGGACTACATCGTTAAAGATGGCGAAGTTATCATCGTCGATGAACACACCGGCCGTACCATGCAGGGACGTCGCTGGTCTGATGGTCTGCATCAGGCGGTGGAAGCCAAAGAAGGCGTCGACATCCAGAACGAAAACCAGACGCTGGCTTCTATTACCTTCCAGAACTACTTCCGTCTGTACGAGAAACTGGCCGGTATGACCGGTACAGCGGACACCGAAGCATTCGAGTTCAGCTCCATCTACAAACTGGATACCGTGGTGGTGCCGACCAACCGTCCAATGATCCGTAAGGACATGCCGGACCTGGTCTACATGACCGAAGCCGAAAAAATTCAGGCTATCATCGAAGATATCCGCGATCGTACCGCGAAAGGCCAGCCGGTCTTGGTAGGGACTATCTCAATCGAGAAATCTGAAGTGGTGTCCCACGAGCTGACCAAAGCCGGTATCAAGCACAATGTACTGAACGCCAAGTTCCACGCCAGTGAAGCGGATATTGTTGCTCAGGCGGGTTACCCGTCTACCGTTACCATCGCTACCAACATGGCGGGTCGTGGTACTGACATCATGCTGGGCGGCAGCTGGCAGGCAGAAGTCGCGCAGCTTGAAAACCCGACCGAAGAACAAATCGCGAAGATCAAAGCTGACTGGCAGGTTCGTCACGACGCCGTTCTGGCGGCAGGCGGCCTGCATATCGTCGGTACAGAGCGTCACGAATCTCGCCGTATCGATAACCAGCTGCGTGGTCGTTCTGGTCGTCAGGGTGATGCCGGTTCTTCCCGCTTCTACCTGTCGATGGAAGATGCGCTGATGCGTATTTTTGCCTCCGATCGTGTTTCCGGCATGATGCGTAAACTGGGTATGAAACCGGGCGAAGCGATTGAGCACCCGTGGGTGACCAAAGCTATCGCCAACGCGCAGCGTAAGGTGGAAAGCCGTAACTTCGATATTCGTAAGCAGCTGCTGGAATATGATGATGTGGCCAACGATCAGCGTCGCGCGATCTACTCCCAGCGTAACGAGTTGCTGGACGTGTCCGACGTGAGCGAAACGATCACCAGCATCCGTGAAGACGTGTTCAAAGCGACTATCGATGCACACATTCCGCCGCAGTCACTGGAAGAAATGTGGGATATCGAAGGCCTGCAAGAGCGCCTGAAAAACGATTTTGACCTCGACCTGCCAATCAAAGAGTGGCTGGACAAAGAGCCAGAACTGCACGAAGAAACGCTGCGTGAGCGTATTCTGCAGAGCGGTATCGAGGTTTATCAGCGTAAAGAAGAAGTGGTGGGCACCGAAATGATGCGCCACTTCGAGAAAGGCGTGATGCTGCAAACGCTGGATTCCCTGTGGAAAGAACACCTGGCCGCGATGGACTACCTGCGCCAGGGCATCCATCTGCGTGGCTATGCGCAGAAAGATCCTAAACAGGAATATAAGCGTGAATCGTTCTCCATGTTTGCCGCGATGCTGGAATCACTGAAATATGAAGTGATCAGCACCCTGTGCAAAGTTCAGGTACGTATGCCTGAAGAAGTCGAGGCCATGGAAGAGCAGCGCCGCGAAGAAGCTGAACGTCTGGCACAGATGCAGCAGCTGAGCCACGCTGACGACGACACCGCCGCCGCAGAATCGTTGGCCGCCGAAACCGGCGATCGCAAAGTGGGCCGCAACGATCCATGCCCATGCGGTTCCGGTAAAAAATATAAGCAGTGCCACGGGCGTATCAGCTAAGCTCTGAGAGACACGAAGAACTGCGAAAACAAAGGCGCTGGTGACAGCGCCTTTTTTATGGAAAGAAGACAATGAAAATACTGCAAATCTCGACCGGTATCCTGCGTAACGCGGCAGGGGAAATCTTTATTACCCAGCGAGCTGCTGATGCACACATGGCTAACATGTGGGAGTTTCCGGGGGGAAAAATCGAAGAAGGCGAAAGTCCGGAGTTAGCGCTGGCGCGTGAACTATACGAAGAAGTGGGGATCCTGCCGGAATCAGCACTGCTGTTTGATAAGCTGGAATACCAGTTCCCGGATCGTCACATCACACTGTGGTTCTGGTTGGTAGACAGCTGGCAGGGCGAGCCGTGGGGCAAAGAAGGGCAACCGGGACGCTGGGTTGCACAGAAAGATTTGTTGGCAGACGAGTTTCCGCCTGCCAACGCACCAGTGATTGCGAAACTGATCGAGCAGGCTTAAGGCAGCTGTTCTTCGCTCCAGTCATCGCTTTCTGACAAATCGCCAGAGCTTGGGATCCGCTTCTCTTCAGCGGCCCACTCGCCTAAGTCAATGAGCTGGCAGCGTTTGCAGCAGAAGGGGCGGAACGGACTCTGTTCGCCCCAGACCAGGCTTTTGCCGCAAGTCGGGCAGTTTACGGTAATGATGTCACTCATAGTGTCTCCTTAGCAGCAGGCCAGTTCGAAATCCAGACGTTCTGGCACGGTGCCATTTTCGCTGTCGAGTGGCAGGAAGCGAATGGCGAAGCGGCTCTTGTGGCCGGAGATTTGCGGATAAAGCTGTTCGGCGAGCACCAGTTGAAGGCGCAGTAAATCAGCATCTTCGCCGTTATCCTGGAAGAAACCATTCAGGCTGGTGTGCTTGCGGAACTGTGCCGAGTTACGGATAAGGTCGAGGATCAGATCCAGGGCCTGATTTAGCGGGGCCAGACTTTCCAGCCAGTGCGTGACCAGCGCATCGCGCTTCGCCTGTGGAGCATGGAGCCACATGTGCAGCGTCGGTAAATCGAAGCTGCAGCAGCCACCAGGAATACTCAGACGCTGGCGAACCAGACCAATCAGCTTATCTTCCCGCAGCACCTGACCCACACGCGGAGCGCTCATCAGAATGCTACTGCTGTTTTTCAGCTGTTGGCGTAACGCTTCAATGCGATCTTTGTCGACACCAGGCACTTCATCCCACTGCTTCAATTTACGCTGCTGGCGTTCCAGCTCTTTCAATAAATCTGTACGAACTTCACCGCGTTCGAACACATCCAGTAAGTCCCCGATATTTCTAAAAAAATGCAATGCGCTGGCGTGATCGCGAACGGGCAGATTGCAATTCAACTGCTGAACAAGAAACTCGATGCGCAGCCAGGTGCGCATTTTCTCATTCAGGGGATGTTCAAAGAGGATGTGGGTGTGCATTACGATTTTTCCTGTGAATCGGCCTGATGCGCCAGCTTCAGATAGCGGGCATGCAGGCGGGCTACATCCAATGCAATGGCATCTGGTGCGCCGTTGTTATCAATGACGTCATCCGCCACGGCAAGACGCTGTTCGCGCGTGACCTGGGCGGCTAGGATCTGTTTCGCATGGTGTTCTGACACAGTGTCTCGCTGAATGGTTCGCGTGAGCTGTGTTTCTTCAGAAACATCCACGACCAGCACGCGATCGGCTTTATGCCAGAGTTTATTCTCCACCAGCAGCGGAACCACCCACAGTACATAAGGCGAAGTCGCCAGCTGCATTTGTCGCTGTGTTTCCTGCTGAATCAGAGGATGGAGAAGAGCATTAAGCCAGGATTTTTCTGCGGCATCGGTAAAGATGTGCTCTCGTAACTGACGGCGATTAAGACTGCCATCAGGCAGGCACATTTCTGCACCAAAGCGACTGACGATAGCTTGTAGTGCCGGGGTTCCGGGTTCAACAACCTGACGGGCGATGATATCGGCATCAATAACGTTAACTCCCAGGTCTGCAAAGGCATTTGCGACGGTCGTTTTCCCGCTGCCGATGCCACCTGTTAACGCCACTGTATACACCATACCACCCTGTCCTGTGAAGAATTATTGCTACAAATCAAAAGGTTAAATTTAGCCCTGACGGCCACCAAAATGACAAACGTTAAAATCGCTGTTCACCAGGTAAATTTGTACGATTGTAGCGTAAAAAAAGTGAAAATCGCAGTCTTGCGACAGGATGATTAGTGCGTATGATAACGTCACTGGAGTTGTGCTTAGCCCATTTTTGCCTTTAACCCCAGGAATCCGTACATGCGTATCGAAGAAGATCTGAAGCTAGGTTTTAAAGACGTCCTTATCCGCCCTAAACGCTCTACCCTCAAAAGCCGTTCCGAAGTTGAGCTGGAACGCGAATACACCTTTAAGCATTCTGGTCAGAAATGGTCTGGCGTTCCTATCATTGCAGCGAACATGGACACCGTCGGCACGTTCGCGATGGCAAAAGCCCTGGCGTCCTTTGGTATTCTCACCGCTGTTCACAAACATTACTCTGTTGAAGACTGGAAAGCCTTTGCAGGGAGCGTTTCTGCTGATGTTCTGAAACATGTCATGGTTTCTACCGGCACGTCCGATGCGGATTTCGATAAAACCAAACAGATCCTGAACCTGAATCCAGCGCTGAACTTTGTCTGCATCGACGTGGCAAATGGCTATTCCGAGCACTTCGTCCAGTTCCTGTCCAAAGCGCGTGAAGCCTGGCCGACCAAAACCATTTGCGCAGGCAACGTAGTGACCGGCGAGATGTGTGAAGAGCTGATCCTGGCTGGGGCGGATATCGTTAAAGTCGGCATTGGCCCAGGTTCCGTATGCACCACCCGTGTTAAGACCGGTGTGGGCTATCCGCAGCTTTCTGCCGTTATCGAATGTGCCGATGCGGCGCACGGCCTGGGCGGGCAGATCGTCAGTGATGGCGGATGCACCATGCCAGGCGATGTAGCAAAAGCCTTCGGCGGCGGCGCAGATTTCGTGATGCTGGGCGGGATGCTGGCCGGGCATGAAGAAAGCGGCGGCACCGTCGTGGAAGAGAACGGTGAGAAATTCATGCTGTTCTACGGCATGAGCTCCGAGTCTGCGATGAACCGTCACGTCGGTGGTGTTGCGAAATACCGCGCGGCAGAAGGCAAAACCGTTAAGCTCAAGATGCGTGGCCCGGTCGAAAATACCGCGCGTGATATCCTGGGCGGCCTGCGTTCAGCTTGTACCTATGTCGGGGCATCACGCCTGAAAGAGTTGACCAAACGTACGACCTTTATCCGCGTTCAGGAACAAGAGAACCGCGTGTTCAACAGCCTGTAATGCCGTAAATCGCTGGCGTAATTCTTGCGCCAGCGATTATCCTCCACTGATAGCATCCCCCAAATGAAAGATGGGCAGATACATCGCCACCACCAGCGTCCCGATAATCACTCCCGTCACCAGTAACATCACCGGTTCCAGAATCGTCGCCAGGTTATCGGCCTGCTGATGCGTCTGTTCGCTGTGGTAATGCGCCAGATTCTCTAACATTTTATCCAGTGACCCGGACACTTCACCGGTTCTTACCAGTTGCTTACAGAGCGGTGTAAAAACCGTCTGCTGTGCCATTGCTTGCCAGATAGCGCTGCCTTGCGCGATGGATTCACTCATTTGATGAATCACGCTCCGCCACCACGGGCAGGTCAACGTTTTTTCGACGCTCTCAAGCCCTTGTAGAAAAGGGATCCCGGCGTTCTGGGTTAAGGCGAGCACGGTATAAATTTGGCTCAGCATTCGTCCCCGAATCAGTCCTGATACCATCGGCAATGCCAGCCACAGCTGCGGGCGAAGCATCTGCCAGCGCGGGCTACGTTGCAGAATCGGTCGCAGGATAAACGGCATGATAGTCAGACAGACCAGCAGCGGTAGCCCTCGCTGTACCGCCGAGGACATCGCCATCACCCACCGGGTCAGCACCGGCAGCGGAGTATTAAAGGTGCGATAAATCGCGGCGAACTCCGGCAGCACAAATACACTCATGCCAATCACCACCAGCACTGCGAGCAGTAAGATCATCAGCGGGTAGCGCAGCGCTTTTTTGACTTTTTGGTTCAGCCGCTGCTGCTGCTCCTGTTGCCGCGCCAGATGAGCGCAGCAGTAATCCAGCTTGCCGGTCATTTCTCCGGCCTGGATCATCGCGTGATACAGCGGTGGAAAGGCCTCTGGCCACGCTTGCATGGCGAGGGACAGTGACTGCCCCTGAGCCAGTTGACGGGCGAGATCCTGCATCAGGGCTTGCCACTGCGGAACAGGATGCTGCTCGGCCAGAAGCTGCAAACTTTCCGACAGCGTTAGTCCCGCCTGGAGCAGCGTGGCCAGTTGCTGCATGAGTTCACTGCTGTACTGCGCCCGCCACAGTGAGAGGCGAATCGCCCGGCGTTTGAGCGCCAGCGGATGCACGCCGTCTTCCCGGGCACATTCCAGGGCTGCAAGTTTGTTGTCGACCCAGACGAGGCCCTGCCGGGGATCCCCGTCTTCCGCCAGGCCGCGCCACTGCCAGAGCTGTTTACTCGCCATGCGGCACACCTAACACGCGCAGTAGTTCTTCCACGGTGGTCTGGCCCTGGGCCACGGCTTCGCAGCCATGTTCGAATAGCGTCGTCATACCGGAAGCTCGCGCCAGCTGTTCGACCTCCTCAGGGTTGGCTCCGCTGACTATCGCCTGTTTCAATGAGGGCGTGATCGCGAGAACTTCAAACAGCGCAATGCGTCCGTGATAGCCGTGATAACAGCGGTCACAGCCTTTGGCCCGCCAGTGGGGTAAAACGCCGGGCCATAGGGTGACCGGGAGCGCATCATAATCTCCATCCTGCTCCCGACAATGGGGACATAAGCGGCGGACCAGTCGCTGGGCGATCACCAGCAGCAGTGCCGAAGAAATCATCCAGCGTGCGACGCCCATCTGCTGTAGTCGAATTAACGTCTCAGTGGTGGAGTTGGTATGCAGCGTCGAGAGGACCAGATGCCCGGTCTGTGCAGCCTTAATGGCAATTTCAGCGGTTTCGGTATCGCGAATTTCGCCCACCATGACCACGTCAGGATCTTGACGCAGCATGGCGCGCAATACGTTCTGAAACGTCAGCCCTGCGCGGGTGTTGATCTGCGTCTGATTGATCCCATCGAGCGGGATCTCCACCGGATCTTCCACGCTGCATAAATTAATCTCCGGGCGATTTCGTGCCTGAAGCGCGCTGTATAGGGTGACTGTTTTTCCGCTACCGGTAGGGCCGGTGACCAGCATCAGGCCTTGGGGTTGATTCAGCGCCTGGTGAAACGTCTGCAGCTGCGACGCATTCATGCCTAGTGCCGTGACATCCAGCGCCTGTTTAACCTGATGCAGCAGGCGCAGCACCACCTTTTCACCCCCGCGACAGGGGAGGGTGGCGATACGAAAAGAGACATTGCGCCCGGCAATATCGACGCTAAATTGCCCATCCTGCGGCAGTCGTCGCTCGGCGATGTCCAGATTCCCCAACACTTTGAGCCGGGCTATCAACGGCCCACTGAGCGTTGGCGAAAAATCGGGCAGCGGGTGCAGGACACCGTCAACCCGCAGACGGACGCGCAGTACCGCGTCGCCTGGTTCAAAATGAATGTCGGATGCTCGCTGCTGTAATGCCTGCTGAAAGGTCTGATTCAGCAGTTCCACAACGTTGCCTGTATCAACATGGGCGGCGGGCAGATGCGTATCTTGTGAGGTATGCCGATGCTGGTCCATTCGAGGCTGATCCCAGCATTCAATATCAATGCGTTTTTGTGTCATAAAACGCAGCGAATCCATTAACTCTTTCGGCGGTGCGCCGACAATGGCGATACTGATAACCTGTTCGTCATTGCTGAGCAGCACCGCATGGTGGCGTCGGCAGAGTGTCGTTAACCGGGGATTGTTCATCATTGCGCCCTCAGGATGCATCAAAGCGGAACACGTCTTCACAGGCCTGTTTTAGCGCACTGTCGTTGGCGATGGTGCAGGTGCGCTGCCAGCCGGTGATTCCGTTTTGTGTATCCCACGCGGGTTTCAGTGTGACGCTAAGCCCGGTGAGGCTTTCCTGGCCGGTCAGCGTCACGGAGCCTTGTACGACCTCCATGCCTGACACATAGCGGCTGGTCGTCGGGGAGGGAATGCCATTACTGCCGCCGTCACATTCGGTCGTACCGCCATGATCGAGAGCGCACAGTTCTATCGCGGTGCGATAGGGCATGAAGGTTTGCAGCATGTCGGTCAACGCCGCTTTACGCAGGTAGTTTTGATACGCCGGAACGCCGATGGCGCTGAGAATGGCAATAATGCCAATCACCACCATTAGCTCGATCAGGGTGAATCCGTATTGTTTATCCATAAGTCGCTCCTTGTTTGACGGGAGCACTTTGGCAGCAGGCGTGGCGGCTGGCGAAGGGGAATAATGAAATCGGGAAGGGAGCTTCCTGTCTTTCGCGCGATTTGCAGTCGCGTTGCAGCGTGCTGCGAAGGGGATCGTAAATCCCCTTCACGGCATGTGTTATTTAAAGCGCATCGACAGGTCAAGGGCCTGTACATGTTTGGTGAGCGCCCCAACGGAAATGAAGTCCACTCCGGTTTCGGCAAATTCACGAATAGTATCGAAGGTCACATTACCAGACACTTCCAGCCGCGCCTGACCCTGGGTGATGTTCACCGCTTCACGCATCAGCGGCGCGTCGAAATTATCGAGCATGATGATGTCAGCCCCGGCTTTGAGGGCCGCCTGTAACTCTTCAAGGTTTTCGACTTCAACTTCAACCGGCACATCCGGGTGCATCCAGAAGGCTTTTTCTACCGCCTGGCGAACGGAGCCGGATGCGATGATGTGGTTTTCTTTAATCAAAAACGCGTCCGACAGGCCCAGACGATGGTTCGCGCCGCCGCCGCACAGCACCGCATATTTCAGCGCGGTGCGCAGGCCGGGCAGGGTTTTGCGGGTGTCGAGCAGCTGGGTTTTTGTACCTTCAAGCAAATCGACGTAGCGACGCACAACGCTTGCCACGCCGGACAGCGTCTGCACAAAATTCAATGCGGTGCGCTCGCCAGTTAACAGCACGCGCGACGGGCCGTGAAGTTCAAACAGCGGCTGATTCTCAGTAAGCAAATCGCCATCTGCCACATGCCAGGTGAGAGTGACGTCATCTCCGGCGAGCTGGATAAAGACTTCTTCCACCCAGCGTTTACCACAAAACACGCCTGCTTCACGGGTGATCACCACGGCGTGGGAATGTGAATCTTCAGGTAGCAACTGGGCGGTAATGTCATTTCCGGCGTTCACTTCGCCGCCTAAATCTTCACGTAGCGCATGGGCTACAGCAGCAGGTATATCGAGGTTAATACGTTCCAGCAATGCGTCACGACGTTGCTCAGGATTGTAGCGGCGAGGCGGCATGATAAAACTCCAAATGGTAAGGAATCATAAGTTATAAACATGCTACTCTGAACCGGATTTTTGCACCATAGAATAGAATGAGGAGCGTCCGAATGCAGTTACACGGTGGCTGGCTGGATAATGCCCGACGGGTTCCGTCGCCGCATCACGATTGCCGCCCGGATGATGAAGCACCCACGTTGCTGGTGGTGCATAATATCAGTTTACCGCCCGGCGAATTTGGCGGCCCGTGGATCGATGCATTATTCACTGGAACAATCGATCCGGATGCTCATCCTTTTTTTGCTGAAATTGCGCATTTGCGCGTGTCGGCCCACTGCCTGATCCGCCGTGATGGCGAAATTGTGCAGTACGTTCCGTTCGATAAACGCGCCTGGCACGCGGGCGTGTCGCGCTATAAAGGGCGTGAAAAATGCAACGACTTCTCGATTGGTATTGAACTGGAAGGCACCGATACGCTGGCCTATACCGATGCGCAATATCAACAGCTTGCGGCGTTAACCCGTCTGCTGATGACGGCCTACCCGGCGCTCGCCAACAACATGGCCGGTCATAACGATATCGCGCCCGAACGTAAAACCGATCCCGGCCCGGCTTTTGACTGGCCGCGCTTCCGCGCTCTGGTGAGCCATCCGTCAGATAAGGAGATAACATGACGCTGTTTACCACGTTACTGGTGCTGATTGCTGAGCGCTTGTTCAAGCTGGGCGAACACTGGCAACTCGATCACCGGCTGGAGGTCCTGTTCCGCCGCATCAAAAATTACTCCTTTTCTCTCACCCTGCTGATGACCCTCGTTGCGATGGTGATTGTGTATCTGATCCAACGAGTGTTGTTTGGCGTGCTGTTTAATGTGCCGCTGCTGGTGGTGTGGATCCTGATTGGCCTGCTGTGCATCGGGGCGGGTAAAGTGCGTTTGCACTATCATGCGTATTTGAAAGCCGCGTCGCGAAACGACGCCCATGCCCGTGATGCGATGGCCAGCGAGCTAACGTTAATCCACGGCGTGCCGCCCGGCTGCGACGAGCGCGAGTACCTGCGCGAACTGCAAAACGCGCTGCTGTGGATTAACTATCGTTACTATCTCGCACCGCTGTTCTGGTTCGTGGTCGGTGGCCCATTTGGGCCTGCCACACTGATGGGCTATGCGTTCCTGCGTGCATGGCAGAGCTGGCTGGCGCGTTATCAGACCCCGCGGGATCGTCAGCAATCGGGTGTGGATGCCATTCTTCACGTGCTCGACTGGGTGCCAGTGCGTCTGGTTGGCGTGGTGTATGCGCTGATTGGCCACGGTGAAAAGGCGCTGCCCGCCTGGTTTGCCTCGCTTGGCGATCGTCACTCTTCGCAGTATCAGGTGCTGACTCAACTGGCTCAGTTCTCACTGGCCCGCGAGCCGCATGTTGATAAGGTTGAAACGCCGAAAACAGCAGTATCGATGGCGAAAAAGGCGTCGTACGCGGTGGTGGTCATTATGGCGCTACTGACGATTTACGGCACGCTAGTTTAAGCCTGTGAATCTGTAGAGGGGATGCCAAAGTCTGGCATCCCTTTTTTATTTAAGGCTTAACGCTCTGCCGGGTATTAACGATTGTCGTCAGGATCATATTTAAGAGGGATCGTAGAGGTGACTTTATTTCCATCCGCCTCACATATTGATAACCTCTCAGGTGTCGCCCCGCTGGGGAGTTTCCTTACGCTATGGTCATAAAAGCAAACATAAGCATTCGAGCGGTACAGTTCATGGTGTTTGGTATCACCTTCGCCGTAGCAGTACCTTCCCGCAGGGGTCTCTGAGCCTGAGTCATCTTCAGCAAGGCACGCCCAGTTAGTTGTGCGACGTAACCCCGACAGGCGGGTATGAATTGCTTCAACATCCCGAATATCAAATTGTTCTGGCAAAAAAGTTTGTGAGGGGATAGTAAAAGCATAAGGCCTGTTTGAACGAATCATTCCCCATGATATTGATGGTGAATAATATGGGTAGACGGGATCTCGGGAATCAGTCTGGCGATATAATGAGAAAACAGTATTCTCCGGATTGCTTTCATTACGACGATAGGTAAAAGTCACAATCCGTCGATCCATTTCATCATTCACTGCATCGCCACCGCTTCTCAAGATCAGTGCTTCAACATGGATTAAATCCAGATGGCGATGAGGGAAGTACATAATTCTCTCTTGTCTTTCACCATAGGCTGAATCGGCGGTCACATCTCGCCTGGGCTTGCCTAAAGTCGGCCTGCCGATCGCGGGAAAGAGTACGGTATCAACACGTAATCTGTTGCCATATTGGCGATAAAGATCTGCGTAGCGCGTGTAATCAGAATCATTAGCCCAGTAGCTACACGATGGTGTGTATTCTTCTACTGTTACTGATTCGTGGCAGGTTGTGACTGCTATATTATTTACGGGCTGGTCGGCTGCCTTCCCATAAATAAAGGGGTTTGTTTTGGCATCATTGAGTGAAAGTACATCTGCGCCATCATTGTCCTCACTAAGCGCATCTTCAGCTGGTTGTCGTGGGTTATATCCTTTTAGTGCGAAATCACTGTTATAATAATCTGCATAATTACTGTCGTCATAACCCTCAGAAACAACATACATAATATTCACCGCGATATTGGCACCATCCTCCACTTCCCATTCCCCGTCTTCCTTGCGGCCAAAAAAGTCAGAAATGGGCATTGCGAGTGGCATATCCATTGGATCGAGTGCATTTCCATTGTTATTGTTGCTTTGATTAAATTTAAATGTTCCTCCTTTGGGAGAACTAGCGGAAGCATCAACAATAAAAGAGAGTGAAATTGATGCCAATAATATATTAATTAATGCCTTAATATTCATGATGCCTCAGTAAGCAATGAAATCGGGATGCATTTAATATTTTGAGTGTGGCAGAAAGTATGTTTTCCCGTCATCGCCAAATCAAGTATGCAGAATGATTACGGATATTATTTTATTAATAAGTTGAATAATGGGGTTCAGTGTGTTAGGCGGTATTAATGCGGGTATAAGTAAGGGGTTTCATTCAGGTAATTATAATAGATCTCATAAGATGTGATTTTAAGAAAAGGAGAGGCATTTCTGCCTCTCAATCAACGTCGGCTACCGGACGACAATCAAATTAGATATCTACCGCAAAACGCGAGAAAACGCCTGTGCCTGGGAGGGACGAATGTTGATTCGCGGCGGCAAAAACGCCTACTTTAGCCCCCACCCATTTGCCTTTTCCAGCAGCAAAATAGGGCGTGACGGCCTGCCAGTCCTTGGCATTATCGCTGTAGCTGAAATAACACAGGCCGCCTGATTTAACCTCTACTCTAAGCCATAGCGGTGCGTTGGACGGCCAGTCGGCAATGTCACGCTGTTGCTGATGTAGCCTGCCGGTATCACTCATCCACGCAGCGATCAGCACGATTTTACGTTGTCCTTTGCACTGAGAAAGCGCAAGCGTTGCATAGCGTTCTCCATACACAATCAGTCCGCTGAGTTCACCCTCATGCTGAAAACCCGCGCTTAAAACGGTGGTGACGCAGAATTCACGCGCCGGGAATTTTTGCAACAGCAGGTTTGGCTGGCTATAGAGCGCCAGTTCGCCCTGATATTCGCGCATTGGCTGGCAGGTCAGCGCCAGGGCGTTGAGCGTCGGTTGTAGCCAATCTGCCTTTGGCTGGGCCTGCCACTGCCATTGTCGTCCGGGATATCCACGGGCGAAATCATCGCTGGTTTGTGGATTAAGATAGCCCTGAGGATGTTGCGCCACCGAGGGCAACGGGTATTCAATCACTGGTTGCCCGGGAGCATCTGTTGCTTGCTGCTTGCCGATAAACGGCCAGTCGTCCGTCTGCCAGTGCATCGGTTGTAGGTGGACAATGCGCCCGTAGAGGTCGGCATCCTGAAAATGTATGAACCAGCATTCGCCGTTTTCCAGTTCAACAAAGCCGCCTTGATGAGGGCCGTTAACATGGGTTTCGCCCTGTTGCAAAACGATGCGCGCCTCCCATGGCCCCTGCACGCTTCTGGCCCGCAGTACCGACTGCCAGCCGGTTTCCACCCCTCCTGCTGGTGCAAAGATGTAATACCACCCGTTGCGTTTGTAGAACTTCGGCCCTTCAAGGGTGGGGTTGTCCAGTGCACCATCGTAAATAATTTGCCCGTCATCAAGCAGAGAGCGGCCATCAGGCGACATTTCCATCAGCTGCAACTGATGTTTTCTGCCGGTGCGGCTATGGGCGAAAGCATGAACCAGCCAGGCGCGGCCATCGTCGTCCCACAGCGGACAAGGGTCTATCCAGCCTTTCGCCAATTTGACGCAGTGGGGGGCACTCCATTCTGCATGGGGGTCGGTCGTGCAGGACATAAAGATGCCTTCATCAGGCGTACTGAAAAAGACCCAAAATTTACCGTCGTGATGGCGAATCGACGGCGCCCAAACGCCTTTTCCAGGCTGCATGGTGTCGTAGGTCGCATCGTTAAAGGTGGAAAAGACGTGATTAATAATGGTCCAGTTGACTAAATCCCGTGAGTGCAAAATAGGCAGTGCGGGAAAATGATTAAAGCTGGAGGCCACCATATAGAAATCATCACCTGCACGCACAATGTCAGGGTCAGAATAATCGGCATGCAGAATCGGATTTTTATAGTATCCGGGGCGTGCAGTGTGATTAGGCATGATGATTCTCTCCGGTGGTGGTCATTGGCTCGGTGATATTTTTCACCATTACAGGGGATTCGCTAATCGGGCTGGTAGCATTTGCCTGCTGACGCAGCGCCAGTTCACGCTGTATTTTGCTCATCATCTGATCGTCAAGGGTATAAAAACGGCTTAACCAGTACAGGATGAAATAGGAAATGGACGGTCCAATGGTTAATAAGCTAATTATCCCAGTGGTGGCGAGTGTTGTTTGGGTTGGTACACCCGCCTGATAACCAAACCAGCCGAGAGAAAAACCGACAAATGCACCGGCTACGGCCATCCCCATTTTTAAAGCAAATAAGTTACCGGAAAAAGAGAGGCCAGTAATACGGCGCCCAAATTTCCATTCGCCGTAATCAGCGGCGTTGGCCATCATATTCCATTTAAAAGGCTGATACATTTGATGGAAAAAACCGACCAGGAAATAGAATGGGAAAACAACTGCCAGCCAGGTGGGCGGGACAAAGAACATCACGACGCCGATGATGACCAGGAGTAAGTTAATATTTTTGAACAGTGATACCGCCCGATAGCGCTGTGCTAAATAACCCGCGGCGATACTGCCGATAATGGTCCCGATGACGCTGGTGGAAACAAACGCTGATTTCATTGCCGTTCCGGCTGCGCTTTCAACGCCTCCCAACATCAGATAGGTGGCATAGTACAGCGTCGCTGCGCTACGCATCACACCCGCCATGCTGGAAAAGAACGTGATGATCGCCACGATTCGCCACTGATCGTTGGCGAGTAAAATACGCAGATCGCCCATCATACTGTTGTTGCTTTCACTGGTCGGACGGACACGTTCTGACGTTGTGAAGAAGCAGAAAAATAACATGATCACGGCCAGGGTTCCCATAATCGCCATCGTGGCCTGGAAGCCAAACTGTTTATTTTCTTTTCCGAGCCAGTCGACTAAAAATAAAGTCGCCACCGAGACCACCAGACCTGCAAGGGAAGAAATGGTGAAGCGATAGGATTGCGCGGATAAACGATCTTTTTCATCAGCTGTAATCACCCCGCCAAGTGCACAGTAAGGGATATTGATAAAGGTGTAGCACAGCATTAATAACGTATAGGTGATATAGGCATAGAGTAATTTACCTGATGCGCCAAAGTCTGGCGTTGTGAAGGTTAATACCGCCAATACCGCGTAAGGAATGGCGAACCAAATCAACCATGGCCGAAAATGACCCCAGCGCGTACGTACCCGATCCGCGACCAATCCCGTTAACGGATCGGTAATGGCGTCGAGAATACGGGTCACCAGAAACATTACCCCGACGGCTGCTGCCGAGAGTCCATAAATATCGGTATAAAAATATGTTAAGAACATAGTAACCGAAGAATAAACGATGCCACATGCGGCATCGCCCATACCGAAGCCAATTTTTTCGGCAACGGATAATTTCCTGAGTGTTGTCATTGTTCTCTCCAGGCATGAGTGTGTATTTTTTACTCTATGGACTGGGGGTTTATTTGACTATTGAGATATTTGCTCTGATGGTTATGTTTTTTGTCAATTGAGAAAGTTGTCACATAACAATAAATAATTGGTCTGACAAAAAAAGAGGGCTATTACACCAAAAAAACGCTCCTGAAGAGTCAGGAGCGTCGGTCACTGTTTTACAGTGAATCCGCATGCGGGACGCCGAAGTCAGGCATCCCGTTTTCATGCCAGTGGATGAGCTTCAACCGGGTATGGCGGTTAGGGTCATACAGCGGGTCGCCTTCGATTTCGGTGTAGTTTCTGGCGTGATAGACCAGCACATCCTGGCCGTCTGGCGTTTGGGTAAAGCTGTTATGGCCCGGGCCGTATTGCCGATTTTCATAGCTGGTGGTGAACACCGGCTGCGGTGATTTATGCCAGTTGCTGGCCTGCATCGGGTCGGCGTCGAGATCAATCCATAACAGGCCCATGCAGTAGTTCTCATCGGTGGCGCTGGCAGAATAGCTGACGAACAGGCGGTTGCCGTGGACAATCACCGCCGGGCCTTCGTTCACCAGAAAGCCCCGACACTCCCAGTCAAATTCGGGTTTACTGAGCATCACCGGCAGGCCTTTCAGCGTCCATGGATTTTCCAGCTCCGCCAGATACAGATTGGAATTTCCGGCAATATCCGGCGCCTTTTGCGCCCACAGATACCACTGCTTTCCCTGATGCATGAATGTGGTTGCGTCGAGCGCGAAGGTATCAAACGGCGTTTTCACCTGGCCTCTTTCCTGCCACGCACCGGTCAGCGGGTCGGCATCGTCACAGGTCAGCGCGAACATCCGATGCTGGAACATCCCCAATTCATCAAGGTCATGGGTGTGCGTGGCGGCAAAATAGATGACCCAGGTGCCGTCAATGCAGTGCAGTTCCGGCGCCCAAATTAGCTGGCTCATCGGGCCGCTATCGGGTTTACGCCAGACCACTACCGGTTCAGCAGTGCGTAAACCGGCGATGTCAGCGGCGCGGCGGATTTCCAGTCGGTCATATTCCGGTACTGAGGCGATGAAGTAATACGCCCCCTCGTGATGCAGAATAAACGGGTCCGCACGCTGCTCGATAAACGGGTTAGGCCAATTGTTCATTGTGGTTTCCTCACCAGCTCTGCCTGTTGTTGATATTCACTCAGTTCGCGATAGTTCTGACGACGTTTTTCCAGATCGGCCTGGATCTGTTTCATTAATTCCCGATCCACTTTCAGCAGGCGAACGACCCCGGCGGTAATCAGATAACCGACGCCAGGGATGACGCTGAACAGCAGCACGATCCCGTTGAGCGCATCCGGGCCTTGTGCTTTCGCGCCCGCATCATAACCATACCAGGAGAGCAGGAACCCGACCATCGCCCCGGCGACCGCCAGCCCGACTTTCAGGAAGAACAGGTTGCCGGAGAAGCTGATGCCGGTGATGCGTTTACCTGTTTTCCATTCGCCATAGTCGTCCACATCGGCCATCAGCGACCAGTGCAGCGGGGAAGGGATCTGATGCAGGATGTTGAGCAGGAAATAGAGCACCATGATCATCATCGTGGCGTGCGGATCGAAGAAGTAGAAGGCGCAGGAGAAAATCGCCAGCGCGATGTTGGTCCAGAAGAACACCTGCAGTTTGCACCAGCGGTCGGTCAATACCTTCGCTAACATACTGCCGATCATCATCCCGACCACGCCGAGGCTGATAAACAGCGTGGCGAAATGGGTGCTCTGTTGCATTACCCAGGTAACGTAGTACATGGTCGCCGCCATGCGGATAAAGCCCGGGCAGACATTGCACAGGGTCAGCAGCAGGATGCGCACCCACTGATCGTTTTTCCACACGTCTTTAAGATCACGCTTGAGTTCATCGTTGGTTTGCACCGCCGGACGCACGCGTTCACGCACGGTGGCAAAGCAGAACAGGAACATACACATGCCGATAAACGCCAGCACGGTCATCGCCATTTGATAGCCTTTGGCTTTGTTCTCGCCGCCAAACCAGTCGGCCATCGGCAGTAAGGTCAGCGACAGCAACAGGGTGGCAATGCCGACCATCACGAAGCGATAGGACTGACACGCCACGCGCTCTTTCGGATCGTTGGTGATAACGCTCCCGAGCGAGCAGTAAGGAATGTTGATCGCCGTATAGGTTATCGACAGCAGGAAATAGGTCACGAAGGCATAGATAACCTTGCTACTGTAGCTCCATTCCGGAGTGGTGAACATCAGCACGCTGAACAGCGCGTAGGGGAAGGCAATCCACAGCAGCCAGGGCCGAAAACGACCATATTTACTGCGGGTACGGTCCGCCATTGCCCCCATTATCGGGTCCGTCACCGCGTCGATGACGCGAATGGAGAGCAGTAACACCCCAACCAGCGCCGGGGCTAAACCGAAAATATCCGTATAAAAATAGTTAACAAACAACATGATAGCGCCGAAGATGATGTTGCATCCCGCGTCGCCCATTCCGTAGCCGATCTTTTCTTTTACCGATAATTTGTTGTTGTCCATCGACACTTCTCCGCAATGAGATATGCAGATGATTATTCGCAGGCTTTTGAAAAAATGCGTAGCAGGAATACGGTGATGATATGGATAAATCAGCTATGGAGGGGAAAGTGTGAAGCAGGTAACATGCTGCTGTAGCGGTTTTCAGCCGCTACAGCATGTGGATAATCAGCGTAGTGAGAGAGGATGAGATTACGCGCGAACGGCTTTCGCCCCTCTCTGTTTAACCAGATAGCCAATACCCAGAATCACAATCCACACTGGGATCAGATATACGGAGATGGCCATGCCCGGTGTCATCAGCATGATGACCAGTACGGCGGCAACGGTAAACAGGCAAATCCAGTTCCCCAGCGGATAGAACAGGGCAGGGAAGCGAGTGCTCACGCCCTGCTGCTGCTTCGCCCGACGGAACTTCATGTGCGCCAGGCTAATCATCGCCCAGTTGATGACCAGCGCAGAAACCACCAGCGCCATCAGCAGACCGAAGGCCGATTCCGGTGCCAGGTAGTTGATCAGCACGCACAGCGCGGTGAACACCGCAGACACCAGAATGGTGTTAACCGGTACACCACGTTTGTCGACTTTAGTCAGCGCTTTCGGGGCATTGCCCTGCTGGGCCAGGCCGAACAGCATCCGGCTGTTGCAGTATACGCAGCTGTTATAGACCGACAGCGCGGCAGTCAGCACCACTACATTCAGCGCGTTCGCAACGAAGGTGTCACCCAGTTCGTGGAAAATCAGCACGAACGGGCTGGTGTCAGAGGTGACGCGAGTCCACGGCAGCAGTGACAGCAGGACGGCCAGCGAGCCTACATAGAAAATCAGGATACGGTAGATAACCTGATTGGTGGCTTTCGGGATGCTCTTCTGCGGGTCATCGGCTTCGGCAGCGGTAATACCGACCAGCTCAAGGCCGCCAAAGGAGAACATGATGATCGCCATCATCATCACCAGCCCCTGGATACCATGCGGCAGGAAGCCACCCTGTTCCCACAGGTTGCGCACGGTTGCCTGTGGGCCACCGTTGCCGCTAAACAGCAGCCAGCCGCCGAACAGGATCATCGCGACTACCGCGACAACTTTGATGATGGCAAACCAGAACTCCATCTCCCCGAACACTTTCACGTTGGTCAGGTTGATGAGGTTGATCGCCACAAAGAACACCGCTGCCGATGCCCAGGTCGGGATTTCAGGCCACCAGAACTGGATGTATTTCCCGACTGCCGTCAGTTCAGCCATCGCCACCAGGACATACAGTACCCAGTAGTTCCAGCCGGACGCGAAACCGGCAAAGTTGCCCCAGTATTTGTAGGCAAAGTGGCTAAAGGAACCTGCGACCGGCTCTTCAACGACCATTTCACCTAACTGACGCATAATCAGAAAGGCCACGAACCCTGCTATCGCGTAACCGAGAATGATCCCCGGCCCTGCGGATTGAATAACGGAGGCGCTGCCCAGAAACAGGCCCGTTCCGATAGCTCCACCCAGCGCAATCAGCTGAATGTGGCGGTTTTTCAGGCCGCGCTTCAGCTGTTCGCCTTGCTGTTGACCTTCCATTATGAAACCTCGTGAGTGATTAATTTTTCTACGCTTTTTAAGAGCCCAATGGGTTCTCAGCGTGTGTCATTATGAACTTCCATATCCTGTACATTATTTTTTACAGAGCGGACGGCTGAAAGTTGCGTGTGAGTCTTCCGCAGCTGGAAGAATAGTGGTAAGTGCAGCCGAATGCACCTGCTTTGTGCAGGGATGCTGACGAGTTGCATAAAAAGAAAGCAACTGTAAATGCAGAGGCGCGAAACTTTTTCGTTTCGCGCAGGTTAAATCTCCCTCTTTGTGGGTAAACGCAAAATATGTTCTAAGTTGCAGTTCTGAAACATGCCTTCTGTAAGGTTGTTAAAATGTGCCCGGTTTACTGATTTCAATCAAAACCTGTATGGACAGAAGGTGAATACTTTGTTACTTTACCGTCACGAACTATGAATTGGTAAGACCAATTGACTCCGGGTAAATGGCTTGAGACAGGGAACCATGGCCTACAGCAAAATCCGCCAACCAAAATTATCCGATGTGATTGAGCAGCAGCTGGAGTTTTTGATTCTTGAGGGGACGCTGCGCCCCGGTGAAAAACTTCCACCTGAACGCGAGCTGGCTAAACAGTTCGACGTTTCTCGTCCCTCTCTGCGTGAGGCGATCCAACGTCTCGAAGCGAAGGGCCTACTGCTTCGTCGCCAGGGCGGCGGTACCTTTGTGCAAAGTAGCCTTTGGCAGAGCTTCAGCGATCCGCTGGTAGAATTGCTCTCCGACCACCCTGAATCCCAGTTTGACCTGCTGGAAACACGCCACGCGTTGGAAGGCATTGCCGCGTACTATGCTGCATTACGCAGTAACGAAGAAGACCGTACGCGCATTCGCGAACTGCACCGGGCGATTGAAATCGCACAGCAGTCTGGCGATCTCGATGCCGAATCCAGCGCTGTCGTCCAGTATCAAATTGCCGTCACCGAAGCCGCCCATAATGTGGTCTTACTCCATCTGCTACGCTGCATGGAACCTATGCTTGCGCAGAACGTTCGACAGAACTTTGAATTGCTGTACGCCCGTCGGGAAATGCTTCCGCTGGTCAGCAGCCATCGCACCCGAGTTTTCGAGGCGATAATGGCCAGAGAGCCGGAGCAGGCGCGTGAAGCGTCGCACCGTCACCTGGCCTTCATTGAGGAAATCTTGCTGGACCGCAGCCGTGAGCAAAGTCGTCGAGACCGTTCGCTACGCCGCCTACAGCAAAGAAAGGACTAGCAACACCTATTTTTAAGCGCCAGTTTTTAGAGCGCGGCAACTAAACGCAGAACCTGTCTTATTGCGCTTTTCGTTGCCCAAAATAGTTCGGGATGTATCGCGGCGGCAAGTGCGCGAATCCTCAGGAACATAGCAATCTATGCGACTGGGGTGAGGAAGCGCAGCCAACACAGAGACAACCCGAAATATGCAGGGCAGAAAGCGCAATGGGACAGGTTCCAGACTAATCAACGAATAGATAAGGAATACCCCCCATGTCAGACCGTTTACAAAATGACGTGGATCCGATCGAAACTCGCGACTGGCTACAGGCGATCGAATCGGTCATCCGTGAAGAAGGTGTTGAGCGTGCTCAGTATCTTATTGATCAACTGCTTTCCGAAGCCCGCAAAGGCGGTGTGAACGTGGCAGCTGGTGCCGGGGCAAGCAATTATGTGAACACGATTGCCGTTGAAGATGAACCGGAATACCCGGGCAATCTGGATCTGGAACGTCGCATTCGTTCTGCTATCCGCTGGAACGCGATCATGACCGTTCTGCGCGCGTCCAAGAAAGACCTGGAACTGGGTGGCCACATGTCCTCCTTCCAGTCTTCTGCGACCATTTATGAAGTGTGCTACAACCACTTCTTCCGTGCGCGCAATGACAAAGACGGCGGCGACCTGGTGTACTTCCAGGGCCACATCTCTCCGGGCGTTTACGCACGTGCCTTCCTTGAAGGTCGTCTGACCGAAGAGCAGATGAACAACTTCCGTCAGGAAGTTCACGGCAACGGTCTGTCCTCATACCCGCACCCGAAACTGATGCCAGAATTCTGGCAGTTCCCGACCGTTTCCATGGGTCTGGGCCCAATCGGTGCTATCTACCAGGCTAAATTCCTGAAATATCTGGAACACCGTGGCCTGAAAGACACCTCTCAGCAGACCGTTTACGCCTTCCTGGGCGACGGTGAGATGGATGAGCCAGAATCCAAAGGTGCAATCACCATCGCGACCCGCGACAAACTGGACAACCTGTGCTTCATCATCAACTGTAACCTGCAGCGCCTTGATGGCCCGGTCACCGGTAACGGCAAAATCGTTAACGAACTGGAAGGCATCTTCAGCGGTGCTGGCTGGAACGTGGTGAAAGTCATGTGGGGCGGTCGTTGGGATGAGCTGCTGCGTAAAGACACCAGCGGTAAGCTGATTCAGCTGATGAACGAAACCGTTGATGGCGATTACCAGACCTTCAAATCCAAAAACGGCGCGTATGTGCGTGAGCACTTCTTCGGTAAATATCCGGAGACCGCTGCCCTGGTTGCCGACTGGACTGACGATCAGATCTGGGCCCTGAACCGTGGTGGTCACGATCCGAAGAAAGTCTACGCTGCACTGAAAAACGCGCAGGACACCAAAGGCAAAGCGACCGTTATCCTGGCTCATACCGTTAAAGGTTATGGCATGGGCGAAACTGCCGAAGGCAAAAACATCGCTCACCAGGTGAAGAAAATGAACATGGACGGTGTTCGCTACGTCCGCGATCGTTTCAACGTGCCGGTATCCGATGCTGACATCGAAAAACTGCCGTACGTTACCTTCCCTGAAGGTTCTGAAGAACACACCTATCTGCACGCTCAGCGTCAGAAGCTGCACGGCTACCTGCCGAGCCGCCAGGTGAACTTCACCGAGAAACTGGAAATGCCTGCGCTGGCTGATTTCTCTCAGCTGCTCGAAGAGCAGAACAAAGAGATCTCCACCACCATCGCTTTCGTGCGTGCCCTGAACGTGATGCTGAAGAACCCGTCTATCAAAGACCGTCTGGTTCCAATCCTCGCCGATGAAGCGCGTACCTTCGGTATGGAAGGTCTGTTCCGTCAGATTGGTATCTACAGCTCCAACGGCCAGCAGTACACCCCGCAGGACCGTGAGCAGGTAGCGTATTACAAAGAAGATGAGAAAGGTCAGATCCTGCAGGAAGGTATCAACGAACTGGGTGCTGGCGCATCCTGGCTGGCTGCTGCGACCTCTTACAGCACCAACAACCTGCCAATGATCCCGTTCTACATCTACTACTCGATGTTCGGCTTCCAGCGTATCGGCGATCTGTGCTGGCAGGCTGGCGATCAGCAGGCTCGCGGCTTCCTGGTCGGCGGTACCTCCGGTCGTACGACGCTGAACGGCGAAGGTCTGCAGCACGAAGATGGTCACAGCCATATTCAGTCTCTGACTATCCCGAACTGTATCTCTTACGACCCGTCTTACGCGTACGAAGTTGCTGTCATCATGCATGACGGTCTGGTTCGCATGTACGGTGAGAAACAAGAGAACGTGTTCTACTACATCACCACCCTGAACGAAAACTACCACATGCCGGCGATGCCGGAAGGTGCTGAGGAAGGTATCCGTAAAGGTATCTACAAACTCGAAACCGTTGAAGGTAGCAAAGGTAAAGTTCAGCTGCTGGGCTCCGGTTCTATCCTGCGTCACGTTCGTGAAGCAGCGCAGATCCTGGCGAAAGATTACGGCGTGGGCTCTGACGTGTACTCCGTCACCTCCTTCACCGAACTGGCCCGTGACGGTCAGGACTGTGAGCGCTGGAACATGTTGCACCCGATGGAAACGCCACGCGTTCCGTACATCGCTCAGGTGATGAACGACGCGCCGGCAGTGGCATCGACTGACTATATGAAACTGTTTGCTGAACAGGTTCGTACTTATGTACCGGCTGATGATTACCGCGTACTGGGTACTGACGGCTTTGGTCGCTCTGACAGCCGTGAAAACCTGCGTCACCACTTCGAAGTTGATGCTTCTTATGTGGTGGTTGCAGCCCTGGGCGAACTGGCTAAACGTGGCGAAATCGACAAGAAAGTGGTGGCGGAAGCAATCACCAAGTTCAACATCGATGCAGATAAAGTTAACCCGCGTCTGGCGTAAGAGGTAAAAGAAGAATGGCTATCGAAATCAATGTGCCGGACATCGGGGCTGATGAAGTTGAAATCACCGAGATCCTGGTCAAAGTTGGCGACAAAGTTGAAGCAGAACAGTCGCTGATCACCGTAGAAGGCGACAAAGCCTCTATGGAAGTTCCGTCTCCACAGGCTGGCATCGTTAAAGAGATCAAAGTCTCTGTCGGTGACAAAACCGAGACCGGTAAACTTATCATGATTTTCGATTCTGCCGACGGTGCAGCAGCTGCACCTGCTCAGGCAGAAGAGAAGAAAGAAGCGGCACCTGCTGCTGCCCCAGCTGCGGCTGCGGCGAAAGATGTTAACGTACCGGATATCGGCGGCGACGAAGTTGAAGTTACCGAAATCATGGTCAAAGTGGGCGACACCGTTGCCGCTGAACAGTCGCTGATCACCGTTGAAGGCGACAAAGCCTCGATGGAAGTTCCGGCTCCGTTCGCGGGCGTTGTGAAAGAGATCAAAATCAACACCGGCGACAAAGTGTCTACCGGTTCCCTGATTATGGTCTTCGAAGTGGCGGGTGAAGCACCGGCTGCTGCACCTGCTCAGGCCGCTGCTCCAGCCGCCGCTGCGGCTCCGGCTGCAACCGGCGCGAAAGACGTTAACGTACCGGACATCGGCGGTGACGAAGTTGAAGTGACCGAAGTGATGGTGAAAGTGGGCGACAAAGTTGCCGCTGAGCAGTCACTGATAACCGTTGAAGGTGACAAGGCTTCAATGGAAGTTCCGGCTCCGTTCGCAGGTACCGTAAAAGAAATCAAAATCAGCACCGGCGACAAAGTGTCTACGGGTTCTCTGATCATGGTCTTCGAAGTTGAAGGCGCAGCCCCTGCTGCGGCTCCGGCGGCTGCACCCGCTGCTGCGGCTCCAGCTCAGGCAAAAGCGGCTCCGGCTGCAGCCCCTGCGGCGAAAGCGGAAGGCAAATCTGAGTTCGCTGAAAACGACGCTTACATCCACGCGACTCCGCTGATCCGCCGCCTGGCGCGCGAATTCGGCGTGAACCTGGCGAAAGTGAAAGGCACCGGTCGTAAAGGCCGTATCCTGCGCGAAGACGTTCAGGCCTACGTGAAAGACGCCGTCAAACGCGCAGAGTCTGCACCTGCCGCTGCCACAGGTGGTGGTCTGCCGGGCATGCTGCCATGGCCGAAAGTTGACTTCAGCAAGTTTGGTGAAATCGAAGAAGTGGAAATGGGCCGCATCCAGAAAATCTCTGGTGCTAACCTGAGCCGTAACTGGGTGATGATCCCGCACGTTACGCACTTCGACAAAACAGATATCACCGATCTGGAAGCGTTCCGCAAACAGCAGAACGAAGAAGCCGCTAAGCGCAAACTGGACGTGAAATTCACCCCAGTGGTCTTCATTATGAAAGCCGTTGCAACCGCGCTGGAGCAGATGCCTCGCTTCAACAGCTCCCTGTCTGAAGACGGTCAGAAGCTGACGCTGAAGAAATACATCAACATCGGTGTGGCGGTTGATACCCCGAATGGTCTGGTTGTTCCAGTCTTTAAAGACGTGAACAAGAAGAGCATCACCGAACTGTCTCGCGAGCTGATGGCTATCTCTAAGAAAGCCCGTGATGGCAAGCTGACCGCTGGCGAAATGCAGGGCGGCTGCTTCACCATCTCCAGCCTGGGCGGCATCGGGACAACTCACTTCGCGCCTATCGTTAACGCGCCGGAAGTGGCTATCCTCGGTGTGTCCAAGTCGGCGATGGAGCCGGTGTGGAATGGTAAAGAGTTCGTTCCGCGTCTGATGATGCCGATGTCTCTCTCCTTCGACCACCGTGTGATCGACGGCGCTGATGGTGCTCGCTTCATTACCATCATCAACAACACCCTGGCTGACATTCGCCGCCTGGTGATGTAAGCGAAAAAGCCGGCCAATCGGCCGGCTTTTTTCTGGTAATCTCATTGCGCACCATGAGGTTATCGCTGCAAAAGACAAATCGTTTGCCGTTTGTTGTTTCAAAATTGTTAACAATTTTGTAAAATACGGGCGGATAGAACGTCCCGGTGGCAATGGGCGTTAAAGACCAGGGACCGCCGGAAATAAATTACAGAGGTCATGATGAGTACTGAAATCAAAACTCAGGTCGTGGTACTTGGGGCAGGCCCGGCAGGTTATTCCGCTGCCTTCCGTTGCGCTGATTTAGGTCTGGAAACCGTCATCGTCGAGCGTTACAGCACCCTCGGTGGTGTTTGTCTGAACGTCGGCTGTATCCCTTCTAAAGCACTGCTGCACGTTGCGAAAGTTATCGAAGAAGCCAAAGCGCTGGCTGAACACGGTATCGTCTTCGGTGAGCCGAAAACCGATATCGACAAGATTCGTACCTGGAAAGAAAAAGTAATCACCCAACTGACCGGCGGCCTCGCTGGTATGGCCAAAGGCCGTAAAGTGAAAGTGGTCAACGGTCTGGGTAAATTCACCGGTGCTAACACGCTGGAAGTGGAAGGCGAAAACGGCAAAACCGTAATCAACTTCGACAACGCGATCATCGCGGCGGGTTCCCGTCCGATCGAACTGCCGTTCATTCCGCATGAAGATCCGCGCGTATGGGATTCCACCGACGCTCTGGAACTGAAAACCGTACCGAAACGCCTGCTGGTCATGGGTGGCGGTATCATCGGTCTGGAAATGGGTACCGTGTACCATTCGCTGGGTTCAGAGATTGACGTGGTTGAAATGTTCGACCAGGTTATCCCGGCTGCCGATAAAGACGTGGTTAAAGTCTTCACCAAGCGCATCAGCAAGAAATTCAACCTGATGCTGGAAACCAAAGTGACTGCCGTTGAAGCGAAAGAAGACGGTATTTACGTTTCCATGGAAGGCAAAAAAGCCCCTGCTGAAGCGCAGCGTTACGACGCGGTGCTGGTGGCTATCGGTCGTGTGCCGAACGGTAAAAACCTCGACGCAGGCAAAGCAGGCGTGGAAGTCGACGACCGTGGTTTCATCCGCGTTGACAAGCAGCTGCGCACTAACGTGCCGCACATCTTTGCTATCGGCGATATCGTCGGTCAGCCAATGCTGGCACACAAAGGTGTTCACGAAGGTCACGTAGCCGCGGAAGTTATCGCCGGCATGAAGCACTACTTCGATCCGAAAGTGATCCCATCCATCGCGTACACTGAGCCAGAAGTTGCCTGGGTTGGTCTGACCGAGAAAGAAGCGAAAGAGAAAGGCATCAGCTACGAAACCGCCACCTTCCCGTGGGCTGCTTCTGGCCGTGCTATCGCTTCCGATTGCGCAGACGGTATGACCAAACTGATTTTCGACAAAGAAACTCACCGTGTTATTGGTGGTGCGATTGTCGGCACCAACGGCGGCGAGCTGCTGGGTGAAATCGGTCTGGCTATCGAAATGGGCTGTGATGCAGAAGACATCGCGCTGACCATCCATGCTCACCCGACTCTGCATGAGTCAGTGGGTCTGGCGGCAGAAGTGTTCGAAGGTAGCATCACCGACCTGCCGAACCCGAAAGCGAAAAAGAAATAAGTTTTCTGAATGTAAGAAGCGGCCTTAGGGCCGCTTTTTTTATGTCTGTAAAAAACCAGTCAGGACAAGGTTTGGAGCTAACTTGTTTATTTAAAAACATTTCTACGTAAACATCTGTGCACATCTATTCGTTATCATGAGTATAATAACTAGGTAAACTTATAGGGTGAAAACTATAAATGAGGTGCAGCATGAAAACTTTTCTGACTACCGCAATCCTGGCAACGACGCTGTTTTCTGGTCTGGCATTGGCCGACGATCCGGTTATCCCGTGGGCGGATAACAGCGGTGGAACTGAAACCACGCACATCGCGGCCATGGGCGAGAACCTGAATGCGCAGCATCAGGCTATCTCTAAAACTCAGGAAGGCGTTTGGGCCGCCAACTCCGGCAGCATTAAAGCTGATGAAGGCGCACTGTCCAGCACTCGACCTGCCGTTGTCGCACAGCCAGGCCTGATGCCGCATCAGGGCTAAGCTGTAGTCGGGTCAGCACAGCGCCACCCGACACAAATATGACAGTAGGTCGGGTCAGCGCAGCGCCACCCGACACAAATATGACAGTAGGTCGGGTCAGCACAGCGCCACCCGACACAAATATGGCAGTAGGTCGGGTCAGCGTAGCGCCACCCGACACAAACAGAGCTTAGCGTTTAACGTTATCCAGTGCCGCTTGCGCACAAGCTTCGTCCAGGTTGCCACCCGGCGCACCGCCGATACCGATAGCCCCGATCACCTCATTCCCGTCTTTTACCGGTAATCCCCCGGCCAGCAATAACAGGCCCGGGATATCACGTAAATTCTGCGCACCCGCGTTGTTCTGCGCCGCCTCCATCACTTTGCCACTGGCATTTTTCATACTCAGGGCTGTAAAGGCTTTCATTTCGCTGGCCTTCACGGTGTGCGGCCCGGCGTTATCGGTACGCTGAACGGCTTTGATCACACCCGCGCGGTCGACCACGGTTACCGTTACCTGATAGTTGTTCGCGGTGCAGGATTTGATGGCTTCCTGCGCCAGGCTATTGGCCTCGGCCAGCGAGATGTTTTTCTGGCTCAGTGATTCGGCCTGGGCGGCAGTGGTCGCGAACCCGGCAAGCAATGCAGCGGTAATGATGAATTTGTTCATGGCGTTGTTCCTCGTTGTTGTTGGTCATTATCCTAACAACGTGGAACAGCCAACGTAATTCGGAGGAATACGCAGCGATCCTGGTAATTATACGTAGTGCAGCTTGTCGTATTCGCGGATCGCCTGCACCAGACTGCTGACGCCGAGTTTGTTAAAAATGGCCGCCCGGTGCGCCTCGACGGTTCGCGTCGACAGGGCCAGACGCACCGCCACCTCTTTGTTGCTGGCCCCGGTGATCAGTTCGTGCAGCACATCCGTTTCGCGAGCGGTTAGTTGGGCGAAAAGCTGTTTGGCCTGGATATGTTCCTGCCAGGCGTGCGAGCGGGTTTCGCTTTCGGCAAAGGCTAAATGTACCGTTTCGATTAGCCGGTCCGCATCCAGCGGTTTGGTGAAAAATTCAAAAACGCCGTGATGAAATGCCCGACGGCAGGCGTCGATAGAGCCGTGACCGGTCATCATCACCACTGGCAGCAGCGGATGTGAGGCACTGTTCTGCTCAAGCCAGGTCAGCCCGCTGCTACCCGGCATCCGCATATCCAGCAGCAGACATCCCGTCAACATCCTGTCGGGTGTGCAGGCCGTACTAAAGGCATCGATCGAGTCGAAACTCTGTGTCGTCCAACCCAGGGTGGAGAACAGAAAAGAGAGCGACTCCCGAATTGAGGCATCGTCATCGACGATAAAAATATGCTTTTCCATCGAGTGCTATTTCTCTCTTATTAGCCACAAACTAATTTGTGCCCCGCCACCCGGGGCGTTCGCCAGCTCAAGGCTACCGTTCATACGGGTCATGAGTGATTCGCTCAGCGTCAGGCCGAGGCCTAATCCGCCAAGGCGTTCGCTGAACAGCGGCATCAGGGCGAGCTTCAGGGCTTCAGGGCTCAAGCCGGGGCCACCATCGGAAATCGTCACTTTCACCCGGTAGCCTGCCGCTTCACTGGCAATGTGTACCCAGCCCTGTGGACTGTCCGCCTGAGCCTGAATCGCGTTGTTTAACAAATTATGCAGCACCTGCTCCAGCCACAGCCTGTCGGCCTGTACGTACAGCGCGCTGAAATCGTGGGTAATGTAAATCTGTTTTGAGCCTGGCTCACGTTCCAGCAAATTGCCCACCCGCTGCCAGCTATCGGCCAGATTGACGCGGGTCATCGTGACTTCCTCCTGAACCAGATGGGCGCGAAAACGGGTCAACAGGTCGTTAATCCGCTGCGTCTGGGTCAGGGCCGAGCGCATGGCGTGTTGTGCCTCGTCAATACGTCCTTGATCCAACTGACGGATCCCGCCCTGGATCCACATCTGTGTAGCGGTCAGCGGTTGGTTAATTTCATGGACCACGCCCGCCGCCATTTCCCCCAGGGTGTTCAATCGAGCGTGTTGATAATAGTCCGCCCGCTGGCGATCGCTGCGCTGCTGTTTACGTCCCCACAGCAGCAGCATCGTCATGCTGATGATAAAAGCCCATCCGGCGACCAGCAGCACATGAGGTAATAGTGCCACCCTGAACCAGTGAGGCGTGGCGCTGGCCTGCAAAATAAACGGCTGAAAATGTTGTGGGAACTGTCGGGTCCAGTGCCAGCGATACGACCCGGGCGTCGGATTTTCCGTCAGGCTCAGGCGAATATCAGCGAAGTGCGCATCCGGGTGAAGCTGAGGGGCCAGATTGACCTGCACCCGAATCTGGCGATAGGGGTTATACAACCAGTAGCTCGTGGCAGAGAGCGGTTCGACGCGAGGCGCATCCAGCGCTCTGCCAGTGGTCTTTTCCAGAGACTGAATTTGCGGGAACTTTTGCCGTAGCAACGCCAGGTCTTCATCACCGTTGAGGATGGGGATGACCGATTCATTCTGGGTCAGAGCGGTACTGATGGTACTGAACAGCGCGGTGAATGCCCGATCATATTGCCAGTATTGGCGACGAATCTGTTCCGCGTATAGCAGAGCGCTGCACACCAGGCAGGCGGCCAGCCAGAGAAGCATGCCCCGGGCGATATAAGCGCGTTGAGTTGTCATCTGCATCCAAAAGTCCCGCGGTTAAATGTGATGATAAGTACCACAGAGAACAGGGGCTCGTCAGCAGGAAGTTGAAATGTGCATGAGTTCACGCCATTGCCACACTGCACGCCCGAGATTCTGAGATCCCGTTTCCTCCTTAGTCATTTATTTGCGTTGTATTTGCTGAGTGTATGTAATGAATGTCCTGCATAGATATTTATAACTTAACCCTTAATATAATCCGAAAATATATCATGGTTAATGGGGATTCATCCTGTATCTGGTAGGGTGAGTATGATGTTCATAATTTTTTGACAATTATAAGAAGGTCGGAATTCGTAATGGTCTTATAAGGAGATGTATATGTTAAAGATAGTCTCATTATTTTTCCTGGTGATGATGCAACTCTGTTTGTCAGTGTCTCATTCTGCCCAAAAAGAAGAGGTCAGTGAAGGTCAGCGGCATAAGCTGCCGATGCAGAGGTTTATGGTCTATGTTGAAAAGCCCGGCGACTACAGTCTCGATATTTTAGTGAAGCGTAAATACCCTTATGGGAAAGATTTAAATGCTGAAGACACTTTATCACACGACGAAGAAGAGAAAAATATTCGAGATTTTATAAAAAAACTTTCAGGTGTGATTGTTGTTTATGATTTATCGGCCAAGAAAAAAATATTAGAGTACAACCTTCCATTTTCAATTGAAAATACCAATGGCTTTTGCTGTAGTCAATTTTATTGGGGGGGCGAAGAATTATGGGAAGGTTTGACTTTATCAGGTGGGAAGGTAAAGAGTGTTGGTAATTACATGATATATTCTGAACTTTATACTGCAGATAAGCGTTACGATGAATATGTTTTAACATTCATTGCTGCGCATGGCTTTAAATAATAATCTGGGGCGAGTAGTGAATGATTCGTTTAGAAAGGATAGTTAAAGAGCCTCCGAAGATAAAGACCAGGGGCTTATCTATAATGCCACCATTGAACTGTCGCAAAAGAATTTAATCATTGATGGGCGAGAAATGGCGTTCGAGTCTGGAATGCAGGTAACAGCTTTTCAAGCGGCCAGCCGGAAATCGCCTGGCCGCTTAACTATTTTACTGTACGGGCTGCCAGGCTTTATCCGTCCTGAAAGCTTCCAGAGTTTGGGCTTTCTGCTGTGACTCAATTCCCAGGTCGGTCTGATAAACGGTGTCATTACCGTCAATCATAAAGCTCATGATCCCGGTCTCTCCGTATCTAACCGGCCAGGCAATCAGAGCGAATCCCTGTTTGTCGCTATCCGGAATAATGCGGAAACGATAGCCATGATAACCTGCGTCAGGCTCTGTCGGGCTGTAGGCCGGGCCCAATGGGCTTGGTTCTTCACCCGGCTGTGTTGGCCAGTACAGGCCGTCTTTCTGGCCTTCAGAACTTAACAACTTTTGTGCATAAGTCTGGAAGCGCTGATAGTAATCCTGCTGTGCGTCAACATAGGCATGCATCGCCTGAATAGCTGACAGCTCGTTGCGGCCGATTTCACGGGTCTGAATTTCATCCGCGGCTTGAGCCATATCGAAATGCCAGCCTTCTGCGGTTTTTATCATCGGGATAGGCAATTGCCACTCTTCACGCCCGACGTTCAGGAATGCGGTATCGGCCTCAGTCACAATTTTATGGCCCACTTTCCAGTCGCGCAGGAAACGCGCCACCGCCTGTGGATCAGCCCCTTCCGGTGGTAAATATTGCTGCCAGTTATCGCCGAGCAGATCGTTGAGGGCGGTTTCATTTTGCGTAGTAATCGCGTCGACCAGGGCCGTTGAGGCCTTTTCCGGCGTAGTAAAATGCTGTTGGGCCAGGGCGGGCAGGGCAAACAGCGCCAGCCAGCCGGTCATCATCAGTTTTTTCATAGCTGCTCCTTAGCGGTGACGCAGTTCGCGGTGTTGAGAGACATTACGCTGGACTGCCGCGCGCTGATTGCTGTCGAGATGCGCGGAATTGCGGCTTTGCGTTCCCCGCTGGCGCTGAGCTTCCCACGACGGCGAACGGCTATCGTTGCCACTCAGGGCGTTGGAACGGAAGTTTTGCGCCTGCTGCTGGCGTTGTTGATGCTGCTGCGGCGTCACTGAGGCCCGATGCTGCTGTACCTGAGATTTCGCCGCTTCACGGTGCTGCTGTTGCTGCGCAGTGGGATTTTGAGCCCGTGATTTCACTTCCTGACGGTGCTGCTGTTGTTGCGCCGTCGGATGCTGCACTCTGTTTTTCGCCGCCGCCCGGTTCTCTGGCGTGTCATAGCCACGGTAGTTACTCCGCTGGGTTATTTTGTTGAGCTGCTGCGATGCGGCCTGACGCTGGACGTCACGATTACCCGCTTTGGCTGCCACACCGCCCGCTGTCAGACCTGCCGCCGCGCCGTTGTGGGTGCGCTGCTGAAACTGATCCAGCGCTGCCTGGCGCTGATCGGTCCGGTTGGCTGGCGCATGCTGGGTGGCACTCAGACCGCCGGAAACGTTGGTCTGATGGAATCGCTGTGCCACGTTGTTGTTCGGGTACGGCACGTTGTTTCGGAACGTCGGGTTGTGCTGCCAGTTCAGGTTTTTACCGTCTAAATGCTGATTACTGAAATGGTTATAGTTGTTGACGTCGATATCGATGTTGTTATTTCCGCCGCCGTGATAGCCCCCGTGTCCCCAGTCATCGTCATGATGATGGTAGTCATCATCCCAGTCGATGCTGCTGAACAGCGCCCAGGTAGTGGCCACGCCCAGGCTGTATCCGAGGCCATTCATATAGCTGTTGGTGAATTGCTGGCCCGGCGTCGGCGGTAAATAGACTGGCGGATAAGAGGTATTCGGCCAGGTGCCGTACACCGTGTTCGGGTTATAGGTTGGAACATACACCACGTTCGGATCGGTGGACTCTATCTTGATAATTTGTGTCGTCGGAGCCGGTTCAACCACCGTGGTCGTGCTGGTTTTGGTCGTGGTGGCGGACGCCGGTGGCGGCGCGATGCTGGTGGTGGTCACTTTCTGCTGCGGCGACGATTTCAGCGTCCCGGTTTGCTGAGCCACTGCGCGCAGTTTTTGCACCGAGTCCATCACGTCCTGCGGTTGGGCCAGAAACGCGTTGCCTAAGTCCTGCACCCACTGCGGGTTTTCACCCATCAGCGACAGCAGCGCCGGGAAGGCAACCAGCGATTTCACGCTTGGATCCCACGGTTGGTTGGCGACCGCCTGCACGGCGGGATCGCCCTGCATGGTCGGGTTATCCTGCGACCACTGTACCGCTTGCAGAACGTTGCTCGGGTAGGTTGAGGCCATCAGCACCTGCGACAATAAATTGTCCGGATAGAGCGCGACAGGTGCCACCCACTGATCGATTTGCGCGGCGGTATACGTCGTAGCGACCGGTTGAGCAGCGACAGGTGCAGGTGCAGGTATTGTTGGGGTCGCTGGTGTAGCGGCAACGGGTTGGACGACAGGGGCAGGCGCGGGAGGCGTTTCGGCGGCCCGGCTTTTAACATACAAAGTACCCGAGGCGGCTAACAGCCCGGCGCTACAAATCAGCGCAAGGATATGGGGCTTGAAAGGCAACGTCATTTTGATCTCCTGGCGCAAAAATTTTGGCCTGTGTCAGAGAGTATTGCCGAAAATGGCAACCATGCCGCGAGTATAGGGAGACTTATTTTTTGTTTTTGACTTATGTGGTGATTTCACACATTGGTACGATTCCGTAGGAAAGATTACCCCGTCAAAAAGCCTTTCAGACTGCATTATGCTGGCCTTAACGATTCAGCAAAATTTTAATGTTGCTTTTTTGTAAACGGATTAACACCCCCCCTAAATCCTGCTATGCTGCCCGACGCGGTATCGGGCAAAGTACCCTACTAACTGCTGTCTCACAGGAGCGTGAAGAGAACGCCGGCCGCATGCACATTGTGATCATGTGCATTACGATAATGAGAGCGAGGAGATACCGTCGTGCTAGAAGAATACCGTAAGCACGTAGCTGAGCGTGCCGCCGAGGGGATTGTTGCAAAACCTTTAGATGCAACCCAAATGGCCGCACTCGTCGAGCTGCTGAAAGCACCGCCCGCGGGCGAAGAAGAATTCCTGTTAGACCTGCTGATTAACCGAGTACCGCCAGGCGTTGATGAAGCCGCCTATGTGAAAGCCGGTTTCCTTGCCGCTGTCGCCAAAGGCGAAGCAACCTCTCCACTGGTGTCCCCTGAAAAAGCTATCGAACTGCTGGGCACCATGCAGGGCGGCTACAATATTCATCCGCTGATTGACGCGCTGGACAGCGCAACTCTGGCTCCGATTGCAGCCAAAGCCCTGTCCCACACCCTGCTGATGTTCGATAACTTCTACGACGTGGAAGAGAAAGCGAAAGCGGGCAACCGCTACGCCAAACAGGTGATGCAATCCTGGGCAGATGCTGAATGGTTTACCAGCCGTCCGCAACTGGCGGAAAAAATCACCGTCACCGTGTTCAAAGTTACCGGTGAAACTAACACCGATGATCTGTCACCGGCCCCGGATGCCTGGTCTCGTCCGGATATCCCCCTGCACGCCCTGGCGATGCTTAAAAACGCCCGTGAAGGCATTGAGCCGGATCAGCCGGGCGCGGTTGGCCCAATCAAACAAATTGAAGAATTAAATAAGAAAGGCTTCCCGCTGGCCTACGTCGGCGACGTCGTCGGGACCGGTTCTTCGCGTAAATCCGCCACCAACTCCGTTCTGTGGTTTATGGGCGACGACATTCCGCACGTGCCGAACAAGCGCGGCGGTGGTCTGGTTCTCGGTGGTAAAATCGCCCCTATCTTCTTCAATACCATGGAAGATGCGGGCGCGCTGCCAATTGAAGTGGACGTGAATAACCTGAACATGGGCGACGTTATCGACGTTTATCCGTTCAAGGGCGAAGTGCGTAACCACGAAACCAACGAACTGCTGGCGAGCTTTGAGCTGAAAACCGACGTGCTGATCGACGAAGTGCGCGCCGGGGGCCGTATTCCGCTGATCATTGGCCGCGGTCTGACCACCAAAGCGCGCGAAGCGATGGGCCTGCCGCACAGCGACGTGTTCCGTCACGCGAAAGATGTGGCAGAAAGCACCCGCGGTTACTCTCTGGCGCAGAAAATGGTTGGTCGTGCTTGCGGCGTAGCCGGTGTGCGTCCAGGCGCTTACTGCGAACCGAAAATGACCTCCGTCGGCTCTCAAGATACCACCGGTCCAATGACCCGTGATGAGCTGAAAGACCTGGCGTGCCTGGGCTTCTCGGCAGATTTGGTGATGCAGTCCTTCTGCCACACCGCGGCTTATCCGAAGCCGGTTGACGTGAGTACGCATCACACCCTGCCAGACTTCATCATGAACCGTGGCGGCGTGTCCCTGCGTCCGGGCGACGGTGTTATCCACTCGTGGCTGAACCGTATGCTGCTGCCGGATACCGTGGGCACCGGCGGTGACTCCCACACCCGTTTCCCGATCGGCATCTCCTTCCCGGCGGGATCTGGCCTGGTGGCATTTGCCGCCGCGACCGGCGTAATGCCGCTCGACATGCCGGAATCCGTGCTGGTGCGCTTCAAAGGTAAAATGCAGCCGGGTATCACCCTGCGTGACCTCGTACATGCCATTCCGCTGTACGCTATCAAGCAAGGTCTGCTGACCGTAGAGAAGAAAGGCAAGAAGAACATCTTCTCTGGCCGGATTCTTGAAATCGAAGGCCTGCCGGATCTGAAAGTCGAGCAGGCGTTCGAACTGACCGATGCGTCGGCAGAACGTTCTGCGGCGGGCTGTACCATCAAACTGAATCAGGCACCGATCGAAGAGTATCTCAACTCTAACATCGTCCTGCTGAAGTGGATGATTGCAGAAGGCTACGGCGACCGTCGTACCCTGGAGCGTCGTATTCAGGGGATGGAAAAATGGCTGGCGGACCCACAGCTGCTCGAAGCCGATGCTGACGCCGAATACGCGGCGGTGATCGACATCGATCTGGCCGACATCAAAGAGCCAATCCTGTGTGCACCGAACGATCCGGATGATGCGCGTCTGCTGTCCGACGTTCAGGGCGATAAGATTGACGAGGTGTTTATCGGTTCGTGCATGACCAACATCGGTCACTTCCGCGCGGCGGGTAAGCTGCTGGATACCCATAAAGGCCAGTTACCAACCCGTCTGTGGGTAGCCCCGCCGACCCGTATGGATGCCGCACAGCTGACGGAAGAGGGCTACTACAGCGTCTTCGGTAAGAGCGGCGCACGTATTGAGATCCCGGGTTGCTCCCTGTGCATGGGTAACCAGGCGCGTGTGGCGGACGGATCAACGGTGGTCTCCACCTCGACCCGTAACTTCCCGAACCGTCTGGGTACGGGCGCTAACGTGTACCTGGCATCTGCTGAACTGGCGGCCGTTGCGGCGCTAATCGGCAAACTGCCAACGCCGGATGAGTATCAGACCTTCATGGCGCAGGTCGATAAGACTGCGGTGGATACCTACCGTTATCTGAACTTCGATAAGCTCTCTCAGTACACCGAGAAAGCCGACGGCGTGATTTTCCAGACCGCAGTATAAAAGCTAACCCTCTCCCGCCCGGGAGAGGGTTTTATTTCCATTCTTCACCTCCACCACGCTTTTTTTCTCCTCCCTAACTGCGATAATTACCTCAGGTGCAATGCAGCGGTGACGCGTTGCCGTATACGAGGAATACACTATGGATTACGAATTTCTGCGCGACATTACCGGAGGCGTAAAAGTGCGGATGTCGATGGGCCATGAGGCCGTCGGACACTGGTTCAATGAAGAGGTGAAAGATAACCTCGCGCTGCTGGACGAGGTTGAACAGGCGGCTCAGACGGTAAAAGGCACTGAGCGATCCTGGCAACGAACGGGCCATGAGTACACGGTCTGGATGGACGGTGAAGAAGTGATGGTGCGTGCCAATCAGCTGGAAATTTCCGGCGATGAAATGGAAGAAGGGATGAGCTACTACGACGAGGAAAGCCTGTCGATGTGTGGCGTAGAAGACTTTCTGCAGGTGGTGGCGGCTTACCGCGAATTCATCAATCAGAAGTAAAGTGCATGACCGGGCGGAGCGTCCCTGCTCCGTGATGGCTTAAACGGCAGGCATATTGCGGCCGGAGTAGATTTCGCGCATCTCTTTCCAGAGCAGGTCGGTAATGGCCTTCCGCTCTTCTTCACTCAAGTCTTCCGGTTGGGTGTGGAACATATAGTGTTTCAGGTCGAATTCCTTCAGCAACATCTTGGTATGGAAGATGTTCTCCTGATAGACGTTCACATCCAGCATGTCATACAGCGCCTTCATGTCATCAGACATAAAGTTCTGAATGGAGTTAATTTCGTGATCGATAAAGTGCTTCATGCCGTTCACGTCGCGGGTAAACCCCCGCACGCGATAATCGATGGTCACGATATCTGACTCCAGCTGGTGGATCAGGTAATTCAGCGCATTCAGCGGGGAAATCACCCCGCAGGTCGAGACTTCGATATCTGCGCGGAAGGTACACAGACCGCCTTCTGGATGGCTTTCCGGATAGGTATGCACGCAGATATGGCTTTTATCGAGATGGGCGACCACGGCTTCCGGCAGCGGGCCCGGGTGTTCAGTGGTGTCGATAAGTTTCGGGTCAACCGGCTCTTCGCTCACCAGAATGGTGACGCTGGCTCCCTGGGGCTCGTAATCCTGACGCGCGATATTAAGAATATTGGCACCGATAATCGAGCAGGTCTCTGACAGGATTTCGGTCAGACGGTTGGCGTTATAGAGTTCATCGATATAGGCGATATAACCATCGCGCTCTTCTGCCGTTTTTACGTAGCAGATATCGTAAATACAAAAACTCAGGCTTTTGGTCAGGTTATTAAAGCCATGCAGTTTAAGCTTTTTCAATTGGGCTCACCTCCTCGGTCGCAGACAGGGCGTTCTGCAGATATTGCGGTAAGGCAAAGGCCGCGGTATGGATAGCCGGATTATAGTAGCGGCAGGTCAAACTGGCCTGATGGAAACGGGCCAGGATAATCTCAGTTGAGAGATGGCGCAACGCTTCGTTGTCCGTCGCCCAGGCGAAGGTCATGATGCCGCCATAATAGGTTGGAACAGCCGCCTGATAGAAGCTCACATCGCCAAAGTAGTGGCTAAGCTTGCGGTGACTGTCGAGCGCTTCGTCCTGTTGCAGGAAGCACACGCCGTTCTGCGCCACGAAGATCCCACCCGGATTCAGGCAGCGTTTGCAGCCTTCATAGAACGCAGAGGTAAACAGACTTTCGCCCGGCCCGATTGGGTCAGTGCAGTCTGAGATAATCACGTCAAACGTTTGCGTCGTCTGGTTAACAAAATTGACGCCGTCGTCAATCACCAGCGTAAAGCGCGGATCGTCGTAGCTCCCGGCATTATGATTTGGCAAATACTGACGGCAGAAGGAGACCACGCCCGCATCGATTTCCACCATGGTAATGGTCTCGATGTTTTTGTAGCGGCTCACTTCGCGCAGCATCGCGCCGTCGCCGCCGCCGATAATCAGCACGTGTTTGGCGTGACCGTGGGCCAGCAGGGGAACGTGAGTCATCATCTCGTGATAGATAAACTCATCGCGTTCGGTGGTTTGCACCACGCCGTCCAGCGCCATCACGCGCCCGAATGCGGCGTTCTCGAAGATAATCAGATCCTGATGATCGGTTTTCTCGTGATACAGCACCTTCTCAACGGCAAAGTATTGACCAAATTGGTCGTGCAGCGTTTCATGCCACAGAGTGTTGTCAGCCATGGGGGAATACCTCCTTCATGACCGCCGATGCACGGTCATTATTTCAGCAGAGAGGGGTTACTTGACGTAGGCAAGCAGGCTTAGCGAATCGCGAGCCAGCGCTTTGCACTTTTTGGAAGTCGGGATGCGGATGCCGCTCAAATCGCGATAGCTGTCTTCGCCGAGCGCCTTCATGTTAAAGGTGTCGTAGTTGCTGAGATCCCATTGATTTTGCTGGGCAAAAAAGACCAAAGCACGACGAATTTGCTGGTTCGGCAGATTCTGGTAGCCACAGTCGTTTTTCAGGAACACAAATACCGCCGTCAGATCGGCCATATCTTCGGCCTCGGACTCGCTTAATGCGTAGCTGTTAGAGGAGATAGCAAGCAGCGTTCCGAGTACCACAGTTCTAAAAAACGTCTTCATTTTAGTTACCAATGCATCCACGAAATTCAACGTTAGCACACTTCTAAAAGGTGCGCAGGGCTTATTTAGAGGGATTATGCTTGACCTTCCGGTAAGGGAAAGGTTTAAGCTCAATAATTCGCCTGCAGACGCAAAGGGAGTGAAGATGCAACGTCGTGAATTTATCAAATTAGCCACCGCTGTTGGGGTTGCCAGCGCATTACCGTTATGGAGTCGGAGCGTGCTAGCGGCCGAACGGCCAGCACTACCGATCCCCAATTTACTCACCGCTGATTCCCGTGGCCGTATTGCGTTGACGGTGCAAAGCGGTAAGAGCCAGTTTGGCCCGCACACTGCCACCACATGGGGTTACAACGGTAATCTGCTGGGTCCCGCGCTGCAGCTGCAGCAGGGCAAAGTGGTCACGGTGGATATCCACAACCAGCTCGCCGAAGAGACCACGGTTCACTGGCACGGGCTGGAAATCCCCGGCGACGTCGATGGGGGGCCACAGGGTATTATCAAGCCCGGGGCTACCCGCTCCGTGACCTTTACCCCAACCCAGCAGGCCGCCACCTGCTGGTTCCATCCACACCAGCACGGTAAAACCGGGCATCAGGTGGCGATGGGGCTGGCGGGGCTGGTGCTTATCGAAGACCCGCAGATTCATGCGCTGCTGCTGCCTAAGCAGTGGGGGATCGACGATGTGCCGGTCATCATTCAGGACAAGCGCTTCAGCGCCGATGGGCAGATTGATTATCAGCTGGATATCATGAGCGCAGCGGTTGGTTGGTTTGGCGACACGCTCCTGACCAACGGCGCGATTTATCCGCAGCATACTCCGCCGCGAGGCTGGCTGCGTCTGCGTCTGCTCAACGGCTGTAACGCCCGTTCGCTCAATCTGGCGACCAGCGATAACCGCCCGTTGTATGTGATTGCCAGCGACGGCGGCATGTTGGCCGAGCCAGTGAAACTGTCTGAACTGCCGATGCTGATGGGCGAGCGCTTTGAGGTGCTGGTGGAAACCCGCGATGGCAAACCGTTTGACCTGCTGATGCTGCCGGTGAACCAGATGGGCATGGCGGTTGCGCCGTTCGATAAAGCCCATCCGGTGATGCGCATTCAGCCGGTGCAAATTCCGGCCTCTGCCACGCTGCCGGATACGCTTGCCACGCTGCCCGCGCTGCCGTCTCTGGAAGGCCTGACGCAGCGTAAATTCCAGCTGTCGATGGATCCGATGCTCGACATGATGGGGATGCAGGCGCTGATGAAGAAATACGGCAAACAGGCGATGGGCGGCATGGACCATGGGCAGATGATGGGCCACGGCACTATGCAGATGGGCGGACACATGGATGGAATGAAGCATGGCAACATGGGGCACATGAATCATGGTGCTCAGGGCTTCGATTTCCACAATGCCAACCGGATCAACGGCCAGGCATTCGACATGAACACGCCGATGTTCGCCGCCAGCCGCGGTCAGTTCGAGCGCTGGACGATTTCAGGTGAGGGCGACATGATGCTCCACCCATTCCACATTCACGGTACCCAGTTCCGCATTCTGTCGGAAAATGGCAAACCGCCAGCGGCCCATCGTGCAGGCTGGAAGGATACGGTACGCGTGGAAGGAGCGGTCAGTGAAGTGCTGGTGAAGTTTGATCATCAAGCGTCGAAGGACCATGCCTATATGGCGCATTGCCATCTGTTAGAGCATGAGGATACAGGGATGATGCTTGGATTTACGGTGTAAATAATGCCCGGCGGCGCAAACTTGCCAGGCCTACAAGACTCGCTCCGTAGGCCGGTAAGCGCATCGCCACCGGGCAGGAATATAACGGCAACCCTCGGGTTGCCGTTTTGCTTTTACTTCGCGTCGTCCGGTAACGCGTAGGCCACAATGTAGTCGCCCATCTTCGTACCAAACGAACCGTGACCCCCTGCGGAGATGACAACGTACTGCTTGCCATTCACTTCATAGGTCATCGGTGTCGCCTGACCACCGGCTGGCAGACGGCCTTCCCACAGCTTATCGCCGTTGGTCATGTTGTAGGCACGCAGATAGTTATCCGCAGTGGCCGCAACAAACAGCACGTTACCGGCAGTGGAAATCGGGCCACCCAGCATTGGCATCCCCAGATTGAATGGCAGTTTAAACGGCATTGGGAAGCCCAGGCTGTCCTGCGGCGTACCGATACGTTTTTTCCATGCGATCTGGTTAGTTTTCAGATCCAGTGCGGAGATATAACCCCAGCCTGGCTGTTTGCACGGCAGGCCAAACGGCGACAGGAACGGGTTCAGCGTCACGCCATACGGCACGCCGTACTGTGGCTGAATGCCGGTTTCGGTACCGGAACCTTTGGCGTCAGTCGGTTGTTCCATCGGATTACCCGGACCGCGCGGCATCAGACGGGAAACGAACGGCAGAGCGATCGGGTTAGCGATAGCCACCTGACGGTTCGGGTCAACGGAAATTCCACCCCATTCGAACATCCCCAGGTTACCCGGGAACACCAGCGTGCCCTGCTCAGACGGTGGCGTGAAGATGCCCTCGTAACGCAGCTGATGGAACATCACGCGGCACACCAGCTGGTCGAACATGGTCGCACCCCACATGTCCGCGCCGCTCATGTCTTTCTTCGGACGGAAGGAGAGGTCAGAGAACGGCTGAGTTGGGCTCAGACGGTCGCCTTTTGCAGGACCCTGTGGAACCGGTTTTTCTGGAGCAGGAACAACCAGCTGACCGTTACGACGATCGAGCACGAAGATGTTCCCGGTTTTGGCCGGGGCGTACACCACCGGCACGGTTTTGCCGTCTACGGTGATATCTGCCAGCGTCGGCTGTGATGGATGGTCCATATCCCAGAGATCGTGGTGAACGGTCTGGTAACTCCAGGCCAGCTTACCGGTGGTCGCATTCAACGCCACGATAGAGTTGGCATAGCGTTCCTGTTCCGGTGTGCGGTTGCCGCCCCAGATATCCGGAGTGGAGACGCCCATCGGCAGATACACCAGGTCCAGCTTCGCGTCATAGGCCGCAGGTGCCCATGAGTTCGGCGAGTTCAGGCTAAACTTGTGCTCATCGTTCGGGATAGCGTTCGGATCTTTCGCACCCGGATCGAAGGCCCACAGCAGTTTCCCAGTGTTCACGTCGAAACCACGGATCACGCCAGACGCTTCACGGGTCGAGAAGTTATCGGTCACGGACCCGGCGATGACGATGGTGGTATCGGTCACGATCGGCGGCGACGTCGGCTCGTACATGCCCGGCGTGGTGACCGGCTGGTTAGTCTGCAGATTCAGCACGCCTTTGTTGCCAAAGCTTTCGCACAGCTTGCCGTTATCGGCATTCAGCGCGAACAGACGTCCGTCGTTTACCGGCAGCAGGATACGGCGCGGGCAGTCTGCAACGACATTCGCCGGGGCGCTATCCGCTTTTGCTTCGTGATAAGACACGCCGCGGCAGGTTACGTGCTGGAAGAAGGTGTTGGTATTGAGCTGCGGGTCGAAGTGCCATTTCTCTTTCCCGGTGGCCGCATCCAGAGCAAACAGACGCTGGTGCGCGGAACAGAGATACAGCATGTCGCCGACTTTAATTGGCGTCACTTCGTTAGTGATTTCACCCGGATCGTTCGGCTGCTTCAGATCGCCAGTCCGGAAGACCCAGGCTTCTTTCAGCTGATGAACGTTGTCGGCGTTGATTTGCTTCAGTGGAGACCAGCGCTGGCCTTCCTGATTACGACCATATGCAGGCCAGTCCTGATCGGCAACCTGAGAAATCGGGGTCGCAGGCGTGACGTCGGTGCTCAGCGTGCCGTTGATTTCCTGCGGATCGTGGAAGCCCGCCCAGGTCAGAATGCCCCCGGAAATCAGCAACACCACCACCAGGGCGGCAACAGCCCCGCTGGATGGCACAATCAGGCGACGCCAGACAAATGGCAGGATAAGCCAGATGCCGAAGAACACCAGAATGTCGCTGCGCGGCGTCAGTGCCCAGAAATCGAAGCCGACTTCCCAGACGCCCCAAATCATGGTCACCAGCAGCACCAGCGCATACAGCCACAGGGCGGAACGCTTACCGCGCCACAGCATGGCGGTGACGGCCAGCATCACGAGTCCGACGATAGGGTAGTACCATGACCCGCCTAAGGAGACGAGCCAGACCCCACCGATTAAGAGATACAGCCCGCAAAAGGCTGCAAACAGCGCCGTCAGCTTCACCAGAAGCCCGGTCTGTTGTGGTTTTGTTTCTGCCATAGAAAGCACACCTGTATGTTGTTAATTTTTTAGTAGCAATTAATTATAGGATTTAACAAGTGTGATCGGAATCACAAATTGAGCTTTCTTATCTCATACACCCCATAAATGCTTTTGCTGGTATACTGCATGGCTTGCCGATCAACGGCGTAGGCACTGGTCCGCGTGGTTGAGAGATTTACCCTGAAATCATATGGTTAGTGTTATGAAACATACTGTTGAAGCATGAAACACCTTGATTACATGCTTTCTCATATTTTCATGCTTTTCTTATTTTAACTTATTTTATCAATAAGATATGTTTAGGCTTGTTTCAGTGCTTATTCATGATTTTTCGCTGTAACAAAGTCCAAACTCCCGGTTATCATTCGCCGCCTGTTATCCACGTCCAGCGACCCGGACACTGCCCACCAGCTTTTAACTGATAACTGAACAGCGCGACTCTGTGGAAGCACTCGCCATTAAGCGCGGCACAGACCCGGTGAGTGACCTGTGCGCCGCGCTATATTTCATGGGAGAGCCGAAAGGCATGATGATGGGCGGCGGCACGTGGGCAGGCCAGCCAGAGCCAAAGGTCTACCTCTATCACTGCTATCTGGCCTTTATGGACTATCACAACCTCGGTAAGCCGCTGTCAGTGGAAAAGTTTTCCCGCACAGTCAGACAGGCCGCAAAGGAATACCGGGCGGTTTATTTGACCCGAAAAATCAACGGCAGGACGCAGACTAACGTCAACCTGAACGAACAGGCAGACGAATTTCTGCCCCACGCATGGGGCGGTGATGTGCCGGACGCTGACCCCCCTGCCTAAGTTTTACCCCCGGCTTACGTCTACACCGCTACCAGAAGCCCCACAACACCAGACAGGACAGGGCTTACAGACAGGTAGAGGTAACTATAACTCCCTCTACCTTACGTCTACCACCACAGTGGATTATTATTAAAGGGAAAAGTGACAATTTTAGTCGTTAGTAGAGCAGTAGCCCTGCGCAACGCCAAAAAGATTTACAGGGAGGATAATAATCCCTGCACCTCTAGCCCACCAGGACGGTCCGCATCGTCAAATTTTTACACCCGCGAAATTAATAAATAACTCAGAATGACCCGTATAACCGAAGAAGCCCACCAGCAGGTTTAGCTGGTGGGAATAGGGCGAAGATCATTTCATCGAAAGCAGTTTTTCATAATCTGGATAGATATGTTGAATTTGTTCATTGCTGCCATCAGGATAAATAGCTGTCAGATTTCCGGGGCTATCTGGTGGATTCAAAGTTACAATTTTGCTGAGATGAATGATTGGTTCAATCTCGATATTTTGAGTGTCTTTAATTTGAAAACGTCTTCGCCATTTTTCAAATTCAGTATTCCCACCGAAAAATTTTAAACTAGCTGTGCTATCAATGTGATTCGCGACCATAGGGAAAAAATCTGCTTTTAAACTCAGATCCCCACTAACTTCTTTAGCTCTCCCTGTACCATAACCATCGCTTAGACCATAGCGACCAAAGTCAAATATATAATTGGTCGCAATAACCTCTTTTCCCTTCGCCAGTGAGTTATTCATAGATAGCTGGAAACTAATCCGAAGCGAACTAAGATACCACTGACACGAGCCACCGCCCTCAATAGCTACTCGCTGTTGCCAGATATTACTGCTTCCCTGCTGGCTAAATTGTTGCTCAAAGTCGTTATAACCGGGGATATCATGCGGCTCATTGCTTGAGTTGTAACGAACGGTTTTACACTTTTCAGAGCGATACAATAGCTCCGCTGGCAGCAACGTCACACCATCAGGCACCCTGAAGCTTACATTTACCCATTTAGCATCTTTGGGGGGATTAAGTGTGCGGTCAGTTCGATCTCCACATCCGTAGAGCAATACGAGCACTGGCAGGATGACAGCAATTTTTGTTTTATCTGGAAAATTCAACGTCTTCCTCCGTGGCTGCTGCAAAGCGAATAAGTGAGTTTTTCCCCGTTTCTTCGCTCTGCGTCCGTTGCAGGGCTATCGGCAACATGTCCTGAAGAGCCAGAAACTCACGATTTCGTTTAACCTCATCTTCATTCGCATTTTGTGAAGCGCCTTTGTCCACTTCTTCTTTAAATCGCTCCCGCATTTCCTTTCGACTCATGGGAAGTTCAGGGTCTGCCAGTTCCAGAACCTGATTGTGGATGTAAGGCAGATAACGATGTGCCATCGAATGGCTCAGGGGATTGGAAACAAGGCCATCCAGCGCAGGATTCGTATTTTTCGGAAAGACCTTCTCAAGGCTAGCCGGGTTCAGACACTGGATAAATGCAGCCTGGTGTTCCCCGGTTGATTTCAGGCATTCATCATTCAGGGCAGGCACCAGAAAAAGCTTCACATGAGCATAATGCGGGGTGTACATCTGACCATCGACCAGGCTTTTTTGACCAGGGCCAGTTAGCTTCATAGAACCTTGTTGTGCCTGGAAGAAAATAACGGTGTTACCGTGATGCCAGTATGGATCTTTCTTCAGCTCAATTCCCAGTTGTAGTTCCATATCTTTCTGCCAGAGTGACACGGGTAAACCAGCAACGGACACCGCCAGCCAGTTGAAACCAAGCCTTGAACCCAGCGGTCCAAGCTTCTGATAAAACAAATTATCCACATCAATATCTATAGGCACCTGCGGCACCGTATCATTGTCATTAACGTGGCGGTAGTGAGTAATGCTGTCCAGATATGGCATTGCCGCCCGTGTGAAAGTACGGGGCATTCCATAGGTGTACAACACGGGTTGATTAGCTTTCATCTCGGCTGCATAGAGCAATGCCAGAGAACCGCCCAGACTGTGGCCGCAAATAAATAGTTCTTTCCTTTTATCCAATGCAATTTTTACCGCATCCAATTCGTCTCCGAATTTTCTTTTTGCCAGTTCATAAGCCTCAAGGAAACCACCGTGAACATTTCCCGCACCAGCAAGTTCTGGCAGGCAGCTTTTAGGACCAAAAGAAGCATCAGTCAGGGCATTTAAAAGGCTGTCGGTTCCACACCATGCGACCAAAACATAACCACCACACTCTACCGTAAACAGGCGAGTGTCCCCTTCGGGGTTATCACCCTGCCCGGTGTTCAGGTATACGGGAGGCAGATAGCGATCACTGAAGGGTACATCCACCGCCAGTGTATGAAAATAAGACGGGAACTCTGAAAATCGAGGGATACAAGATAAATCCTGGCATTGTTGGCGGAAGAAATAATCAATCGTGCTATTTTCAGCTTCGGCGGAATAAACCAGGTCAGCCATGATACCAAGATTATAACCATTCATAAGGTCATAATCATGGGTATTGTGCAGACCCATCACCCACGCCCGGAACGGGCAAATTTCGATAACGTGGCGCTTTCCGAGTGCCTCCCGCGCTATCTCAGTGCCCTTTAACGACTTTCCCGGCTGAAAATGAAACTTTGGTGGCTCACTATCCGTCCAGCCTTTAATATCCGGCAGGCGATCGCAAAGTTCACCAATCGTCACATAGTGGTGAATATGCCCGGCAGTTTCTGCTTTTTCCTGCACATCAGATCGCCATGCAGGATCGCGGGTTTCTGGTTTAAATATATTGTTGCTTATTGGCTGAGTGTTTGGGTTACGGCGGACACCCAGCGGACGTAGCTCCATCTCATCGGCCAGTTGCTGACCATCAACCTTCACATCAACCGTGATCCAGTAAAGGTCATCAAAGCGGACCAGTCCCTGAGCGTCGGTGACACCTGCTGGCGGATTAGGTGGTGGAGTGGGGTTGTAGTGGTAGCCGCGACTTTGCGCTATCGCCACTTCCTTAGCTGAGGCCAGCGGGGGGTACTCCAGCCGCACATTCAGCCCGGAAACAGGCTTGTTATTCTCATCTACAAACTGGAATTCCAGCCAGTACTTGTGCTGCTCTCCACGGCAGAAAACGACTTTCACTTTTGGCATTATGCTTGTGACAGTCGTGTTGTCACCGATGATTTCCATCCCCACGCCATTATCCTTAATTTTAAAATGGTTAAGCAGCGTACATCATACATCGCTCAGGACTTAATCAAAATTACCGTGCAGGAATAATATGTTACGGAAAATGGCGTAGTCTTAATTCATATCGTCTTCACAAAAATGCTCAACGTAGCTGGATGGCTGTAAAGAAGGTTAACCCAATGCTAATGACCAAAGCCGCCTATGCCCGGCACAAAGGCGTAAGCCGTCAGACTGTATACGAATGGATAGCCAGAGAGGAGCTTGTGCTGGTGGGCGGTAAAATTGACGCAGGCGCAACAGATCAGAAAGCGACCAGGCAGTTTGTCATTCCTGATGCGTGGGCAGATGAAGACAAGAAAGTGAATATTTCCCCCGGAGCCACGATGTTTTCACGCGATGATGATTATTAACAGGAAGGCTATCAGCCTCTTGCCGTGAATGCAGAGCAGGCCGCCTCAACGTATGACGAATTACAGGCCCGCAGACTGGATGCGTCTGACGCGCTGGGAATTGAGATAAGAACGCTGGATATCGAGGGAGACGAAGAACACATCACAGGGATTGCGCTGTATGACCCTGAGCTGGAATGATTTTGTGTATAAAACGAAACAGATACCTGACACTTTCCGCACTAACCCATTGTTAAATAATGATAAGCCACTGGTGTGCAAAAATGCACCCTTCTTCGCACTTTACACACTGCCCTGTAAGCCGCGCCACGTCTGGCCTGAGCGTCGAATCTGTAAGCCGAAAATGCCGAAAGCGGCTAAAATTCGCATATGATTTCGTATCGGTTTTTTGCGGAGTGTCAACCATGAGCCTGTGGGTGAAACCTGTTACCCGGCATTACACACATGAGTACCCGGCACTGGAGGGGGAAAGGCTTGCTGTTCTGATGACACTGCACCCGGCGCTGTGGGGCGCTGTACTGGACGCTGAGCGCGATAGCCTGCCGCCTGTGTCTGAATCTGCACTATGCCTGTCAGAGCGAAACACCAAAAGTCCGCCAGTTGCGCCGAATGCGCAAGGAACGTTACGCCGTATGGGGTGAACACGAACCCGATATCAATAACCTTTTTATCGCCCCGCACCTGTTCCCCAAACCTGACGGGATGCACTGGCGCACCTTTGAGGAAAGATGCTGGCGGATGATGGAGCGTGAAAGCCGCTACTTTGCCGCCCTGCGCTACAGACTTGACCTCGGGAGGCTATAGAAATGAGCAGACCAACGAAATACCGTGAAGAATTTGCGCACCTTGCCCTGACGCTATGCCGCCTCGGGGCGACCGATGCAGAGCTGGGCACCGCGCTTGATGTGGACGAACGCAGCATAAACCGCTGGAAGAAACTATATCCTGAGTTTTGTCAGTCCATAAAAAGGGGCAAGCTGTTTGCAGATGCGCGGGGGGTGGAAGCGTTGTACCAGAAAGCCACAGGCTATCTGCACCTACAGGACGATATCCGGGTTATCAATGGCGAGGTGGTGAAAACGCAGACCATACGTCATTACCCACCGGACACCACTGCCTGTATTTTCTGGCTGAAGAACCGCCGCCCCGAATACTGGCAGGACAGACCCGCACAGCGCCAGCCAGAGCCGGAAGTGGTCATCATGCATAACACGCTGCAAATCCCCGGAGCCTTTCAGCCGGTCGCACCCACGGAAGACGGATAAGACGAATTTCGGAATGTAGAGAATTTAAGCGAATCAGGATAGCGCTTCCATACAGGCAGGTGAAAAGATACTTATGACGGGGTGGCCTTGCCACGGGGTGCTGACATCGTGGGCAACGGCTAATTTTTCGCATTCATTGGCATCATCACAATGTGATTAACTGATTGATTTTAAGTGTATAAATGTTTTGAAGATGATTGTTTGTCTATTTTGCGCTCAACATCATGAAGGGCACTTAGGCACGGAAATTTCCTCTTCGCTTTTAGGTGCAACTTAAGCCAGTCAGATTGGGATGCTGTGAAGTCGGTGCGCTGGTATAATCAATTGATGTTCTCGTGCTGGTGGGTATGTGCGAGGCTGTGCAAACTAATGTGTATCAATCGGTGTATCAATAATTTCATCTCACGTTCCGATTGGTTTGTATTTTTAGATTTAAAAACAGTTGGTTATGGTTTTTATGAAACATATTGTTGAAGTGATGATCCCGGAAGCGGAGATCAAAGCACGTATCGCCGAATTGGGCCGTCAAATTACCGAACATTATCAGGACAGCGGCAGCGAAATGGTGCTGGTTGGCCTGCTGCGTGGCTCATTTATGTTTATGGCGGACCTGTGCCGTGAAGTACATGTCCCCCATGAAGTCGATTTTATGACGGCTTCCAGTTACGGCAGCGGTATGTCGACCACTCGTGATGTGAAAATCCTTAAAGATCTCGATGAAGATATCCGCGGTAAAGATGTGCTGATTGTCGAGGACATTATCGACTCCGGGAACACGCTCTCTAAAGTGCGTGAAATCCTCAGCCTGCGTGGTCCGAAATCGCTGGCGATTTGCACCCTGCTGGATAAACCAGAGCGTCGTGAAGTTGAGGTGCCGGTCGAGTTTGTGGGCTTCTCGATTCCTGATGAATTTGTGGTGGGGTATGGCATTGATTACGCGCAGCGTTATCGCCATCTGCCGTATGTCGGGAAAGTGGTGCCCCTCGACGAATAAAAAATTGCCCGGTGAGACCGGGCATTTTTTACTGATTTATTTGTGATTAATGTGGCGGGTATGGAGGTTGGAAATCGCTTTGCGGTAACCCTGCTCCAGGCTTTCGCGGTTAGTCGCGGTGACGTCGAGGTCACGCAGCAGGCCGTCGTGAATGCCGTAAGCCCAGCCGTGAATATTCACTTTCTGCCCGCGTTTCCAGGCAGACTGCATGATAGTCGAGTGGCCGAGGTTATAAACCTGCTCCATAACGTTCAGTTCGCACAGGGTATCAAGGCGACGTTCCTGCGGCATTTCGCCGAGCAGGGAGCTGTGTTTGAACCAGATGTCGCGAATGTGCAGCAGCCAGTTGTTGATCAGACCCAGTTCCGGGTTCTCAACCGCTGCCTGCACGCCGCCGCAGCCGTAGTGACCGCAAATGATAATGTGTTCGACTTCCAACACATCAACCGCATATTGCACCACAGACAGGCAGTTTAAGTCGGTGTGAATCACCAGGTTTGCTACGTTACGGTGAACGAACAGTTCACCCGGCTCAAGACCCGTCAGACGTTCAGCAGGAACGCGACTGTCGGAGCATCCAATCCATAGAAAGCGCGGTTTCTGCGCCTGTGCCAGTTTCTCAAAGAAACCAGGATCCTCTTCATGCAGCATCTTTGACCATAGTGCATTATTGCTGATGAGTGTATCTATGTCTTTCATGGAAGTTAATGACCTGTAACCAAGTAAGTGCGTTGCGCTAATATAGGTCAACTCGGCTTTATTTAAAACCATACATCGATTGCAAGAATTTAATAAGAGACATTGAATGACCATTGCACTTGAATTGAAACAGCTTAAAAAGACCTACCCGGGCGGCGTTCAGGCGCTGCGTGGCATTGACCTGACGGTCGAAGCCGGGGACTTTTATGCGCTGCTGGGCCCCAACGGTGCGGGAAAATCCACGACAATCGGGATTATCAGCTCGCTGGTGAACAAAACTTCCGGTCAGGTGAACGTCTTTGGCTACGATCTCGCGAAAGACGTGGTTAACGCTAAGCGTCAGCTCGGTCTGGTGCCGCAGGAGTTCAACTTCAACCCGTTTGAAACGGTGCAGCAGATTGTTGTCAACCAGGCCGGTTACTACGGCGTTGAACGCAAAGAAGCGGTTGCCCGCAGCGAAAAATACCTGAAGCAGCTCGATCTGTGGGAAAAACGCAACGAACGTGCGCGGATGCTATCCGGCGGCATGAAGCGTCGTCTGATGATTGCCCGCGCGCTGATGCATGAGCCGAAATTGCTGATCCTTGATGAGCCAACGGCGGGTGTAGACATTGAACTGCGTCGTTCGATGTGGAGCTTCCTCAAAGATCTCAACGATAAAGGCACCACCATTATTCTTACCACCCACTATCTGGAAGAAGCAGAAATGCTGTGCCGTAACATCGGCATTATCCAGCACGGCGAGCTGGTGGAAAACACCTCGATGAAAAACCTGTTGTCAAAGCTGAAGTCGGAAACCTTCATCCTCGACCTCGCGGCGAAAAGCCCGCTGCCGAAGCTGGAAGGGTATCAGTACCGTCTGGTCGATACCTCCACGCTTGAAGTGGAAGTGCTGCGCGAGCAGGGGATCAACAGCGTCTTTGCACAGCTGAGTGAGCAGGGCGTGCAGGTATTAAGTATGCGTAACAAGGCTAACCGTCTGGAAGAGCTGTTCGTCACGCTGGTTCACACTACGTCAGGAGAACAGGCATGATGCAGCTGTATTGGGTGGCGCTGAAAAGTATCTGGGCCAAAGAAATTAACCGCTTTATGCGGATCTGGATTCAGACCCTGGTGCCACCGGTCATTACCATGACCCTCTATTTCATCATCTTCGGTAACCTGATTGGTTCTCGGATCGGCGAAATGCATGGCTTTACCTACATGCAGTTCATTGTGCCGGGCCTGATCATGATGGCGGTGATCACCAACGCCTACGCCAACGTCGCCTCTTCGTTCTTCAGCGCCAAGTTCCAGCGCAATATTGAAGAGTTGCTGGTGGCCCCGGTGCCGACGCATGTAGTGATCGCCGGTTACGTCGGCGGCGGCGTGGCGCGCGGGCTGTGTGTCGGGGTGCTGGTCACTGCCATTTCGCTGTTCTTCGTCCCGTTCCAGGTTCACTCCTGGCTGTTCGTTGGGCTGACCCTGCTGCTGACGGCTATCCTGTTCTCACTGGCGGGTCTGCTGAATGCGGTGTTTGCCAAAACGTTTGATGATATCAGCCTGATCCCGACCTTCGTGCTGACGCCGCTGACCTACCTCGGCGGGGTGTTCTATTCCCTGACGCTGCTGCCGCCGTTCTGGCAGGCGCTGTCACATCTGAACCCGATTGTGTACATGATAAGCGGCTTCCGCTTCGGCTTCCTCGGTATCTCCGACGTGCCGCTGTTCACCACCGTTGGCGTACTGGTGGTATTTATCGTCGCGTTTTATGCTACCTGCTGGTATCTCATCCAGCGCGGTCGCGGGCTGCGCAGCTAAGCCTCTCTTTTGGCCGGGCCGTACTCTGCGCCCGGCCAACCAAACCTTGATCGATCGCACCCCTCCTCAACTTTCACTCCGCTAAACTACTTGCCTGCTTAGGAGCTGGACTATGTTGGGTTGGGTCATTACCTGTCATGACGATCGGGCGCAGGCGCTGCTGGATCAACTCGAAAAGAAGTATGGAACACTGCCCCAATGTCGGGCGGTGAGCTTTTGGCGTGGGCTCAGCACCAATATGCTAAGCCGGATGATGTGTGATGCGCTGCATGAAACCGACAGCGGCGATGGGGTGATTTTTCTGACCGACAGCGCCGGGGATGCGCCGTATCGTGTTGCCGCGCTGATGAGTCATAAACATTCACACTGTGAAGTCATCACGGGCATCAGCTATCCGCTGATCGAGAGTATGCTGCCGCTGCGTGAAACGCTCAGCAGCGAGGCGTTTCGCAATACGATCGTCGAGCGGGGTTCACCTGACGTCAGCAGTCTTTGGCACCAACAGCAAAAAAATCCCCCGTTTGTTCTGCTGCATGACCTGTATGCGAATTAACCATTGGTATTGACCCTACTTTTGTTAAACTACCGGCTGATTTATCGCATCGGTTAGAGTGCATGTTGATTCGCGTTATCGTCTCCTTTTTACTTTTTCTCTCCGGCAGTGTCTTTGCCAGTCTGCTGAGCCAGCACGGACAGCCTGTCCGCTATATGCAAACCACTGAAAACGCCATCATTTGGGCGCAGGTGGGCAATGACGTGATCACCGTTGGCAACGTGCGCGCCGGGCAAATCCTCGCGGTGGTGCCCACCGATGCCGATTATGACGAATTCAGCTTCGGTTTTGGCACCGGCTTTATTGATAAGGGGCACCTCGAACCGGTGCAGGGCACTCAGCAGGTAAAAGACAGCCTCGGTGATCTGAACAAGCCGCTGAGCAATCAGAATCTTATCACCTGGCGGGCTACGCCGATGTACACCGCGCCGAATGCCAGCAGCGCCCAGTTTGGCGTGCTGGCCGCCAATCTACGCTATCCGATTAGCAGCAAACTCCAGGACGGCCTGCATCAGACCTGGTATCAAATTCGCATCGGCAACCGGCTGGCGTGGGTCAGCAGCCTTGATGCCCAGCAGGATGACGGCATCCCCATCCTGACCTACCATCACATTCTTCGCGACGAAGAGAACACCCGCTTCCGTCACACCTCGACCACCACCTCGGTACGCGCGTTTAGTAACCAGATGACCTGGCTGCGCGACAGGGATTACACCACCCTGACGATGTACCAGCTGGAAGGGTATATCCGCAATAAAATGAATTTACCCGCCCGCGCGGTGGTGATCACCTTCGATGATGGTCTGAAGTCAGTCAATCGCTATGCGTACCCGGTGCTGAAAGAGTATGGTTTCAGGGCCACGGCGTTTGTTATCTCGTCGCGTATCAAGCGCCATCCACAGAAGTGGGCTCCGAGATCGCTGCAGTTTATGAGCTTTTCAGAACTGGAACAGATTCAGGACGTGTTTGATGTGCAGTCGCACACCCACTTTTTGCATCGCGTGGATGGTCATCGACAGCCGATATTGCTCAGCCGCAGTTATCACAACCTTCTGTTTGATTTCGAGCGTTCCCGTCGCGCGCTGAGCCAGTTCAATCCGCACGTGCTGTATCTGTCCTATCCGTTTGGCGGCTATAACACCACGGCATTGCAGGCAGCGAATGACGCTGGTTTTCATATGGCGGTGACGACGGTGAAAGGGAAGGTGAAACCGGGGGATAATCCGTTCTTACTCAAACGGCTGTACATCTTAAGAACGGATTCGTTAGACACAATGTCGCGGCTGATCAGCAATCAGCCGCAGGGGTAATATTTACGCGACCTGAACCGGGATGGCTTTCGCCGTGCGCTTCATTTCGTTATCGCCTTCAAAATAGGCCACGTTTGGACGCCAGGTGCGTGCCTCGGCGTCAGACATAGTGACGAAGCTGGCGATAATCACGATATCGCCCACGTCGGCATTGTGTGCCGCCGCGCCGTTCACCGAGATGATTTTCGAGCCACGTTCTGCGGCAATCGCATAGGTGGAGAAACGCTTGCCGTTGTTCACATTCCAGATATCAATGGCTTCGTTTTCAAGAATACCGGCGGCGTCGAGGAAATCCTGGTCGATGGCGCAAGAGCCTTCATAATGCAGATCCGCATGAGTGACTTTCACGCGGTGAAGCTTGCCCTGCAGCATAGTGCGAATCATAACGTTACCTTTGTTGCTGTTTTCTCCCTCTCCACTTAGGGAGAGGGTCGGAGTGAGGGGATATATTCACCAGAATGATGGCAGTATTGCCCGTTTCTCAAGGTGTGTCTACTGGCTTAATTCGACCGTCTTATTGTCGATCAGACGCGCCTGACCCAGCCATGCCGCCATCAGGATAACCGCGCGTTTACTGGACGCCGACAGCTCCAGCAGCGTGTCGGCATCGCGAATCTGAATGTCGTCGGCGCGGAAACCTTTCTCATTAAGATCCTGTCCCGCCAGGGCTACCATCTCGTCCAAATCCCGTTCACCCGCCAGCAGTTTTTCGGCCATGGCATTCATCACTTTGCTCAGGCCTGGCGCGATTTTACGCTGGTCGTTGGTGAGATACCCATTGCGCGAACTGAGCGCCAGACCGTCCTTCGCCCGCACCGTTGGCACGCCGATGATATCGATGTCATAGCCCATATCGGCCACCATCTTGCGGATCAGCGCCAGCTGCTGGAAATCTTTCTCCCCAAAACAGGCAACGTCAGGCTGCACCAGGTTAAACAGTTTGCTGACGATGGTCGACACGCCGCGGAAATGGCCCGGACGGCTGGCACCTTCGAGCATCGTTGAAATGCCCGGCACGTCGACAAAGGTCTGGGTATCCGTGCCCTGCGGATAGATATCGGCTGGGGCAGGGGCGAACACAAAGTCCACTTTACGCTTGTTCAGCTTCTCGCTGTCTTCCTGCAAAGTGCGCGGGTAGCGAGCCAGATCGTCAGCGCGGTCGAACTGCATCGGGTTCACGAAGATACTGGCCACCACCACATCGGCGGCAGCTTTGGCTTCATCAACCAGCTTCATATGGCCATCGTGCAGGTTGCCCATGGTCGGCACCAGCGCAATGCGCTTACCTTCCTGACGCAGACGACGGATATGCTGGCGCAGCAGCGGCAGGGTTTCGATAATCAGCACAACAAACTCCTTAATGGAAACTGTGTTCTTCGCCCGGATAGATCCCGGATTCGACCTCGGCAATATACTGCCGCACTGCGGCGCGCATGTCGCCCGAATCGGTCAGGAAATTTTTTGCAAACTTAGGAATATGACCGCCGGTAATACCGAACGCGTCGTGCATGACCAGAATTTGTCCGTCGGTGACGTTGCCTGCCCCGATGCCAATAACCGGAATGGTTAACGCTTCGGTGATGCGTTTGGCCAGTGCGACCGGGACGCATTCCAGTACCAGGAGTTGAATGCCTGCGGCTTCCAGCGCCAGCGCATCGTCAAACAGGATTTGCGCGGCATCGCCACGGCCCTGAACTTTATAGCCACCAAAGACGTTCACTGATTGCGGCGTCAGGCCGAGATGACCACACACCGGCACGGCACGTTCCGCCAGCATTTTGACCGTTGGCGCAAGCCAGGCCCCGCCTTCGAGTTTCACCATATTAGCGCCCGCACGCATCACCACGGCAGCGTTCTCAAACGCCTGCTCCGACGTGGCGTAGGCCATAAACGGCAGGTCCGCGAGCAGCAGACAGTTAGGCGCACCCCGGCGCACGGCGCGGGTGTGATAAGCAATATCCTCTACCGTGACTGGCAGCGTGGAGTCGTGTCCCTGGACCGTCATACCCAATGAATCACCCACCAGCATGACGTCAATTCCGGCATCGGCGAACAGTTTCGCAAAGCTGAAATCATAGGCGGTGATGGTGGCGAAGCGTTTCTTTTCCTGTTTGCATTTCTGCAACAGAGAGATAGTGGTGGGTTTCATAGCGTTTCCTGATAACGAAAGCCGAATCTAGCGGCATTGTATCAGTCACATTCAGGTGGGCAATGACTTTGAAATTTACCAGTGAGCAGGTTTTGAGCAATCGAGGCGTTGCAGCAGGGTCGTCAGCGGGGTGCCGTCGGGGAAAATGAGGTCTGGTGCGATTTCTGCCAGCGGCCACAGCATAAATCCGCGGTTGTGCATGTCGTAATGCGGCACGGTCAGGCGGTCGCTGTTCAGGGTGAGGTCGCCAAACAGCATGATGTCGAGGTCCAGCGTGCGCGGGCCCCAGCGTTCGGCTTTGCGTACCCGGCCTTGCTGAAGTTCAATATGCTGAGTGTTATCCAGCAGAATTTCCGGGGCCAGTACGGTCTCCAGCGCCACGGCGGCGTTGAGATAATCAGGCTGGTCCTGCGGGCCGAGCGGTGGCGTGCGGTAAAACGACGAAACCGCCACCACGGTGGTGTGCGGGATCTCGCCGAGAGCAGCAAGGGCGGCATTCACCTGATTGAGCGGTGAGGCCAAATTGCTGCCGACGGCGATATAAACGCGTGTCACGCAGCGCCACCCTGACGTGGGGCGCGTTTGCGAGGGCGACGATGGCGACGACGCGCAGCAGGCTCTTCATCCAGACCGTTGAGCATGTCTTTTTGCGCCGGTGGTGCAGCCACCTGGAACTCACCCCACCACTGCGTCAGACGTTGCAGTTCGTGGTTGCCTTCGGCTTCTGCGCGCAGGGCCAGCAGATCGTAGGCGGCGCGGAATTTAGGATGCTCCATCAGCTTCCAGGCGCGTTTGCCCTGACGACGCGACATGCGCAGCTGAAGCTGCCAGATGTCACGCACCAGGCTGGTGATACGTTTCGGGATCGCCAGCGAACGGCAGGCTTCGTCGAGCACGTCGTTCATCGCCAACGCGAAAGCGTCGAAATAGGCCAGCCCGCTTTCCTGGGCAATGCGCTGAGCGGTTTCCAGCAGCGGATACCAGAACATCGCCGCAAACAGGAACGCCGGATTAACGCGCATATCGTTATGAATGCGGTTATCGGTGTTTTTCAGCACCTGGCTGAGAATGCGTTCCATTGGGCTATCACCGTTTTCGGTGAAGTTGCGGGTGATGGTCGGGAACAGCGGCTGGAACAGGCTGTATTCACGCAGCAGCTTATAGGTTTCAAACCCGTAGCCTGCCTGCAACAGCTTCAGTGATTCTTCAAACAGACGCGCCGGTGGCACGTCGTTGATGAGGGTAGCCAGGCGTGGGATAGGCTCGGCGGTATCCGGGCTGATACGCATATTCAGCTTGGCAGCAAAGCGCACCGCACGCAGCATCCGGACCGGATCTTCACGGTAGCGGGTTTCCGGATTGCCAATCAGGCGAATCACGCCATCCTGCAAGTCACGCATTCCGCCGACGTAATCGCGAACGGTAAAGTCGGCCACGCTGTAGTAAAGGCTGTTGATGGTGAAGTCGCGACGCTGGGCATCTTCTTCGATTGAGCCGAAAATGTTATCGCGCAGCAGCATGCCGTTTTGCCCACGCTGCGAGGTGGCGCGATCGTCCGGGGAACCATCGTGATGGCCGCGGAAGGTGGCGACTTCAATAATTTCCGGGCCAAACATCACGTGAGCCAGGCGGAAACGGCGACCAATCAGACGGCAGTTGCGGAACAGCTTACGCACCTGTTCCGGCGTGGCGCTGGTGGTCACGTCAAAATCTTTTGGTTTTTTGTCCAGCAGCAAATCGCGCACGCCACCGCCGACGAGATAGGCCTCGTAGCCCGCTTTGTTCAGACGGTAGAGCACCTTGAGGGCATTTTCACTGATATCTTTGCGGGAAATAGCGTGCTGTTCACGCGGGATGACCGTCATTTCTGGTTTTGCATCAACGGTTTCAGCCCCGGTTTCTTCACGGGTTAGCACCTTACGGCAAAAATTAGCGACTCGGGTAAAAATGTTGCACCTCGGTTTTCGTGTCAGTCGGAAGTCGTGAGGACAAAAAATAGCGGCTAATCATAGCTCAGCGTGACGCATTTGAGAATGCCGTATTTTGGCGACAGCCGAAAGGTTCCAGTTTGCCACCGCATTTTCCAGCAGATCTTCGAGCGTCATGTCCTGCCACTCATTAACAATAGTCTGATTAAGAAACTGTAATGCCCGGATTAATTCCGGACGCGGGTCGCCGGTCGATAATGCGGGGGCATGGTTTTGTTTTGACAGCTTGTTGCCGTCGCTATTCAGCGCCAGCGGCAGATGAATATAGTCCGGCACCGGCCAGCCGAAATGTTGGTACAGCGAAATTTGCCGTACCGTCGGCTCGATTAAATCCGCGCCGCGCACGATTTCCGTCACGCCCTGAACATGATCGTCGACCACTACAGCAAGATTGTAGGCAAATAATCCATCGCGACGATGAATAATAAAATCTTCCCGCGCCAGCGGTTCATTGGTCACAACGGTCCCGCGCAGCTTGTCGTTAAATTGCAGCACGGGCCGGGTTTGATGTAAACGCACCGCTGCATTATGCGGGCCGAGATGCAGGGCGCGGCAATGGCCATCGTACAGGCCGCCCACACGTTGAATACGAGCCCGTGTGCAGGTGCAGTAATAGCTCAGCCCTTGGTCATGCAGCCAGGCGAGGCGTTCCCGATAGGCGTCATGGCGCTGTGACTGCCACAGCACGTCGCCATCCCAATGCAAACCATAATGTTCCAGCTGACGCAGAATCGTGTGTGCGGCACCGGGAACTTCACGGGGGGGATCAATATCTTCAATACGCACTAACCACTTTCCCTGACGGGCACGGGCCTGCAAATAACTGCCGAGGGCAGCAATCAATGAGCCGAAGTGGAGTTCGCCAGACGGGGAGGGAGCAAAGCGCCCAATATAATCAGAATTTGCCATATTGCTAAAAAGAATAAGGCGGGAGAATGCTCCCGCCAGAATTGTATTATGCGAAACGGATGACTTAGCCTGCCATCTGCTTTTCGCGGATTTCCGCCAGCGTTTTGCAGTCGATGCACAGGTCGGCAGTCGGACGCGCTTCCAGACGACGGATACCGATTTCAACACCGCAGGATTCGCAGTAGCCGAAATCTTCGTCTTCGACCTTCTTCAGCGTTTTTTCGATCTTCTTGATCAGCTTACGCTCGCGGTCACGGTTACGCAGTTCGAGGCTGAACTCTTCTTCCTGCGCGGCACGGTCCACCGGGTCCGGGAAGTTCGCTGCTTCATCCTGCATATGAGTTACGGTACGATCAACTTCATCCCTGAGTTGGTTACGCCACGCTTCAAGAATACGCTTGAAGTGAGACAGCTGGGCTTCGTTCATATACTCTTCACCCGGCTTCTCTTGGTATGGCTCCACCCCAGCGATGGCGAGAATACTCAGGGACGATGTTTTACGGATTTGCCCTTCTTGCATGTTGCTTCTCCTTAACACGCACTATCGATCCCCATGTGGGGGAAAAATCAGGCCGCTATAAATAGCAGATGCTTTTCAGGATAGCAATTGTCTAAACGTTAGACTTGACAACCCTGTGAGGAAAAGCGTATTTGCGCACGCGACCAGCACATTTATTACTCAACCATTGATACCGGTGATAACACCACGGGCAACGGCTCTTTCAGAGTGATATTATCGGCAGAAAGTTCCGCTTTATAAGCCAGAATTTCGACCCCCTTGTTTTGTGCCTCATTCAACAACTGCGCGTACTTTGGATCGATATGGCGCGCGGGTGAAAAACGGGTAATGGCAGAGTGAAGTACCGCAAATAACACCACGGCACGATCGCCTGAGGCCGCCACGCCCATCAACTCTCGCAAATGCTTCTGACCCCGTTCAGTGACTGCATCGGGGAAGTAACCATACTCTCTTTCGGCTAAGGTTACCGATTTCACTTCAATATAGCAGTTGCGGCGATCGTCTGCCTGTAACATGAAATCAATACGGCTGCGTTCTTCGCCATATTTCACTTCACTTTTCAACACGCTATAGCCTTTAAGTTCCGAAATAACGTCTGACGCGATCGCCTCTTTTACCAGCTGATTGGCCCGTAACGTGTTAACACAAATAAAGGCCCCGGTTTGGGTCTCAGTCACTTCCCAGGTATGCGGATATTTGCGCGCTTTGCTGTCCGACGTTGAGTACCAGACGGTATCGCCCGGCGTGGCGCAACCGGTCATCGCCCCGGTATTGGCGCAGTGCAGGGTAAATTCTTCTCCCTCGGCAGTCACGACATCGGCGAGAAAGCGTTTATAGCGTTTGATCAGACGGGCGGGTTTAAGCGGCGGTAAGAATTGCATAATTTCCCTTTATTCGTTGAGTGTCCAGCGCTCAAGGCGGGTATATCGGGTGCGTCCCCGGGCGTAGTCAGAACGGAAGAGCGCGAAGCTGCTGACAGGCACCTGCCAGCTGAACCCCGGCGCGGGGATCGGCACCGCATGGGCCGTATTGCGCAGCAGCGTGATATGGGGATGAAACGGCTGCGGGCTTTGATAACAGCCGCTGCGTGCGGCCTGTGAGCGCAGCATATTGGCTAGCTGTAGCACCCCGCGCGGCGGCTGGCGCGTGCCAAGCCACACCACCTGTGAACGCAGCCATTGCCCGGCATCGTTGAGATCCAGGGTAAAACCCGGCTGGCGGATGCGTCCAGCCATCGCCGCCAGCGCCCGCTGTTTTTCTGCACTGACGTCCCCGAGAAACGCCAGCGTCAGATGCAAATTCGCCGCGGCAATTGGGCGACCGCAGTCGGGCGGAAAATTCGCGGCCCGCCAGTGGATGATCTGTTGCTGAACGTCGTCGGGGAGCTCAAGAGCGAAAAACAGTCTTTTGGGTTCGGGCATGCCAGGGGCTCGGTAATGATTTGGCGCAATGCTACAATGCCGGGCCATTTAAAGTCACCCCCTGGAGTCCTTTGTGTCGTCATTGCCGGTCGCCGTTGTCCTTCCCGAACTTATTCAGGCGCTGAATGCCGCGCCGCAGGTGCTGTTAAACGCACCCACCGGTGCCGGTAAATCCACCTGGCTACCGTTGCAAATCCTGCACGCGGGGGGCATTGACGGCAAAATTATTCTGCTGGAACCGCGCAGGTTGGCGGCGCGGAACGTTGCTCAGCGGCTGGCGGAACTGCTGAACGAAAAACCGGGCAACACCGTTGGCTATCGGATGCGGGGTGAAACCTGCGTCGGCAAAAACACCCGCCTTGAGGTGGTGACCGAGGGCATCCTGACCCGCACTCTCCAGCACGATCCTGAACTGAGCGGCGTCGGGCTGGTTATCCTCGATGAATTTCATGAGCGCAGCCTGCAAGCGGATTTGGCGCTGGGGCTGCTGCTTGATGTCCAGCAGGGGCTGCGTGACGATCTAAAACTATTAATTATGTCGGCGACGCTGGATAACGCCCGCCTGCAAACCCTGCTGCCTGACGCGCCGGTGATCGCTTCCGAAGGTCGGGCTTATCCGGTTGAACGCCGCTATCAGGCGCTCCCGACCCATCAGCGTTTTGACGAAGCGGTGGCGATGGCGACTGCCGAACTGCTGCGTAATGAACCCGGCTCACTGCTGCTGTTTTTACCCGGCGTGGGTGAAATCCAGCGCGTGCAGGAGCAGCTGGCTACGCGCGTCGGCACTGATGTGGTGCTCTGCCCGCTGTACGGGGCGCTGTCGTTAAACGACCAGCGCAAAGCGATTCTTCCGGCGGAAAAGGGCACCCGCAAAGTGGTGCTGGCGACGAATATTGCCGAGACCAGCCTGACCATCGAAGGCATCCGGCTGGTGGTCGACTGTGCGCAGGAACGGGTGGCGCGTTTTGACCCGCGAACCGGCCTGACGCGCCTGGTCACCCAGCGCGTCAGCCAGGCGTCGATGACCCAGCGTGCGGGCCGCGCCGGGCGTCTGGAGCCGGGCATTTGTCTGCATCTGCTGGGGAAAGAGCAGGCCGAACGCGCCGCGGCGCAGGGGGAGCCAGAAATTCTGCAAAGCGACCTGGGCGGGCTGGTGCTCGAACTGTTGCAATGGGGATGTCAGGATCCGGCGCAGCTGAACTGGCTGGATCAACCGCCCGCTATCCATCTGGCGGCAGCCCGCACATTACTGACTCAGTTGGGTGCGTACGACGGCAAACGGCTCACCGCGCAGGGCCAGCAAATGGCGACGCTCGGCAACGATCCGCGTCTGGCGGCGATGCTGGTTGCCGCCAAAACGGCGGACGACGTGGCGACGGCGGCGAAGCTGGCCGCCGTTCTGGAAGAACCTCCGCGCGGCGGTAATGCTGACCTGAGCATGGCGTTTTCGCGCAATCAGCCCAACTGGCAGCAGCGCGTCAGGGCGCTTATCCAGCGGCTGGGCACGCCTGCCGGTACGCCGGATGCCGGGCGCATCAGTGTCTTACTGGCGCACGGTTTTGCCGATCGCATCGCCCGTCGTCGCGGCCAGGAAGGCCGTTATCAACTGGCGAATGGTATGGGCGCGATGCTCGATGCCGACGATGCGCTGGGGCGACACGAATGGCTGATAGCGCCGCTGTTGTTACAGGGAAGCCAGTCGCCCGATGCCCGAATTTTGCAGGCGATGGCGCTGGACATTGACGCGCTGGTGGCAGAATGCCCCCAGCTTCTGACCCAGTCCGACACCATCGAATGGGATGAACAGCAGGGGACGCTGAAAGCCTGGCGGCGTAGCCGTATCGGCCAGCTGACGGTGAAGGTCCAGCCGCTGGCGAAACCGTCGGAAGACGAACTGCATCAGGCGATGCTCAACGGCATTCGGGACAAAGGCCTAAGCATTCTCAACTGGACGCCGGAGGCGGAACAGCTACGCTTGCGTATTCAGTGCGCCGCACGTTGGCTGCCGGAAGAGGAGTGGCCTGTGGTCGATGACGAGGCGCTGCTGGCCGGGCTGGAAAGCTGGCTGCTGCCACACATGAGCGGTGTCCATTCGCTCAAAGCCCTGAAGGCGCTGAATGTCACCGACGCATTACAGGGGCTGTTGCCGTGGTCATTGCGACAACGTCTGGTGAGTTCGTTACCCACGCATTACACTGTGCCGACCGGAAGTCGGATTGCGCTGCGATATGATGCGGATAATCCGCCGGTGCTGTCGGTGAGAATGCAGGAAATGTTCGGCGAGGCGACTACGCCGACCATCGCTGAGGGCCGCGTGGCGCTGGTGCTGGAGCTGTTGTCTCCGGCACAGAGGCCATTGCAAATTACGCGCGATCTGAGCGCGTTTTGGGCAGGCGCGTACCGCGAAGTGCAAAAAGAGATGAAAGGGCGCTATCCGAAACATGTCTGGCCTGACGATCCGGCCAACACCGCGCCGACCCGACGCACGAAGAAGTATTCGTAAACTCTCCCGAAAAGGAGAGGGCACAAACAGTAAATTGAGAGGTTTCTTCTTTCAACATTGCGTGAAAGAAAAGAGAATCAGGCGCTTACGCCTGAATTTAGCGGAGAAAAAGTATGGCGGGGAATGACCGCGAGCCGATTGGACGTAAAGGCAAGCCTGCGCGTCCGGCTAAGCAAAAGGTTAGCCGTCGTCGTCTCAGGGACGAAGAGTACGACGACGATGATTACGAAGATGAGGATGAAGAGCCGATGCCGCGTAATGGAAAAGGTAAGGGCAAGAAGCCGCGTCGCAAGTACGGCTGGTTCTGGCTGCTGGTAAAAATCGGTATCGTCTTTGCGGTACTGATGGCCATTTACGGCGTCTATCTGGACCAGAAAATCCGCGCCCGTATTGACGGTAAAGTGTGGCAACTGCCCGCGGCGGTCTACGGTCGGATGGTGAACCTCGAACCGGATATGTCGGTCAGCAAGAACGAGATGGTGCGTCTGCTGACGGCCACGCAGTACCGCCAGGTGACGGCGATGACCCGTCCAGGCGAGTTTACCGTGCAGGCCAATAGCATCGAGATGATTCGTCGTCCGTTTGATTTCCCGGACAGTAAAGAAGGACAGGTGCGTGCGCGTCTGACCTTCGATGGCGATCGTCTGGACTCGATTACCAATATGGAGAACAACCGCCAGTTCGGTTTCTTCCGTCTTGATCCGCGTCTGATAACCATGATGTCGTCGCCGAACGGTGAACAGCGTCTGTTTGTGCCGCGCAGCGGTTTCCCGGATCTGTTGATCGACACGCTGATCGCCACCGAAGACCGTCATTTCTACGAGCACGACGGGATAAGCTTCTACTCGATGGGGCGTGCTGTGCTGGCGAACCTGACGGCGGGCCGCACGGTGCAAGGGGCAAGTACCCTGACTCAGCAGCTGGTGAAAAACCTGTTCCTCTCCAGCGAACGCTCCTACTGGCGTAAAGCCAACGAAGCGTACATGGCGTTGATCATGGATGCCCGTTACAGCAAAGACCGTATTCTTGAGCTGTACATGAACGAGGTTTATCTCGGTCAGAGCGGTGATAATGAGATCCGCGGCTTCCCGCTGGCGAGCCTGTACTACTTTGGCCGCCCGGTGGAAGAGCTGAGCCTTGACCAGCAGGCACTGCTGGTGGGCATGGTGAAAGGCGCGTCAATTTATAATCCGTGGCGTAACCCTAAACTGGCGCTGGAGCGTCGTAATCTGGTCCTGCGTCTGCTGCAACAGCAGAATGTTATCGATCAGGAGCTGTACGACATGCTGAGCGCGCGCCCTCTGGGTGTGCAGCCGCGCGGCGGCGTCATTTCACCGCAGCCAGCATTTATGCAGATGGTGCGTCAGGAGTTGCAGGCTAAGCTCGGCGATAAAGTGAAAGATCTTTCCGGTGTGAAAATCTTTACCACCTTCGATTCCGTTGCGCAGGATGCCGCTGAAAAAGCCGCTACTGAAGGCATTCCGGTGCTCAAGAAACAGCGCAAGCTGAACGATCTTGAAACCGCGATGGTCATTGTTGACCGTATGACCGGTGAAGTGCGGGCCATGGTTGGCGGCGCGGAACCGCAGTATGCGGGCTATAACCGCGCGATGCAGGCGCGTCGTTCGATTGGTTCTCTGGCAAAACCAGCGACCTATCTGACCGCGCTGAGTCAGGCGAATACCTACCGCCTGAATACCTGGATTGCCGATGCGCCAGTCACTATTCATCTGTCGAACGGCCAGACATGGTCGCCGCAGAACGATGATAAGCGCTTTAGCGGTCAGGTAATGCTGGTGGACGCGCTGACCCGTTCGATGAACGTACCAACGGTTAATCTTGGAATGGCGCTGGGTCTGCCAGCGATCACTGATACCTGGCAGAAACTGGGTGTGCCGAAAGAGCAGCTGCATCCGGTTCCGGCGATGATTCTGGGGGCGCTGAACCTGACGCCAATCGAAGTGGCGCAGGCGTTCCAGACCATCGCCAGCGGCGGTAACCGTGCGCCGCTCTCCGCGCTGCGTTCGGTGATTGCTGAAGATGGCACCGTGCTGTACCAGAGCTATCCGCAGGCTGAACGTGCTGTTCCGGCTCAGGCGGCGTACATGACGCTGTGGACCATGCAGCAGGTTGTGCAGCGTGGTACGGGTCGCCAACTGGGTGCGAAGTACCCGAACCTGCATCTGGCGGGGAAAACCGGGACCACCAACAACAACGTCGATACCTGGTTTGCCGGGGTTGACGGACGTGAAGTGGTCATCACCTGGGTCGGTCGCGATAACAACCAGCCGACCAAGCTGTACGGGGCCAGCGGCGCGATGTCCATTTACCAGCGCTATCTTGCCAACGAGTCGCCGATCCCACTGGATCTGACTCCGCCGGAAGATATCGTCAACATGGGCGTCGACGAAAACGGCAACTTTATCTGCGGTGGCGGTGGTATGCGCCAGCTTCCTGTCTGGACCACCGATCCGGGTCAGCTCTGCCAGCAGAGCCAGGCGATGCAGCAACAGCAGCAGGACGCGAATCCGTTCAGCGGCTCAACGCAGCAGCAACAGCAGCCGCAACAACAGCAACCGCAACAACAGCAACCGCAACAGCAGCAACAACCTGCGCAGCAGGAAAAAAGCGACGGTGTCGCGGGCTGGATTAAAGATATGTTTGGCGGTAATTAAGACCTTACCCCTCATCCACTCGGGTGGGGGGTTTATTTGAACCTCGGCTTAACCTTCTTTTAACTCCCTACTTACCATCAGGTTATTTTTTAAACCCTCAATTCTGGTAGGGGCGTATTCCGCTTGCTATGCCTTCTGCGTTTCGCCTATTATTCTGCGGCATAATAATAATTCTCGTTTACGTTATCATTCATTCAATATCATCAGAGAAGACTCATGGCGCGTCCTAACACTGCTCAGCCAATTAATACCTCCGTGCGCAAACTCGCACTGGTAATAGCCACAGCGGTCAGCGGCATGTCTGTCAGCGCACAGGCTGCAACCCCCGCGAAAGAAGAAACCATTACCGTGACGGCCGCACCGGTCGCACAGGAAAGCGCGTGGGGCCCGGCGGCAACCATCGCGGCGAAACACTCCGCCACCGCCACCAAAACCGACACGCCGATTGAAAAGACGCCGCAGTCTATTTCGGTGGTGACACGTGCCGAAATGGACATGAAGCAGCCCGCGACGGTGAAAGAAGCGCTGGCCTATACGCCGGGTGTGTTCTCCACTCGCGGCAGCTCCACGACTTATGATGTGGTGTCCATTCGCGGTTTCACCACTTCTACAACGGTTAATACCAATCAATACCTCGACGGCATGAAGCTTCAGGGTGATAACTACTCTGAAATGTCGATGGACCCGTATTTCCTCGAACGCGTAGAAGTGATGCGCGGTCCGGTATCCGTGTTGTACGGGAAAAGTAACCCCGGCGGTATCGTCAGCATGGTCAGCAAGCGCCCGACCACTGAACCGCTGCGTGAAATCCAGTTCAAAATGGGCACCGACAATCTGTGGCAGACCGGGTTCGACTTCAGCGATGCGATTGACGATGACGGCGTGTGGTCTTATCGCCTGACCGGTCTTGGCCGCAGTCAAAACGCGCAGCAGGAAATGGTGAAATCCACCCGCTACGCCATTGCGCCCTCGTTCAGCTGGCGTCCGGATGATAAAACTGATTTCACCTTCCTGAGCAACTTCCAGAGCGATCCGGATGCAGGTTACTACGGCTGGCTGCCGCGCGAAGGGACGGTAGTGCCGTATCACGATGCAAATGGCAATCAGCATAAGCTGCCAACCGACTTCAACGAAGGCGACCCGGATAACAAGATTTCTCGCCGCCAGAAAATGGTGGGCTACAGCTTCGCCCACGAATTTAACGATACCTTCACCGTGCGTCAGAACCTGCGCTACGCCGAAGTGAACACGCTGTACCGCTCAGTGTACGGCAACGGCTATATCGCGCCGGGCCAGATCAGCCGCGCCTATGTTCGTTCAGATGAAAACATGAATAGCTTCACCGTGGACAACCAGCTGCAATCCAAATTTGCCACTGGCGACGTGGATCACACGCTGTTGACCGGGGTGGACTATATGCGGATGCGCAATGATATAGACGCTGACTACGGTTCAGCCGATCCTATCAGCATGGATAACCCGCAGTATGGCGATCCGAATATCAATGTAACCTTCCCGTATGCGGTGCTGAACCGTCAGGAACAGACCGGCCTGTACGTGCAGGATCAGGCGGAATGGGATAAGTGGGTACTGACCCTGGGCGGGCGTTATGACTTCGCTAAAACGTCGACTCTGACGCGTTCGTCGAACACCACTGCTGAAGTTAACGATCATCAGTTCACCTGGCGCGGTGGCCTGAATTATCTGTTTGATAACGGGATTTCTCCGTACTTCAGCTACAGTGAATCCTTCGAGCCACTCTCCGGTGCCACGATGAATGGCAAACCGTTCAACCCGTCTAACGGCAAGCAGTACGAAGCGGGTGTGAAGTACGTACCGAAAGACATGCCAGTGGTGGTCACGGCGGCGGTGTATCAGCTGACCAAAGATGGCAACCTGACGGCGGATCCAAGCGCGCCAACCAGCGGCTTTAGCGTGCAGGGCGGCGAGATTCGATCCCGTGGCGTAGAGCTGGAGGCGAAAGCGGCACTGAATGCCAACCTCAACCTGACCGCGTCTTACACCTTCACCGATGCGAAATACACCCAGGACACCTGGTATGAAGGTAAACGTCCGGCAGAGATCCCACGTAACATGGCGTCACTGTGGGCGGATTATACCTTCCATGAAACGGCGCTGAGCGGTCTGACGATCGGGGCGGGCGGACGCTATATCGGCAATACTGTCAGCTACTATTCAGCCAACTCGCCGAAAGCGTATCAATCGTTCAACGTGGCGGGATATGCGCTGATGGATGCCACCGTGAAATACGATCTGGCACGTTTCGGTCTGCCGGGATCGTCGGTGGGGGTGAACGTCACCAATCTGTTCGATCGTGAATACGTTTCCAGCTGCTACAGCGAATATGCGTGCTACTGGGGATCCGAGCGTCAGGTTGTGGCCACTGCCACCTTCCGTTTCTAACTCTCTTTCAGGCGCGGTTTTCCGCGCCTTTTTACACGTTGGTCGCTATGCAGGAAAATACCGCCGTTCCCGACACCACGTTCGCCCTGAACGATGTTACCTTCCGTGTGCCAGGCCGTACGCTGCTGCACCCGCTTTCGCTGACCTTTCCAGCGGGCAAAGTCACTGGCCTTATCGGCCATAACGGCTCGGGAAAATCCACGCTGCTAAAAATGTTGGGCCGTCACCAGCCGCCTTCTGAAGGCGATATTCTGCTGGATGGTCAACCGCTGGACAGCTGGAACAGCAAGGCCTTCGCGCGTAAGGTGGCGTATCTGCCGCAGCAGTTGCCGCAGGCTGAAGGGATGACGGTTCGCGAACTGGTGGCGATTGGTCGCTATCCGTGGCACGGCGCGCTGGGGCGTTTTGGTGCCGCAGACCGTCAGAAAGTGGAAGACGCGATTGCGCTGGTCGGCCTTAAACCGCTGGCTCACCGCCTGGTGGACAGCCTCTCCGGTGGCGAACGTCAGCGTGCGTGGATTGCAATGCTGGTGGCGCAGGACAGCCGCTGTCTGCTGCTGGATGAACCGACCTCGGCGCTGGATATCGCGCATCAGGTTGACGTCCTGGCGCTGGTCCATCGCCTGAGCCAACAGCGTGGCCTGACGGTGATCGCTGTGCTGCATGACATCAACATGGCGGCGCGCTACTGCGATTATCTGGTGGCGCTGCGCGGGGGCGAAATGATTGCCCAGGGCACGCCAGAAACGCTGATGCGCAGTGACACGCTGGAACACATTTACGGAATTCCGATGGGGATCCTGCCGCATCCAGCAGGTGCCGCCCCGGTAAGCTTTGTCTATTGATGAATGACTCTCTCCTGATTAGCCGTCGTCGTTTACTGACGGCGATGGCGGTGTCGCCTCTGCTCTGGCAGATGAATAGCGCGCGTGCCGCGACGGTGGATTTGACCCGCATTGTGGCCCTCGAATGGCTGCCGGTCGAGCTGCTGCTGGCGCTGGGGATCACCCCTTATGGTGTCGCTGATATTCCCAACTACAAACTGTGGGTCAATGAGCCTGCTTTGCCTGCGTCGGTGATTGATGTTGGCCTGCGCACCGAACCGAACCTCGAACTGCTGACCGAAATGAAGCCGTCGTATATGGTGTGGTCGGCAGGCTATGGCCCGTCGGCGGATAAGCTGGCGCGTATCGCCCCAGGGCGGGGTTTTAATTTCAGCGACGGCAAAAATCCGCTGGCTAATGCGCGGCAGTCACTGATGGAAATGGGTCAATTGCTGGGCCGTGAACGGCAGGCGCAGGCGCATCTCAACCATTTCGATGATTATGTGGCGCAGCATAAACCGCGTTTTGCCGCTCGTGGGGCTCGACCGCTGTTGATGATTACGCTGCTCGATGCGCGGCATGTGCTGGCCTTCGGCCCGAACTGCCTGTTCCAGCAAATCCTTGATGACTATGGCATCGTCAATGCCTGGCAGGGGGAAACCAACTTCTGGGGCAGTCAGGTGGTCGGCATCGACCGGCTCGGCGAGTTTAAAGACGTCGACGTTATCTGCTTCGATCACGGTAATGAGACCGAGATGCAAAAAATGATCGCCACGCCGCTGTGGCAGGCGATGCCGTTTGTGCGCCAGCAGCGATTCCAGCGCGTGCCAGCGGTGTGGTTCTACGGTGCGACACTGTCGGTGATGAATTTTATCCGGATTCTGGATACGGCGCTGGGAGGCAAAGCATGAGCCCGCGTAGTGCTCGTCTCCCGGCGGTAGTGCTGCTGTTGTTGTTTATCGCCTCGGCGTGGCTGAGCTGGCATAACTTCAACGTGGCGCTACCGCGCGCCCAGTGGCAGGAAGCGCTGTGGCAACCGAATGTCGACAGCATTCGCCAGATGCTGTTCCACTACAGCTTGCTGCCCCGGCTGGTGGTTTCGCTGCTGGTGGGCGCAGGGCTTGGGCTGGTCGGGGTTCTGTTCCAGCAGGTGTTGCGTAATCCTCTCGCTGAACCGACCACGCTGGGCGTGGCGACCGGGGCGCAGCTCGGGATCACCATCACCACCCTGTGGGCATTGCCCGGCGTATTTACCACGCAGTTTGCCGCGCTGGTCGGCGCATGCGTGGTGGGCGCGCTGGTGTTTGGCGTCTCGTGGGGCAAACGCCTCTCTCCGGTGACGCTGATCCTCGCCGGGCTGGTGGTGAGTATGTACTGCGGGGCAGTGAATCAGCTGTTGGTCATCTTCCATCACGATCAGCTGCAAAGCATGTTCCTGTGGAGCACCGGGACGCTGACGCAAACCGACTGGAGCGTGGTGCAAAAGCTGTGGCCGCAGCTGCTCGGCGGCGTGATGTTGACGCTGTTGCTGCTGCGTCCGTTAACCTTGATGGGGCTGGACGACGGCGTGGCGCGTAACCTCGGCCTGGCGCTGTCGCTGGCGCGTCTCGGGGCACTGACGCTGGCGATTGTGATAAGCGCGCTGCTGGTCAATGCGGTGGGGATCATCGGCTTTATCGGCCTGTTCGCGCCGCTGTTGGCGAAAATGCTCGGCGCACGTCGGTTGCTCTCCCGGCTGATGCTGGCCCCGTTGATCGGGGCGCTGATCCTTTGGCTGTCTGACCAGCTGATTGTGTGGCTGTCTCAGGTGTGGATGGAAGTCTCCACCGGTTCCGTGACCGCGCTGATTGGTGCGCCGCTGCTGCTGTGGCTGCTGCCGCGTCTGCGCAGTATCAGCGCTCCGGCGATGGATGCGGGCGATCGCGTGGCGGTTGAGCGTCAGCGGGTGCTGGCGTGGTCACTCGGCGGTCTGGCGCTGCTGCTGTTGGGGATGCTGGCCGCGCTTTCGCTGGGGCGTGATGCGCACGGCTGGCACTGGGCGAGTGGCGATTTACTTAGTGCGCTGATGGAATGGCGTGCGCCCCGCATTCTGGCGGCGCTGGTCGCCGGGATGATGCTGGCGGTGGCGGGGTGTATTATTCAGCGCCTGACCGGCAACCCAATGGCGAGCCCGGAAGTGTTGGGGATTTCGTCCGGGGCGGCATTCGGCGTGGTGCTGATGCTGTTCTTCGTGCCGGGCAATGCCTTTGGTTGGCTATTGCCTGCGGGCAGTCTGGGGGCGGCTGCGACCCTGATGATCATTCTGATTGCCTCGGGACGCGGAGGATTCTCCCCGCACCGGATGCTGTTAGCCGGGATGGCGCTCAGTACCGCCTTCACCATGCTGCTGACCATGTTACAGGCCAGCGGCGATCCGCGCATGGCGCAGATCCTGACCTGGATAGCCGGTTCGACCTATAACGCGTCGTATCAGCAGGTGCTGTACACCGGGCTGGTGATGGGAGTCCTGTTTGCACTGACCCCGCTGTGTCGTCGCTGGCTGGCTATTCTGCCGCTGGGCGGTGATACCGCACGGTCGGTCGGAATGGCACTTACGCCGACGCGGGTGGCATTGTTGCTGCTGGCCGCCAGCCTGACGGCAACGGCGACGATGACCATTGGACCGCTGAGCTTTGTCGGCCTGATGGCCCCGCATATTGCGCGAATGATGGGCTTCCGCCGGACGATGCCGCACATGATCCTGTCTGCACTGGTAGGGGGGATTTTGCTGGTGTTCGCCGACTGGTGCGGAAGGATGATTCTGTTCCCGTACCAGATCCCGGCCGGGTTGCTGTCGACGTTTATCGGTGCGCCGTACTTTATCTATCTGCTGAGAAAACAGAGTCGGTAATGTTCCCCGGTGGCGCTGTGCTTATCGGGGTGACGATAGTAGGCCGGGCAAGCGTAGCGCCGCCCGGCATCGACTTTACAGTTTTGCAAATACCTTACGCGCGGCATCAATAGTGTTGTTGATGTCCTGCTCGGTATGCGCCACGGACATGAAGCCCGCTTCGAACGCCGACGGAGCCAGATAAACGCCTTCTTCCAGCATCAAATGGAAGAATTTCTTGAAGCGCTCCACGTCGCATTTCACCACGTCCTGATAGCAGGTCACGGTTTTCGCATCGGTGAAGAAAATCCCGAACATTCCGCCCACGTTATTCACTACCAGCGGCACGCCGGTTTCACGCGCAGCCCGCAGCAGGCCATCAGCCAACTGGTTGGTCAGGTTGGTCAGGGTTTCATGCACTCCAGGCTGAGCGACTTCGGTCAGACAGGCAAATCCGGCTGCCATCGCAATCGGGTTCCCTGACAGTGTCCCGGCCTGATACACCGGGCCGGTTGGGGCCAGCGCGTCCATGACTTCGCGACGACCACCGAATGCGCCCACCGGCATACCGCCGCCGATGATTTTGCCCAGGCAGGTCAGGTCTGGCACCACGTTGTAGTAATCCTGTGCGCCTGCCAGCGCCACGCGGAAGCCGGTCATCACTTCGTCAATGATAAACAGCGCACCAAACTCGTCGCACAGCGCGCGCAGGCCCGGCAGGAAGTCCGGCTGCGGTGGAATGCAGTTCATGTTGCCTGCCACCGGTTCGACGATGATACAGGCGATATCCTGCGGGTATTGCTCGAACGCCGCACGCACGGAGGCCAGATCGTTATAGGTGCAGGTCAGGGTGTGTTTAGCGAAATCGGCTGGAACGCCTGGGGAGTTCGGCTGGCCGAGGGTCAGCGCCCCGGAACCGGCTTTCACCAGCAGGCAGTCGGCGTGGCCGTGGTAACAGCCTTCGAATTTGATGATTTTGTCACGGCCAGTAAAGCCGCGCGCCAGACGAATGGCGCTCATGGTGGCTTCGGTGCCGGAGTTCACCATTCGTACCATGTCCATGGTTGGAACCAGTTCAGTGACCAGCTCCGCCATTTTGACTTCCATCTCGGTCGGCGCGCCGAAGCTCAGACCGCGAGACGCCGCTTCAATCACCGCGTTACGAATCGCAGGATGGTTGTGCCCCAGCACCATCGGACCCCAGGAACCGACGTAATCGATGTAGGCCTTACCGTCTACATCGTACAGATATGCGCCGTCGGCACGTTCAACAAACAGCGGGGTCCCGCCGACGCCGGTAAAGGCGCGTACCGGGGAGTTAACGCCGCCGGGGATCAGTTCGCGGGCCGCGCTGTACAGATTCTCAGATTTACTCATTGCCAGGTTCCTGGTTCGTTGAAAGCATGTTAGCGGACTATTCTAAGTTATTCCCCGAAGGTTATGAAAGTTTTGCCCAATTGAAACAATGTAATAATGCGGGAATTTTTAGGCGACGGGTCGCCAGCTGGTGGCTACAATGCAGTCTGCAATTCATCCTGGCAACAAATGATAATGTCATGAAAGCAGAAACGCCCTCTTTTGAATCACAGCAATTTGTTCGTTTGCGCCGCGGGGAAGCGGTGCGTCGTTTAGTTCGCAGGGATAAAACACCGTTACTCATTCTCTTAATGGCCGCTGTGGTCGGGACGCTGGCCGGGCTGGTGGGTGTCGCGTTCGAGAAAGCCGTCAACTGGGTGCAGCATGTGCGCATTGGCTCCCTGGCCCAGGTGGCAGATCACTGGTTTTTAGTCTGGCCGCTGGCTTTTATCTTCTCGGGACTGCTGGCGATGGTCGGCTATTATCTGGTGCGCCGTTTCGCACCGGAAGCGGGGGGATCGGGCATTCCTGAAATCGAAGGCGCGCTGGAAGAGCTGCGTCCAGTTCGCTGGTGGCGCGTTATCCCGGTGAAATTCATCGGTGGGATGGGTACGCTGGGGGCGGGTATGGTGTTAGGGCGTGAAGGCCCGACCGTTCAGCTCGGCGGCAATATCGGGCGGATGGTGCTCGACATCTTCCGTCTGCGCACCGCCGAAGCACGCCACTCACTGCTGGCGACCGGTGCGGCGGCGGGTCTGGCGGCGGCCTTTAATGCGCCGCTGGCGGGCATCCTGTTTATCATCGAAGAGATGCGCCCGCAGTTCAGATACAACCTGATCTCGATTAAGGCCGTGTTCATCGGCGTGATTATGTCCAGCGTGGTGTTCCGCATTTTCAACGGCGAAACGGCGGTGATTGAGGTGGGCAAGCTCGCCAATGCTCCGGTCAATACATTGTGGCTGTACCTGGTGCTGGGCATGATTTTTGGCTGCGTCGGGCCCCTGTTCAATAACCTGGTGCTGCGTACCCAGGACATGTTCCAGCGTTTTCACGGCGGTGATCTTAAGAAGTGGGTGCTGATTGGCGGTTTGCTCGGCGGGATTTGCGGCATTCTCGGGCTTATCGAACCGGAAGCGGCGGGCGGCGGGTTTAACCTGATCCCTATTGCGGCGGCGGGGAATTACACCGTCGGCCTGCTGATGTTCATCTTCATTGCCCGCGTGGTGACGACTCTGCTGTGCTTTGGCTCTGGCGCACCCGGCGGGATTTTTGCCCCAATGCTGGCGCTCGGTACGCTGCTCGGCACCGCCTTTGGAATGGCCGCCGTGGCGTGGTTCCCAAATTACCATCTGGAACCGGGCACCTTCGCGATTGCCGGGATGGGGGCGCTGTTTGCGGCATCAGTCCGTGCGCCGCTCACCGGGATCGTGCTGGTTTTGGAAATGACCGATAATTATCAGCTCATTTTGCCAATGATTATTACCTGTCTTGGCGCAACACTATTAGCTCAGTTCCTGGGCGGCAAGCCGTTGTATTCCTCCATTTTGACCCGCACGCTAGCGAAACAGGAAGCCGAAATGGCCGAGAAAGAGAAACCGACCGCCGGGGAGAATACTTGAACGATTTAGTCAGGTATTGGATAATGTTTAAAAGACCCGGCGAGACTTTTAGCCAGGCGACATAACTGGAGTATGAAATGAGTGATGACGTAGCGCTGCCCCTGCAGTTTACTGATGCGGCCGCCAGCAAAGTAAAAAACCTGATTGCGGATGAAGACAATCCGAACCTGAAACTGCGCGTCTATATCACCGGTGGTGGTTGCAGCGGTTTCCAGTACGGCTTCACCTTTGACGATCAGATTAACGATGGCGATATGACTATCGAGAAGCAGGGGGTCGGCCTGGTCGTTGACCCGATGAGCCTGCAATATCTGGTTGGCGGTTCGGTGGATTACACCGAAGGCCTGGAAGGATCTCGCTTTATTGTGACCAACCCGAATGCCAAGAGCACCTGCGGGTGTGGTTCTTCCTTCAGCGTTTAAGCGTTGAGGTTGAAACAAAAAAGCCGTGTCATCGACACGGCTTTTTGCTATCTGCTGTTCTCGTCCAGCGCAAAGGTTGGCAATTTCAAATGCCAACGAATGGCCGCCAGGCGGATAATCAGAGTCACCAGCATCCCCAACATCGCCGAGTTCTCCAGCGACATCCCGAAATTATAGTGCGCGTTGGTATGCACAATGCCGCCAACAATACAGGCGGTGGCGTAAATCTCGGTACGCAGGATCATCGGCACTTCACGCGCCAGCACGTCACGAATAATGCCCCCGCCGACACCCGTCACCACACCCATACACACCGCCACCAGCGGGCCGCTACCGGCAATAAAGGCTTTGTTGACGCCGATACCGACAAATACTGCCAGACCGACCGCATCCAGAACCGGTAAAATCCATTTCGGTAGCCGACGCGGCTGGCGGATCAGCACAATGGTCAACATGCTAGTGATCATCGCCACCACCAGGTCGGTGGGATCTTTAACCCAAAATACCGGGCCATTGGCCAGCGCCATATCGCGGATAGTTCCGCCCCCGACTGCAGTTACCACGCCGAGAACCAACACGCCAAAAGGGTCCATGCGCAATTTTCCCGCCAGCAAGACACCGGAAATGGCAAAGACGGCGGTGCCGACAATATCCAGCCAATAGACAAGCATTGATGCGTTTCCCGTTAATTGACCTGCGCCATGGCGGTGCAGAGTTGTTTCGCGGCGAGGATAATACGCGGGGAGGCGCGTTCAAACCAGTCGCTGTTAACGGGAATTACCGGAATTTTGAGCTGGCCCCGCCAGTATTGCTCAATTTTGGATACATCGGCCTGACTCCCGGCGGTGACGATGGTCTCAGGTTGGCGGGCAAGCACCTGTTCGCGGCTAACCTGCGGCCAGGGGACGCGACTGTCGGCGAAGACGTTGGTGCCGCCGCAGGCCTCAATGATTTCGTTCTGAATGGAGTCTTTATTGCTGGTAAACAGCGGGTGAGTACCAAATTGCAGGAATACGGTTTTTTTGCGGCGATGGGCATACTGTTGTTTAAGCTGGGCGAAACTCTCACGCAGCGATTGTGCTGCCTGTTTAGCCTGTTGTGGATGGGGACTCCAGGCCGCCAGCTGTTGCAGGGTGTTGGCGATCTGCTCCACGCTGCCCGTCTCCACCCACATCACCTTGATCCCCAATGCGCTCAGTTGGTTCACCTGCCGCTCGGCGTTTCCACCCCGCCAGGCCAGAACGATATCCGGTTTCAGGGCCACGATGCGCTCCAGGTTCATCCCTTGCCAGCTGGCAATGTGTTCGATGCCGGTGGCTTCGGGGGGATAATCGGAAAAGCTGCTCACGCCGACTGGCGTAATGCCTGCGGCAAACGCGAGTTCGGTGTTGGCGGGGGAAAGGGTGATAACCCTCGGCGCGGCCAGAAGCCACGCCGGAAGGGACAACAGCAGGGCGAAAAGGCCCGATGTCAGACGTTTACGCATTCGCCAGGTTCTGAACCAGGGTTTCCACCATCAGGCTGGACTGTTTGGCCGCCACGGCGAGGAACTCGTCGAAGCTCAGATGCGACTGCTGATCGGCGACGTCAGAGATGGCGCGAACCACCACAAACGGCACGCTGAAGTTATGGCATACGTGAGCAATCGCGGTAGCTTCCATTTCGACCGCCACGGCCTGCGGGAAGTTGTGACGGATTTTCGCCAGACCCACGGAACCGTTAATGAACGCATCGCCGCTGACGATAAGCCCACGTACGGCATTGAGGTTCAGCTGTTGGATGCAGCGCTCTGCGGCGTCAATCAGTTTGGCATCAGCGGCGAAACCGGCCGGGCAGCCAGGTAGTTGACCATACTCATAGCCAAAAGCGGTGACATCGGCATCATGATAGCGTGCTTCATCGGATACCACGATATCACCGACTTTAAGCGATGGCGCAAGGCCGCCCGCAGAACCGGTGTTGATGATGGCGTCAGGTTTGCAGCGTTCAATCAGCAGGGCGGCACCCATCGCGGCAGCCACTTTGCCGATCCCTGATTTCAGCAGCGCAACGTCAACGCCGTTCAATTGGCCAGTGTAGATTTCGCTTCCGCCAATGGTGAGGGTCTGACGATTCTGGATTTTGTCACGCAGCAGCGTCACTTCTTCTTCCATTGCACCAATAATGCCGATTTTCATAGATTTACTCGCGATGTGATGGGTTTAAAGGCATAGTTTATCATGGAGCACGCATTTCCGGACCGGGAGAGGCTATGGCCACAATTGATTTTCGCACAAAGATAAACTGGCATCGGCGATACCGCTCGCCGCAGAGTGCCGCGACGGAACATGAAATCCTGCGCATTTTCGAAAGCGATCGCGGACGGATCATCAATTCTCCGGCGATTCGTCGGCTCCAGCAGAAAACGCAGGTCTTCCCGCTGGAACGTAATGCCGCGGTGCGGACGCGTCTGACGCACTCAATGGAAGTACAGCAGGTTGGGCGCTATATTGCCAAAGAAGTGCTGGGCCGCCTGAAGGAGCGCAAGCTGCTGGAAGCCTACGGGCTGGATGAACTCACCGGCCCCTTTGAAAGCATTGTTGAAATGGCGTGCCTGATGCATGACATCGGCAACCCGCCGTTTGGTCACTTCGGTGAAGCGGCAATCAATGACTGGTTCCGCCAGCGTTTGTGGCCCGGCGATGCGGCCAGCCAGCCGCTGAGTGAAGATCGTTGCCTGGTCGGCACCCTGCGTTTACGCGATGGCGAAGAGACACTGAATGAATTACGCCGCCGGGTGCGCCAGGACCTGTGTCAGTTCGAGGGTAACGCACAAGGTATTCGCCTGGTGCATACGTTGATGCGGATGAACCTCACCTGGGCACAGGTCGGCTGTATCCTGAAATATACGCGTCCGGCGTGGTGGCGGGGCAATGTTCCGGAAAGCCACAGCTATTTGATGAAGAAACCTGGCTACTATTTCGCCGAAGAGGCCTATATTGCGAGGTTACGTAAAGAACTCGATCTTGCTCCCTACAGCCGTTTTCCATTAACCTGGATTATGGAGGCCGCCGATGACATCTCTTATTGTGTGGCAGATCTCGAAGACGCCGTGGAAAAACGCATCTTCAGCGTCGAGCAACTTTATCAGCACCTGCATGAAGCATGGGGCAGCCATGAAAAAGGTTCGTTGTTCGCGCAGGTAGTAGAAAACGCCTGGGATAAATCTCGCTCGAATACGCTGAGCCGCAGTACCGAAGATCAGTTCTTTATGTATTTGCGAGTGAATACGCTGAATAAACTGGTGCCCTATGCGGCACAGCGATTTATCGATAATCTGCCGCAGATATATGCTGGCGATTTCAATCATGCGTTGCTGGAAGACGACAGTGATTACAGTCAGCTGCTTGAATTATATAAAAACGTCGCCATTAAACAGGTGTTCAGTCATCCGGACGTTGAGCAACTGGAATTGCAGGGATACCGCGTGATTAGTGGGCTGTTGGAGATTTACCAGCCGCTGCTGAAATTATCGCTGGCAGATTTTAACGAGCTGGTGGAAAAAGAACGTTTACGCCATTTGCCGATTGAAAGTCGCCTATTCCAGAAACTCTCAAGCCGACACCGGCTGGCCTACGTCGAGGCGGTGAATAAAATCCCACGCGATGCCGCGGAGTATCCGTTGATGGAGTACTATTATCGCTGTCGCCTGATTCAGGATTATATCAGTGGCATGACCGATCTCTATGCCTGGGATGAATACCGCAGGTTAATGGCTGTGGAATAAGGCGAAAGTTTTGTAAAGACGGACAATAATTTTTTACTTTTGTAGAAACGTCAATTCGGAACTTCGCGTTATAAATTGACTCTGACAGTCACGTACACAGCAACTTTTTGCTTTATCTGACATTTGAGATTACGAAACATGAAAAAAACCACGTTAGCAATGAGTGCATTGGCTCTGAGTTTAAGTTTGGCCCTGTCCCCGCTGTCTGCATCGGCTGCGGAAACTGCGTCCTCTGCAACCACTGCCCAGCAGATGCCAAGCCTGGCACCGATGCTGGAAAAAGTGATGCCTTCCGTTGTGAGCATCAACGTGGAAGGTAGCACCACGGTGAACACCCCGCGTATGGGGCGTAACTTCCAGCAATTCTTTGGTGATAATTCACCGTTCTGCCAGGACGGTTCTCCGTTCCAGAACTCCCCATTCTGTCAGGGTGGCCAGCCGGGTGCTCCTGGCGGTGATAACGGCAGCCAGCAGCAAAAATTCATGGCGCTGGGTTCAGGGGTAATCATTGATGCCGCGAAAGGCTATGTGGTGACCAACAACCACGTGGTGGATAACGCCAGCACCATCAAGGTTTCTCTGAGCGATGGCCGTAAATTTGATGCCAAAGTGGTCGGCAAAGATCCGCGTTCTGATATTGCGCTGATCCAAATTCAGTCCCCGAAAGGTCTGACCGCCATCAAAATGGCTGATTCCGATGCCCTGCGCGTAGGTGACTACACCGTGGCTATCGGTAACCCGTTCGGTCTGGGTGAAACCGTAACCTCCGGGATCGTGTCGGCGCTGGGCCGTAGTGGCCTGAACGTCGAAAACTACGAAAACTTTATTCAGACCGATGCGGCGATCAACCGCGGTAACTCCGGTGGTGCGCTGGTGAACCTTAACGGTGAGCTGATCGGGATTAACACCGCGATCCTGGCACCAGACGGCGGTAACATCGGGATCGGTTTTGCTATCCCGAGCAACATGGTGAAGAGCCTGACCGAACAGATGGTTAAATTTGGTCAGGTCAAACGCGGCGAGCTGGGCATTATGGGCACCGAGCTGAGTTCCGATCTGGCGAAAGCGATGAAAGTTGACGCACAGCGCGGCGCATTCGTAAGCCAGGTACTGCCGAACTCGTCTGCGGCGAAAGCGGGTATCAAAGCAGGGGACGTGATCACCTCCCTTAACGGCAAACCTATCAGCAGCTTCTCTGCCCTGCGCGCACAGGTTGGCACCATGCCAGTCGGCAGCAAAATCCAGTTGGGTCTGGTGCGTGATGGCAAGCCGGTAAACGTGACCATTGAACTGCAGCAGAGCAGCCAGACTCAGGTTGATTCCAGTAGCATCTTCAACGGTATTGAAGGCGCTGAAATGAGCAACAAGGGTAATGACAAAGGCGTGGTGGTTAGCAGCATTAAAGCGGGCACCCCTGCGGCGCAAATCGGCCTGAAAAAAGGCGATGTGATTGTCGGGGCTAATCAGCAGCCGGTGAAAAACATTGCTGACCTGCGTAAGCTTCTCGACAGCAAGCCGAACGTTCTGGCGCTGAACATTCAGCGTGGTGATAGCACTATCTATCTGCTGATGCAGTAATGTAAAAACAAAAACGGCAACCTTAGGGTTGCCGTTTTACTTTTCAATACCGCTTATTTCCCGCGGGTAAGCTTTTCAAGATCGGATTCAATTTCACTGATCTTATTCGCCACTACGCTTTCCAGGTGACGCAGGTCGTCGAGGATTTTACGCTTCAGATCCACTTCGGTGCGATCGCGTTTGCACAGTTGATCCAGCTCATCAATCACATAGCGCAGGTTCGGGCTGATTTCCTGCACTTCTTTGTAGCCCTGGCCTACGCCATCAGCCACCACGGTTTTACGCTGACGTGGATATTTGAACTTCACGCTTTTTGCGAAAAATTCGCCTTTATCCTTATGAAAATAGATCTTCAGGATATCGTTGTTGGCTTCCTGCCGGAGGCTGTAACGATCGATTTCATCAGGATTGGTAATGCCCAAACTTTTCAGATTGTCGTACATAGCGGTATCCTTCGGTTAAACATAACTCATGAATAATTAACGAAAAAATCCATTTCCGCCAGCGGCAGGTATAAAAAAAGCGGGGTTGCCCCCGCTTTTTTAGTGACGTATTTAGTCGATGGTGCGCAGCAGTTCGTTGATGCCCACTTTGCCACGCGTTTTCGCGTCAACTTTCTTCACGATAACCGCGCAGTACAGGCTGTATTTGCCATCTTTCGACGGCAGGTTGCCGGAAACCACCACTGAGCCTGCCGGTACACGACCATAGAACACTTCACCGGTTTCGCGGTCGTAGATTTTGGTACTCTGACCGATGTAAACGCCCATCGAAATGACGGAGCCTTCTTCAACGATGACGCCTTCAACCACTTCGGAGCGTGCGCCGATGAAGCAGTTGTCTTCGATAATGGTCGGGTTAGCCTGCAGTGGCTCAAGTACGCCACCGATGCCGACGCCGCCGGACAGGTGAACGTTTTTACCGATTTGCGCACAGGAACCGACGGTCGCCCAGGTATCCACCATCGAACCTTCGTCAACATAGGCACCGATGTTCACGTAGGACGGCATCAGCACGGTATTGCGCGCGATGAACGCACCCTGGCGCACGGCCGCAGGTGGCACCACGCGGAAGCCTTCTTTCTGGAAACGCGCTTCATCATAGTCAGCGAATTTCATCGGCACTTTATCGAAATAGCGGCTTTCTGCGCCGTCGATAACCTGGTTATCGTTAATACGGAAAGAGAGCAGTACCGCTTTCTTCAGCCACTGATGCGTTACCCACTGGCCGTCAATCTTTTCCGCGACGCGCAGGGCACCGGAATCCAGCAGGGAAATAACCTGGTTAACCGCTTCACGGGTAACGGTATCAACATTTGCCGGAGTGATATCGGCACGGCGCTCAAAAGCGGACTCAATAACGTTCTGTAACTGCTGCATTGTTAAACTCTTTCCATTAAAAAAAACACACTACCCTTTATCGTTTGGATTGAGGGCTGCTGTCAACCGCTGTTGTACTTCTAGCTGAAGCACATTATTAAGGGCACGGCGGTCGGCGGTCGCGATTATAAATAAATCTTCTACTCGTTCACCAATTGTGGTGATTCGCGCCCCGTGCAGAGAAATGCCGAGGTCGGCGAAGACCTGGCCTACACATGCCAGCAGGCCGGGTTGATCGAGGGCAATCAGTTCCAGGAACGATTTTCTGTCGGTATGCGTCGGCAGGAAATTCACCTCAGTATCGACCGTAAAATGCCGCAGTTTTGCCGGTTGCCGACGTGGGGCAGGGGGCTGCCATGATCGCTGGGTAATAGCCTGGGTCAGGCCCTGACGAATCGCATCATGGCGATCGGCAGACAGCGGGCTACCGTCAGGCTCAAGTACGATAAAGGTGTCCATCGCCATGCCGTCGCGGGTGGTAAAGATCTGCGCGTCGTGCACGCTCAGGTTACGCCGGTCAAGTTCCGCACAGACGGCGGCGAACAGGTACGGGCGGTCCGGGCTCCAGATGAAAATCTCGGTGCCGCCGCGCGTGGCCTGCGGGCTGAGCAGGATCATCGGATCGTTCAAATCGTGCTTAAGCAGGTGGCGAGCGTGCCATGCCAGCTGATTTGGCGTGTGGCGAACAAAGTAGTTGGCCCGGCAACGTGCCCAAATCTGATGCAGCGCTTCTTCATCGATATTGTCCATCCGCAGCAGAGCCAGCGCCTGTAGCTGATGATGGCGCACGCGTTCGCGCATATCCGGGGTGCTTTGCATCCCCCGGCGCAGCTGCTTTTCGGTGGCGAAGTACAGCTCACGCAACAGGCTCTGTTTCCAACTGTTCCACAGCGTTTCGTTAGTGGCGCAGATGTCGGCCACGGTCAGACACACCAGATAACGCAGGCGATTTTCGGTCTGCACTTCTTCGGCAAACTGCTTGATAACCTCCGGGTCCTGAATGTCCCGGCGCTGAGCCGTGACTGACATCAGCAGGTGATGGCGTACCAGCCAGGCGACTAACTGCGTTTCCCGTGAGTTCAGCCCGTGCAGCTCGGCGAATTTCAGGATGTCCTGCGCGCCGAGTACCGAGTGATCGCCCCCGCGGCCTTTGGCGATATCATGGAACAGGGCGGCAATCAGGATCAGTTCCGGGTGATTCAGACGGGGCCACAGCTCAACGCACAGCGGGTGGCGGGAACGGGTTTCTTCTTTGGCGAAACTTTCCAGCTTGAGCAGCACGCGAATGGTGTGCTCATCCACGGTGTAGGCGTGGAACAGGTCGAACTGCATCTGGCCAACGATGTGCGACCACTGCGGCATGTACGCCCACAGTACGCTGTGGCGATGCATCGGCAGCAGACCCCGGCTGACCGCCCCCTGATGGCGCAGCATGCTGAGGAACAGTTCGCGGGCTTCGGGGATGTAGCACAGCGGTTCGGTCAGATGACGACGCGCATGGCGCAGGTGGCGCAGGGTGGTCGAATAAATGCCGGTAATGCTGCTGTTGCGCACCATGATATGGAACATGCGCAGAATAGCCTGTGGCTCTCGCATAAACAGCGTGTCATCGCGCAGGTCGATGAGCGAGCCGCGCAGCTGAAAATCGTCGTCGATAGGGCGCGGTTTTTCATCGGCGGTCAGGGCGAGAATTGCCTCATCAAACAGCTGTAGCAGCATCTGGTTCAACTCGCCCACCCGGCGGGTGACACGATAAAAATCCTTCATCATCTGCTCGACAGGCTGGTTGCCTTCGCCGCTGTAGTTGAGGCGCTGGGCCACGTTCAGCTGCCGGTCAAACAGCAGGCGGTTGTCGTAGCGATTGATTTCCAGATGCAGTGCAAAACGGATGCGCCACAGCAAATGCAGGCACTCGTTCAGTTCGTTACGTTCCGCTTCGGTCAGGAAGCCGAACCCGACCATTTCATCGAGCGACGTGGCACCGAAGTGACGACGTGCCACCCATTGCAGGGTATGAATATCACGCAGGCCGCCGGGGCTGCTTTTGATATCCGGCTCGAGGTTATAGCTGGTGCCGTGAAAACGCTGGTGACGCTCGTTTTGCTCTTCGACTTTGGCGGCGAAGAATTTCTCCGAAGGCCAGAAGCCTTCGCTGAAGATATGTTTTTGCAGTTCGAGGAACAGGGCCACGTCGCCGATAAGCAGGCGGGATTCAATCAGATTGGTGGCGACGGTCAGATCCGAAAGCCCTTCCAGCAGGCACTCTTCGAGGGTGCGCACGCTGTGGCCGACTTCGAGCTTGAGATCCCACAGCAGCGTCAGCAGTTCGCCAATTTTCTGCGCCAGTTCATCGGGCAGTCTCTTACGGCTGAGGATCAGCAGGTCAATATCGGAAAGAGGATGCAGTTCGGCGCGACCATAGCCACCCACCGCCACCAGGGCTGCGTCTTCTACGTCACCGAAACCGTAATGCAGCCACAGACGCTGAAGCATCTGGTCGATATATTCCGTCCGGGCGGTCATCAGCTGTTCTGCAGAGGTGCCTCTGTCAAAAGCAACACCCAGCCAACGCTGGAACGCGTCGAGATGCGCCTTGATACTGGCGCAGTTCAGCTCCGACTCTGACCAGCTTACCGGGTAATCCGGTGGGACGGGCAGAACAGATAAAGCTGTGTCACGTAAGGAATTACTCATCACGCCACCCATAAGAAAAAACGATTACCCATAAAAAATCGCCGGGAGCGATTTTTAACGTCGCTAACGGCGGCCCGAAGGGGGGCGGGCAGGACGCCCGCCATAAAAAAACCGGCTCGCGCCGGCTTTCTTTATTCGTTGTGCGAGATTATCGCCGGGATGGTGTCATCCTTGCGTAATGTCAGTATTTCGCAGCCGTTGTCTGTCACCACAATAGTATGCTCGTACTGTGCAGACAAGCTTCGATCTTTAGTTTTCACCGTCCAGCCATCTTTCATGGTACGGATCCGATAGTCGCCGGAGTTAACCATAGGTTCGATGGTGAAGGTCATACCTTTTTGCAGCACCACGCCGCCGTCGTCTGCATCATAGTGCAGAACCTGCGGTTCTTCATGGAACACGCGGCCGATACCATGGCCGCAGTACTCACGGACCACTGAGAAACCTTCCGCTTCGGCAAACTTCTGAATCGCTGCGCCGAGAGTGCGCAGACGGATTCCCGGTTTTACCATGCGCAGCGCGAGGTACAGGCTTTCCTGCGTCACACGGCACAGACGTTCGCCAAGGATAGTTGGCTTACCGACGATGAACATTTTAGAGGTATCACCGTGGTATTCGTCTTTAATAACGGTCACGTCGATGTTGACGATATCGCCATCTTTCAACAGTTTTTCGTCATCCGGAATTCCGTGACATACCACTTCGTTAATCGAGATGCAGACGGATTTCGGGAAACCGTGGTAGCCAAGGCAGGCAGAGACAGCATGCTGCTCGTTAACGATATAGTCGTTACAGATTCTGTCCAGTTCGCCGGTGCTGACGCCAGGCTTGATATGAGGTTCGATCATTTCCAGCACTTCGGCAGCCAGACGGCCAGCGACGCGCATTTTTTCAATTTCTTCAGGGGTCTTAATAGAGATAGCCATGCATTCTGTCCATCGGGGCCGAGAGATCGGCAATAAATACAAGTGTCAGTGCTAACAATGGTAACAGCCGTCACAGGCTACTGCCAAACTGAGAATCATTAACCGCACGCCGCGCCAACATTTATTGGTTTCTGCCTGTGATTTATGGTATAAAGCGCGCCGAACTTCCATTCCGTTTGATATACACAGAAACGGTCTGGCAGCGACTAATCTCACTTTGTGTAATAACACACACGTATCGGCACATACGCCGGGGTGCCCTTCGGGGTCGGTCGTATGGGATACGTGGAGGCATAACCCCAACTTTTATATAGAGGTTTTAAACATGGCAACTGTTTCCATGCGCGACATGCTCAAGGCTGGTGTACACTTTGGTCACCAGACCCGTTACTGGAACCCGAAAATGAAGCCTTTCATCTTCGGCGCACGTAACAAAGTTCACATCATCAACCTTGAGAAAACTGTACCAATGTTCAACGAAGCTCTGGCTGAACTGAACAAGATCTCTTCTCGCAAAGGTAAAATCCTTTTCGTTGGTACTAAACGTGCTGCAAGCGAAGCAATCAAAGAAGCTGCGCTGAACTGCGACCAGTTCTTCGTGAACCATCGCTGGTTGGGCGGTATGCTGACTAACTGGAAAACCGTTCGTCAGTCTATCAAGCGTCTGAAAGATCTGGAAACTCAGTCTCAGGACGGCACCTTCGACAAGCTGACCAAGAAAGAAGCGCTGATGCGCACCCGTGAGCTGGGCAAGCTGGAAAACAGCCTGGGCGGTATCAAAGACATGGGTGGCCTGCCAGACGCACTGTTTGTTATCGATGCTGACCACGAACACATTGCTATCAAAGAAGCAAACAACCTGGGTATCCCAGTATTTGCTATCGTTGATACCAACTCTGATCCGGACGGCGTTGACTTCGTTATCCCGGGTAACGACGATGCAATCCGCGCAGTTAGCCTGTATCTGAATGCCGTTGCTCTGACCGTACGTGAAGGCCGTTCTCAGGATCTGGCTTCTCAGGCGGAAGAAAGCTTCGTAGAAGCTGAATAATAAGGTTTAAGCCCTTATTAGTACCGAGTATGGATAGGGGCCCTCTTAGCGGCCCCTTTTTCACTTTTAAGACCGTTTGGTTAAACGCCGGGCGGTCCACATTTCCCGAGGATTTTAGAATGGCTGAAATTACCGCCTCCCTGGTAAAAGAGCTGCGCGAACGTACTGGCGCAGGCATGATGGATTGCAAAAAAGCACTGACTGAAGCGAATGGCGACATCGAGCTGGCAATCGAAAACATGCGTAAATCTGGTGCGATCAAAGCAGCGAAAAAAGCAGGCAACGTTGCTGCTGACGGCGTGATCATCACTAAGATCGACGGCAACTACGGTATCATTCTGGAAGTTAACTGCCAGACTGACTTCGTTGCTAAAGACGGCGGTTTCCAGGCTTTCGCGAACAAAGTTCTGGACGCAGCAGTGGCTGGCAAAATCACTGACGTTGAAGTTCTGAAAGCGCAGTTCGAAGAAGAACGTGTTGCTCTGGTTGCTAAAATCGGTGAGAACATCAACATCCGTCGTGTGGCTTCCCTGGAAGGCGACGTACTGGGTAGCTACCTGCACGGTGCTCGCATCGGTGTTCTGGTTGCCGCTAATGGCGCTGACGAAGAGCTGGTTAAGCACGTTGCAATGCACATTGCAGCAAGCAAGCCAGAATTCGTTAACCCAGAAGACGTATCTGCTGACGTGGTAGAGAAAGAGTACCAGGTTCAGCTGGACATCGCGATGCAGTCTGGTAAGCCAAAAGAAATCGCAGAGAAAATGGTTGAAGGCCGCATGAAGAAATTCACCGGCGAAGTTTCTCTGACCGGCCAGCCTTTCGTTATGGATCCGAGCAAAACTGTTGGTCAGTTCCTGAAAGAGCACAACGCTACCGTGACTAACTTCATCCGCTTTGAAGTGGGCGAAGGTATCGAGAAAGTTGAGACTGACTTCGCAGCAGAAGTTGCTGCAATGTCCAAGCAGTCTTAATTATCTTAAAGGAGCCGCCTGAGGGCGGCTTCTTTTTGAGCCTCATCAAGTGAAAATCAGTCAGGCTCCTATAGGCTTGCACTGATGAGCGATATATCCTTGTCGCCAGAAATAACCCATCTCAAACGTTGACAGTCCCAGGAAAGAAATATGGCTACCAATGCAAAACCCGTCTACAAACGCATTCTGCTTAAGCTCAGTGGCGAAGCACTGCAGGGAACTGAAGGCTTCGGTATCGATGCCAGCATTCTCGACCGTATGGCGCAGGAAATTAAAGAACTGGTCGAACTGGGGATCCAGGTCGGTGTGGTGATTGGTGGTGGTAACCTCTTCCGTGGTGCGGGTCTGGCAAAAGCGGGTATGAACCGCGTTGTGGGCGACCACATGGGCATGCTGGCTACGGTCATGAACGGCCTGGCAATGCGTGATGCGCTCCACCGCGCCTATGTGAACGCTCGCCTGATGTCCGCCATTCCGCTGAATGGTGTGTGTGATAACTACAGCTGGGCCGAGGCTATCAGCCTGCTGCGCAATAACCGCGTGGTTATCCTCTCTGCGGGTACCGGTAACCCATTCTTCACCACCGATTCCGCCGCGTGCCTGCGCGGGATTGAAATTGAAGCCGACGTGGTGCTGAAAGCCACGAAAGTTGACGGCGTGTTTACCGCTGACCCGGCCACCGATCCAACGGCAACCATGTACGAGCAGCTGAGCTACGCTGAAGTGCTGGATAAAGAACTGAAAGTGATGGATCTGGCCGCGTTTACGCTGGCGCGTGACCACAAACTGCCGATTCGCGTTTTCAACATGAATAAACCTGGCGCACTGCGTCGTGTGGTCATGGGTGAGAAAGAAGGGACTCTGATCACGGAATAATCTCCGTGAGTGACACGCCATCCTTCACGCCGCTTGATGCAACGTGAATGATTTTGTGGCGAAATAAGGGTAAGATTTCGCTTTATTATTGCGATGCTTACCAGGCTGCCATTTTCGGCGCCAGGAATTATACGGGCTATACTTAGCACACCCGCGAACAGGTGGATGTGCCGTATGGTCAGCCTGAGACAAGATTTCAAGGATTCGTAACGTGATTAGCGATATCAGAAAAGATGCCGAAGTGCGCATGGAAAAATGCGTAGAATCATTCAAAAACCAGATCAGCAAAATCCGTACCGGCCGCGCTTCTCCTAGCCTGCTGGATGGCATTATTGTTGAATATTACGGTACCCCGACCCCGCTGCGTCAGCTGGCAAGCGTGACGGTAGAAGATTCCCGTACCCTGAAAATCAACGTGTTCGATCGCTCCCTGAGCCCGGCCGTTGAAAAAGCGATCATGGCATCAGACCTCGGTCTGAACCCGAGCTCTGCGGGCACCGATATCCGCGTTCCACTGCCTCCACTGACGGAAGAACGTCGTAAAGACTTGACCAAAATCGTACGTGGCGAAGCTGAGCAGGCGCGTGTCTCCGTGCGTAACGTCCGCCGTGATGCCAACGATAAAGTAAAAGCGCTGCTGAAAGACAAAGAGATCAGCGAAGATGACGATCGTCGTTCTCAGGACGATGTACAGAAAATGACTGACGCCGCTATCAAAAAAGTAGACGCGGCGCTGGCAGAGAAAGAAGCAGAACTGATGCAGTTCTGATTTCTGACGTTATCTGATGAACGCCGTACAGGAAACCCTCGGGTTTTGCTGGCGGCGTTTTGCTTTTTAGCCTTTCATCACTCGGATTTTTCATGAAGCATTTAACCGTTCTGGGCTCCACAGGCTCCATCGGCTGCAGCACGCTGGACGTGGTGCGTAACAATCGCGACCTCTTCACCGTTACCGCGCTGGTGGCGGGGAAAAACGTCGACCGCATGGTCGAGCAATGCCTGGAGTTCTCCCCGCAATACGCCGTCATGGATGATGCACAGAGTGCCGCTGCACTGATTGTGGCGCTGCGACAGCATGGGAGCCAGACGGAAGTTCTGAGTGGAAAGCAAGCCGCGTGCGACGTGGCTGCGCTCGATGATGTCGACCATGTGATGGCGGCGATTGTCGGTGCTGCCGGGCTGATGCCGACGCTGGCGGCGATTCGCGCCGGGAAAACCATTCTGCTGGCCAACAAAGAATCGCTGGTCACCTGTGGTCGTCTGTTTATGGACGCGGTGAAAGAGAGCGGGGCGCGCCTGTTGCCGGTCGACAGCGAACATAACGCCATTTTTCAGAGTTTACCGGAAACAATTCAAAATCAGCTGGGGTACGCTTCCCTTGAGCAAAATGGCGTATCGTCGATTTTGCTTACCGGATCTGGTGGTCCTTTCCGTGAAACGCCATTGCCTGAACTGCGCGATATGACGCCGGATCAGGCTTGTCGTCATCCGAACTGGTCGATGGGACGTAAAATTTCAGTCGACTCTGCCACCATGATGAACAAAGGTCTGGAATACATAGAAGCACGCTGGCTGTTCAACGCTTCGGCTCAGCAGATGGAGGTGATTATCCATCCGCAGTCCGTGATTCACTCGATGGTGCGCTACCGTGATGGTAGCGTGCTGGCGCAACTGGGCGAACCCGATATGCGTACCCCTATCGCGCATACCATGGCCTGGCCAAACCGCGTTGAATCCGGCGTTAAGCCTCTGGATTTTTATACGCTGAGCGAGTTGTCATTTGCCGCGCCTGATTATCAGCGTTACCCGTGCCTGAAGCTGGCGATGGAGGCCTTTGATCGGGGCCAGGCGGCAACGACCGCGCTCAACGCGGCCAACGAGGTGAGCGTAGACGCATTTCTGCACGCGCAGATCCGTTTCACTGATATTGCCGCCGTCAATCTGGCGGTGCTGTCCGCGCTGGATCTGCAGGAGCCGGGTTGCGTTGACGAGGTCATGGAGGTCGACGCACGTGCCAGAAGTGTTGCGAGCCAACAGGTGACGCGCTTCGCAAGCTGATGATTATCCGTTCAACGGATGCGCTGGCATTTGTTAGCGCTGGGCTTCAGTGTTATAGTCTGCGCCAGCCGATAACGCTGTAACGACAAAGTGTTAACGGGTGAGCCGTGGATTTACACGGCTTTTTTGCGCTAAGCGTCTGTATTCCGGTACCGCTAATTCCTTTGCATGGACTAATAACGCGTTATGTTGTCTGCTAACCAACCAATCAGCGAGAACCTGCCTGCCCACGGCTGTCAACATGTGGCCATCATTATGGACGGCAATGGTCGCTGGGCGAAGAGACAAGGCAAGATCCGTGCTTTCGGCCACAAAGCCGGGGCGAAATCGGTGCGCCGTGCCGTCTCATTTGCGGCAAATAACGGTATTGAGGCGTTAACGCTTTACGCCTTTAGCAGTGAAAACTGGAACCGACCTGCGCAAGAAGTCAGTGCGCTGATGGAACTGTTTGTCTGGGCGCTCGACAGCGAAGTCAAAAGCCTGCACAGACATAATGTTCGTTTGCGCATTATCGGTGATACCAGCCGCTTTAACGTCCGTTTACAGGAGCGTATTCGCAAGGCAGAAGCGTTGACCCAGAATAATACCGGGCTGACGCTAAATATTGCCGCGAACTATGGTGGGCGCTGGGATATTATCCAGGGAGTTCAGCATTTAGCTGCACAGGTTCAGGAAGGGCACCTTCGTCCTGAAGATATCACTGAGGATTTGCTGGGTCAGCAGATCTGCATGCATGAACTGGCTCCCGTAGATTTAGTAATTAGGACAGGGGGAGAGCATCGCATAAGTAACTTTTTGCTGTGGCAAATTGCCTACGCCGAACTTTACTTTACAGATGTTCTCTGGCCCGATTTCGATGAACAAGACTTTGAAGGTGCGCTGCATGCCTTTGCCAATCGAGAGCGTCGTTTCGGCGGCACCGAGCCTGGTGGCGACTAAGCCTGATGGGGGTAGCTCTTGCTGAAGTATCGCCTGATCTCTGCTTTCGTTTTAATACCCGTTGTCATAGCGGCCCTGTTTTTATTGCCGCCGGTCGCGTTTGCGATTGTCACCCTGCTGGTGTGCATGTTGGCGGCGTGGGAATGGGGTCAATTAAGCGGGTTTAAATCCCGTTCACAGCGGGTATGGCTGGCGGTGCTTTGCGGGCTAATTCTCGCCGCGATGCTCTTTTGGCTTCCGCAATATCACCATAATGTCCATCAACCCTTGGTTGAAGGTGCCCTTTGGGCGTCGTTAGGATGGTGGATTGTGGCGCTGTTGCTGGTTCTGTTTTACCCGGGCTCTGCCGCGCTGTGGCGTGATTCCAAAACGCTGCGTCTGGTGTTTGGTCTGCTGACCATTATCCCCTTTTTCTGGGGAATGCTGACGCTACGCGCCTGGCATTATGATGACAACCACTACAGCGGTGCGCTGTGGCTGTTGTATGTCATGATCCTCGTGTGGGGAGCGGATTCCGGGGCCTACATGTTTGGTAAGCTGTTCGGTAAGCACAAGCTGGCACCGAAAGTTTCACCGGGCAAGACCTGGCAAGGATTTATCGGCGGGCTGTTCACGGCGGCTGTTATCTCCTGGATTTACGGCCTGTGCGTGAACCTGGATGTCGCACCTGCCATCCTGTTGACCTGCTCGTTGGTTGCCGCGCTGGCATCCGTACTGGGCGATTTGACAGAAAGTATGTTTAAGCGAGAAGCCGGTATCAAAGACAGTGGGCATTTGATCCCCGGTCACGGTGGGATTCTGGACCGAATTGACAGCCTGACGGCGGCGGTTCCGGTCTTTGCTTGCCTGCTACTTTTAGTCTTCAGGACGATTTGACGGAAGGTTTTATGCTGAGCATTCTCTGGAATTTGGCGGCATTCATTGTTGCACTGGGTGTCTTAATCACCGTGCATGAATTTGGTCATTTCTGGGTTGCTCGGCGCGCGGGTGTCCGGGTTGAGCGCTTTTCCATCGGTTTTGGCAAAGCGCTCTGGCGTCGCGTTGACCGTCAAGGCACCGAATATGTCATCGCCCTGATCCCGTTGGGCGGTTACGTCAAAATGCTGGATGAGCGTGTCGAGCCGGTTGCACCGGAGATGCGTCACTACGCTTTCAATAACAAAACCGTCGGTCAGCGTGCGGCGATCATTGCAGCCGGTCCGGTTGCGAATTTTCTGTTTGCCATCTTTGCCTACTGGCTGGTGTTTATCATCGGCGTCCCTGGCATACGCCCGGTAATTGGTGAAATAACCCCCAATTCGATTGCTGCGGAAGCACAAATTGCACCAGGAACGGAACTTAAAGCCGTAGATGGTATCGAAACGCCTGATTGGGATGCGGTCCGTTTGGCGCTGGTGACCAAAATTGGTGACGAGCAAACCACGCTCACCGTTGCCCCTTTCGGAACCCAGCAGCGTCAGGATAGAATTCTCAATCTGCGCCACTGGGAATTTGAGCCAGACAAAGAAGATCCGGTCACATCACTGGGGATTCGACCACGCGGGGCGCAGGTTGAACCGGTGCTGGCTGAAGTGCAAATCGACTCTGCTGCACGCAAAGCAGGTTTGCAAGCAGGCGACAGGATCGTTAAAGTCGATGGTCAGCCGCTCACACAGTGGATGACTTTTGTCACGCTGGTGCGCGACAATCCCGGCAAGCCGTTGCGCCTCGAGATTGACAGACAAGGCAGCCCCTTGTCTTTAACGCTGATACCAGATACAAAGCCCGGTAAAGGGAAAGCTGAAGGGTTTGCAGGGGTAGTACCTAAAATTATCCCGCTGCCCGATGAATACAAGACAGTGCGCCAGTACGGACCGTTCGCTGCCATCATTCAGGCCACGGATAAAACCTGGCAGTTGATGAAGTTAACGGTGCAAATGCTGGGGAAATTGATAACCGGTGACGTAAAACTGAACAACCTCAGTGGGCCAATTTCGATTGCTCAGGGGGCTGGGATGTCAGCGGAGTTTGGGTTGATTTACTACCTGATGTTCCTTGCGCTCATCAGTGTGAATCTGGGCATTATCAACCTGTTCCCGCTACCCGTTTTAGACGGGGGTCATCTGCTCTTTTTGGCGATTGAAAAGCTGAAGGGCGGACCGGTATCCGAGCGAGTTCAAGACTTTAGTTATCGCATTGGCTCAATATTGCTGGTGTTGTTAATGGGGCTTGCACTTTTCAATGATTTCTCTCGCCTATAAGCGAGAGTGTTAGGAAGAACGCATAATAACGATGGCGATGAAAAAGTTGCTCATAGCGTCGCTGCTGTTCGGCAGCGCGACCGTATACGGTGCTGACGGATTCGTAGTGAAGGATATTCATTTCGAAGGCTTGCAGCGAGTCGCTGTTGGTGCGGCTCTCCTCAGCATGCCAGTTCGTCCTGGCGATACGGTTACTGATGAAGACATCAGTAACACCATCCGCGCGCTGTTTGCCACCGGCAACTTCGAGGATGTTCGTGTTCTGCGTGATGGCGATACGTTGTTGGTGCAGGTCAAAGAGCGCCCAACGATTGCCAGCATCACTTTCTCCGGTAACAAATCGGTGAAAGATGACATGCTCAAGCAGAACCTCGAAGCCTCTGGCGTTCGCGTTGGCGAATCCCTCGACCGTACCACTCTCGGTGATATCGAGAAGGGTCTGGAAGACTTCTATTACAGCGTCGGTAAGTACAGCGCGAGCGTAAAAGCCGTTGTGACTCCGCTGCCGCGTAACCGTGTTGACCTCAAACTGGTCTTCCAGGAAGGCGTATCGGCCAAAATTCAACAGATCAACATCGTTGGTAACCACGCGTTCAGTACTGACGAACTGATCTCCAACTTCCAGCTGCGTGACGAAGTTCCGTGGTGGAACGTGGTCGGCGATCGTAAGTACCAGAAACAGAAACTGGCGGGCGACCTTGAGACCCTGCGCAGCTACTATCTGGATCGCGGCTACGCACGTTTCAATATCGATTCCACGCAGGTTAGCCTGACGCCGGATAAAAAAGGTATCTACATCACCGTTAACATCACCGAAGGCGATCAGTACAAGCTTTCTGGCGTTGAGGTGAACGGGAACCTGGCGGGGCACTCTGCGGAAATCGAAAGCCTGACCAAAGTGGAGCCGGGTGAGCTCTACAACGGTGCCAAAGTGACCAAAATGGAAGATAACATCAAGAAACTTCTCGGTCGCTACGGTTACGCCTATCCGCGCGTACAGTCTCAGCCTGAAATTAATGATGCTGACAAAACCGTTAAGCTGCACGTGAGCGTAGATGCGGGTAACCGTTACTATGTGCGTAAGATCCGCTTTGAGGGTAACGATACCTCGAAAGATACCGTTCTGCGTCGTGAAATGCGCCAGATGGAAGGGGCATGGCTTGGCAGCGATTTAGTCGATACGGGTAAAGATCGTCTGAACCGTCTGGGCTACTTCGAAACCGTCGATGTTGACACTCAGCGTGTACCGGGCAGCCCGGACCAGGTTGACGTAGTCTACAAGGTGAAAGAACGTAACACCGGTAGCTTCAACTTCGGTATTGGTTACGGTACCGAGAGCGGGATCAGCTTCCAGGTTGGCGTCCAGCAGGATAACTGGCTGGGTACGGGTTACTCCGTCGGCATTAATGGCACCAAGAACGACTACCAGACCTACTCTGAGTTTTCTGTGACCAACCCGTACTTCACGGTGGATGGTGTGAGCCTCGGTGGTCGTATCTTCTACAATGACTTTAAAGCTGATGATGCGGACCTGTCCTCGTATACCAACAAGAGCTATGGCGTTGACGGTACACTAGGCTTCCCGATCAATGAATACAACACGCTGCGTGCCGGTCTGGGTTATGTCCACAACGACCTGTCCAACATGCAGCCGCAGGTGGCAATGAACCGCTATCTGGATTCGATCGGTCAGGGGACTAGCACCACTAACGACGATGCAGGCTTCTCGGCGGATGACTTCACCTTCAACTACGGTTGGACGTATAACCACCTTGACCGTGGGTTCTTCCCAACGGATGGTTCTCGCGTCAACCTGAACGGTAAAGTGACTGTCCCGGGCTCTGATAACGAGTTCTACAAAGTCACGCTCGATACCGCTTCCTACTTCCCGATCGATGACGATCACAAGTGGGTGCTGTTGGGTCGTACGCGTTGGGGTTACGGCGATGGTTTAGGCGGCAAAGAAATGCCGTTCTATGAAAACTTCTATGCGGGTGGTTCAAGCACCGTACGTGGTTTCCAGTCGAACAACATCGGTCCGAAAGCCGTGTACTACGGTCCGAACCAGGATAACTGCGACAACGCTACCCTGTGTAAATCTGATGATGCGGTGGGTGGTAACGCCATGGCCGTTATCAGCGCCGAAATGATCGTGCCGACGCCGTTTATCAGTGATAAATATGCTAACTCAGTCCGTACCTCCTTCTTCTGGGATGCGGGTACCGTCTGGGATACTAACTGGGAAAACACCGCGCAGATGCAAGCTGCCGGGGTGCCTGATTATGGCGACCCGAGCAACATCCGTATGTCTGCAGGTATCGCATTACAATGGATGTCTCCATTGGGGCCGTTGGTCTTCTCCTACGCCCAGCCGTTTAAAAAGTACGAGGGAGACAAAGCGGAGCAGTTCCAGTTTAACATTGGTAAAACCTGGTAATTGCTTTGTGCAAAGGAATGCAAGTAGCAGTGTAGCGATGACATCTGACGATCACTCGCGTGGTTGCATGACTTCGCAAAGAACGGTGCCTTCGGGTACTCATGGGATGGTAAGGAGTTTTATTGTGAAAAAGTGGTTATTAGCTGCAGGTCTGGGTTTGGCAATGGCAGCATCTGCACAAGCAGCAGATACAATTGCAATTGTTAACATGGGTAGTCTGTTCCAGCAGGTCGCGCAGAAAACAGGTGTTTCTGCGAAACTGGAAGGCGAGTTTAAAGGTCGTGCGAGCGAACTGCAGCGTCAGGAATCCGATCTGCAGAGCAAAATGCAGCGTCTGCAGCGTGATGGTTCTACCATGAAGGCGAGTGAGCGCAGCAAGATGGAAAAAGACATCATGACTCAGCGCCAGGCCTTCTCTCAGAAAGCTCAGGCTTTTGAGCAGGATCGTGCACGTCGTTCTAACGAAGAACGTGGCAAACTGGTTACTCGTATCCAGGCTGCTGTGAAGAGCGTAGCGGCTGACCAGAAAATCGATCTGGTTGTTGACGCAAACACCGTTGCTTACAACAGCAGTGACGTTAAAGACATCACCGCTGATGTGCTGAAACAGGTTAAATAAGTAATGCCTTCAATTCGACTGGCTGATTTAGCTCAGCAGTTGGATGCAGAATTACACGGTGATGGCGATCTCGTCATCACCGCTGTTGCGTCCATGCAATCCGCTAAAGCAGGCCATATCACGTTCATGGTGAATCCTAAGTACCGTGAACACCTGGCCGCATGCCAGGCCTCTGCTGTCGTGATGACCGCAGACGATTTGCCTTTTGCCAAAAGCGCGGCGCTGGTAGTGAAGAACCCCTACCTGACTTACGCCCGTATGGCCCAAATTCTCGATTCCACGCCGCAGCCGGCGCAGGATATCGCCCCCAGCGCGGTGGTTGACTCCACGGCAAAACTGGGTCAGAACGTCTCGATCGGCGCGAATGCGGTTATCGAATCCGGGGTAGTGCTCGGGGATAACGTCCGTATTGGTGCGGGTTGTTTCGTGGGTAAAAATACAACTATTGGGGCCGGTACTCGCCTGTGGGCGAATGTCTCCGTTTACCATGAGATTGAGATTGGAGAAAATTGCCTGATCCAGTCCAGTACGGTGATCGGCTCTGACGGTTTCGGCTATGCCAACGATCGTGGCAACTGGGTGAAGATCCCACAACTGGGTCGCGTGATTATCGGCGATCGCGTTGAGATCGGTGCCTGTACCACCATCGATCGCGGCGCGCTGGATGATACCGTTATCGGCAATGGCGTGATTATCGATAACCAGTGCCAGATTGCGCACAACGTGGTCATCGGTGACAATACGGCCGTTGCGGGCGGAGTTATCATGGCGGGCAGCCTAAAAATTGGCCGTTACTGCATGATTGGTGGTGCCAGCGTTATCAATGGCCACATGGAAATCTGCGACAAAGTGACAGTGACCGGCATGGGCATGGTTATGCGCCCGATCACTGAACCTGGCGTATACTCCTCCGGCATTCCGCTGCAGCCAAACAAAGCATGGCGTAAAACCGCTGCGCTGGTGATGAACATTGATGACATGAGCAAGCGTCTCAAAGCACTCGAGCGTAAAACAAGTCAACAAGACTAGCGTTTCATCCCATACCTAAGGGTATCGCGCCAAACTTCCCGGCCTGTCTGATTTCTTAAAATCCGGCAGGCCGTGTTATTATTGCCTTTTAGTATATTTAGACAGGAAGAGTATTTTGACTACTGACACTCATACTCTGCACATTGAAGAGATTCTGGAACTTCTGCCACACCGTTACCCGTTTTTACTGGTCGATCGCGTGCTGGACTTTGAAGAAGGTCGTTTTCTGCGCGCAGTTAAAAATGTCTCCGTAAATGAGCCGTTTTTCCAGGGACATTTTCCGGGCAAGCCGATTTTTCCAGGCGTGCTGATTCTGGAAGCCATGGCGCAGGCCACCGGTATTCTGGCATTTAAGAGCGTGGGTAAACTGGAACCTGGTGAACTCTACTACTTCGCAGGCATCGATGAAGCGCGTTTCAAGCGCCCGGTGGTGCCTGGTGATCAGATGATCATGGAAGTGACCTTTGAGAAAACCCGCCGTGGCCTGACCCGCTTTAAAGGCGTGGCGCTGGTTGACGGTAAAGTGGTTTGCGAAGCGACTATGATGTGTGCGCGTAGCCGGGAGGCCTGATACGTGATTGATAAAACTGCCTTTATCCATCCTACCGCCATTGTGGAAGAGGGTGCCGTCATCGGTGCCAACGTTCACATTGGCCCGTTTTGTATTGTGGGTTCTGACGTCAGCATTGGCGAAGGAACCGTACTGAAGTCTCATGTGGTGGTAAACGGTCATACGACCATTGGCCGCGACAATGAAATCTATCAGTTCGCTTCCATCGGGGAAGTTAACCAGGATCTTAAATACGCTGGCGAACCGACTCGGGTGGAGATTGGCGATCGCAACCGCATCCGCGAAAGCGTCACCATTCATCGTGGAACAGTACAGGGCGGTGGATTGACGAAGGTGGGCAGCGATAACCTGCTGATGATCAACGCCCACGTGGCGCACGATTGCACCGTAGGTAACCGCTGTATCCTCGCCAACAACGCAACGCTGGCGGGCCACGTATCTCTGGACGACTTTGTTATCATCGGCGGCATGACGGCTGTCCATCAGTTCTGCATCATTGGTGCACACGTGATGGTTGGCGGCTGCTCCGGCGTTGCTCAGGACGTCCCTCCGTACGTTATCGCGCAGGGCAACCACGCCACGCCTTACGGTGTTAACATCGAAGGGCTGAAGCGCCGTGGCTTCAGCAGAGAAGCGATTATTGCGATTCGCAATGCGTACAAACTGCTGTACCGCAGCGGTAAAACGCTGGACGAAGCCAAACCGGAAATCGCTGAACTTGCAGAGCAGCATCCTGAAGTGAAAGCCTTCTATGACTTCTTCGAACGTTCTACCCGTGGTCTGATTCGTTAATGGCTGAACGTCCGCTAACGATTGCCCTGGTCGCCGGAGAAACCTCCGGCGATATTCTTGGTGCGGGTCTGATTCGCGCTCTGAAAGCACGTGTGCCGAACGCTCGATTCGTCGGCGTAGCCGGACCATTAATGCAGGCCGAAGGCTGTGAGGCCTGGTACGAAATGGAAGAGCTGGCGGTGATGGGGATTGTCGAAGTCCTCGGTCGTCTGCGTCGTCTGCTGCACATTCGGGCTGATTTAACCCGCCGCTTTACCGAACTTCAGCCGGACGTTTTCGTTGGCATCGATGCGCCTGACTTCAATATTACCCTTGAAGGGAATCTGAAAAAGCAGGGCATTAAAACCATTCATTACGTCAGCCCCTCCGTCTGGGCCTGGCGACAAAAACGTGTTTTCAAAATTGGCAGAGCCACTGATATGGTGCTCGCCTTTCTGCCTTTCGAAAAAGCGTTTTACGACCGATTCAATGTTCCTTGCCGTTTTATCGGGCACACCATGGCAGATGCCATGCCGCTGGATCCCGATAAAAACGCCGCCAGAGATACCCTCGGTATTGCTCACGATGTGCATTGCCTGGCATTGCTGCCGGGCAGCCGCGGTGCAGAGGTGGAAATGCTCAGCGCCGATTTCCTGAAAACGGCCCAGCTTCTGCGCAATCACTATCCCGATCTGGAAGTGGTAGTCCCATTGGTGAATGCCAAACGCCGTGAACAGTTCGAGCGCATTAAAGCCGAAGTGGCACCGGATCTTAACGTTCATATGCTCAACGGCATGGGACGTGAGGCAATGATTGCCAGTGATGCGGCCCTGCTGGCCTCTGGCACGGCGGCGCTGGAATGTATGCTGGCAAAATGCCCGATGGTCGTAGGTTATCGCATGAAGCCCTTTACCTTCTGGCTGGCGAAGCGGTTGGTGAAAACCGATTATGTGTCATTACCCAATTTGCTGGCGGGCCGGGAACTGGTAAAAGAACTTTTGCAGGATGAGTGTCAGCCAGCGCTGCTCGCACAGGCGCTGCTGCCGCTGCTGGCGGATGGTAAAACCAGCCACGCCATGCATGACACCTTCCGCGAACTGCACCAGCAGATCCGCTGTAATGCCGACGAGCAGGCAGCTGATGCGGTGCTGGAGTTGGCACAATGACAGATGTATTTATCTACCCGCACACTCATCTGGTGGCGGGGGTCGACGAAGTGGGGCGCGGTCCGTTAGTAGGCGCGGTCGTCACGGCGGCGGTGATTCTTGACCCAAACCGCCCAATTATCGGTTTGAATGATTCCAAAAAACTGAGTGAAAAACGCCGCCTGGCGCTGTTCGATGAAATCAAGGACAAAGCGCTCAGCTGGAGCCTTGGGCGTGCCGAGCCGCACGAAATCGACGAACTCAATATTTTGCATGCCACCATGCTGGCGATGCAGCGCGCGGTCGCTGGCCTGCACATTGCGCCGGAATACGTACTGATTGATGGCAATCGCTGTCCGGCCTTGCCGGTGCCGTCGCTGGCCGTCGTTAAAGGCGACAGCCGCGTGCCTGAGATCAGTGCGGCATCCATTCTGGCAAAAGTGTCCCGCGATGCGGAGATGGCCGCGCTGGATAACACTTTTCCCGAGTATGGCTTCGCGCAACACAAGGGATACCCCACGCCTTTCCATCTGGAAAAGCTGGCTCTGCATGGTGCCACCGAACACCACCGGCGCAGTTTCGGGCCTGTTAAACGCGCTCTGGGCATTGCCTGATTAAGTAAAGCGGGATCTGAAGATGGCTGAACCACGTTTCGTACACCTGCGGGTGCATAGCGACTACTCCATGATTGATGGGCTGGCGAAGACCGGGCCGCTGGTGAAAAAGGCGGCCGCGTTGGGCATGCCTGCGCTGGCGATCACCGATTTCACTAACCTGTGTGGTCTGGTGAAGTTCTATGGTGCGGGGCACGGGGCCGGGATCAAGCCGATTATTGGTGCGGATTTTCACGTACAAAGCGAGCTTTTTGCCGATGAGCTGACGCAGCTCACCGTTCTGGCCACTAATAACGAAGGCTACCAGAACCTGACGCTACTGATTTCCCGCGCCTATCAGCGGGGATATGGTGCGTTGGGCCCGTATATTGACCGTGACTGGCTGATTAGTCATAAAGAAGGCCTGCTCCTGCTGTCCGGCGCACGCATGGGCGATGTGGGCAGAGCCTTGCTACGCGGCAATATGGCGTTGGTCGAACAGTGCGCGGCCTTTTATGAAGAACATTTCCCGGATCGCTATTTCCTTGAGCTGATCCGCACCGGTCGTGCAGACGAAGAAAACTACCTCCATGCGGCGGTGCGACTGGCTGAAGAGCGCGGTTTGCCAGTGGTCGCCACCAATGACGTGCGTTTTATCGACGCGGGCGACTTTGACGCTCACGAAATCCGGGTGGCCATTCACGACGGTTTCACCCTCGATGACCCTAAACGACCGCGTAACTATTCGTCGCAGCAGTATATGCGCACCGAAGACGAAATGTGCGAGCTGTTCTCCGACATACCGGAGGCGCTGGCTAACAGCGTCGAGATAGCCAAACGCTGTAACGTCACCGTGCGCCTGGGCGAATACTTCCTGCCACAGTTCCCGACTGGCGATATGACCACCGAAGATTTCCTGGTGGTGAAGTCGAAAGAAGGTCTGGAGGAGCGCCTCGAATTCCTGTTCCCGGATCCGGCAGCGCGTGCTGAAAAACGCCCACCGTATGACGAGCGTCTGGACATTGAACTCCAGGTGATTAACCAGATGGGGTTCCCGGGCTACTTCCTGATCGTCATGGAATTTATCCAGTGGTCGAAGGACAACGGTGTGCCGGTAGGGCCGGGCCGTGGTTCCGGTGCCGGTTCATTAGTGGCCTATGCGCTCAAAATCACCGATCTCGACCCGCTGGAATTTGACCTGCTGTTCGAACGTTTCCTGAACCCCGAACGTGTCTCGATGCCCGACTTCGACGTTGACTTCTGTATGGAGAAACGCGACCAGGTTATTGAACACGTGGCGGATATGTACGGGCGAGATGCGGTATCGCAGATTATTACCTTCGGTACGATGGCGGCGAAAGCGGTTATCCGCGACGTGGGCCGCGTGTTGGGTCATCCATATGGTTTCGTCGATCGTATTTCAAAACTGGTGCCACCCGACCCGGGTATGACGCTTGCTAAAGCGTTTGAAGCTGAACCGCAGCTGCCGGAAATTTACGAGGCAGATGAAGAGGTTAAAGCGCTAATTGATATGGCGCGTAAGCTCGAAGGGGTCACCCGTAACGCCGGGAAACACGCCGGGGGCGTGGTTATCGCGCCGACCAAAATTACCGACTTCGCACCGCTATACTGTGACGAATCCGGGAATCATCCGGTCACCCAGTTTGACAAGAACGACGTGGAATATGCAGGCCTGGTGAAGTTCGACTTCCTCGGTCTGCGAACGCTGACGATCATCGACTGGGCGCTGAAGATGATCAACCCGCGCCGGGAAAAGCAGGGCTTAGAGCCGATTGATATCGCTGCCATCCCGCTCGATGACAAGAAAAGCTTCGACATGCTGCAACGCTCGGAAACCACTGCGGTGTTCCAGCTTGAATCCCGCGGCATGAAGGACTTGATCAAGCGTCTACAGCCTGACTGTTTCGAAGATATGATTGCCCTGGTGGCCCTGTTCCGTCCGGGCCCACTCCAGTCAGGGATGGTTGATAACTTCATCGACCGTAAGCACGGGCGCGAAGAGATTTCCTACCCTGACGTGCAGTGGCAGCATGAAAGCCTGAAGCCGGTTCTGGAGCCGACCTACGGCATTATCCTGTATCAGGAACAGGTCATGCAGATTGCCCAGGTCCTGTCGGGCTATACGCTCGGCGGGGCGGATATGCTGCGTCGTGCAATGGGTAAGAAAAAACCCGAAGAGATGGCCAAGCAGCGCAGCATCTTCGAAGAGGGCGCGATCAATAACGGCGTCGACGGCGAGCTGTCGATGAAAATCTTCGACCTGGTAGAGAAATTTGCCGGGTACGGCTTTAACAAATCGCACTCCGCCGCGTATGCGCTGGTGTCTTACCAGACGCTGTGGCTGAAAGCCCACTATCCTGCCGAATTTATGGCGGCGGTAATGACCGCCGATATGGATAACACCGAGAAAGTGGTCGGGCTGGTGGATGAATGCTGGCGCATGGGGCTCAAAATCCTGCCGCCGGACATCAACTCCGGGCTGTATCATTTCCACGTCAACGACGACGGGGAAATTGTATATGGCATTGGGGCTATCAAAGGCGTGGGCGAAGGCCCGATTGAGGCTATCCTCGAAGCGCGTAACGAAGGCGGCTATTTCCGCGAGCTGTTTGACCTCTGCGCCCGCGTAGACACCAAAAAGCTCAATAAGCGCGTGCTGGAAAAACTGATCATGTCCGGGGCGTTTGACCGCCTCGGGCCGCATCGTGCGGCGCTGGCGAACTCCCTGCCCGACGCGCTGAAAGCCGCCGATCAACATGCCAAAGCCGAAGCTATCGGGCAGGCGGATATGTTTGGCGTACTGGCCGATGAGCCGGAACAGGTAGAACAGTCCTATGCCAGCTGTCAGCCGTGGCCGGAACAAATCGTACTGGACGGTGAACGCGAAACGTTAGGCTTGTACCTGACTGGCCACCCGATCACCCAGTATCTGAAAGAAATTGAGCGTTATGTCGGCGGGCTGCGGCTCAAAGACATGCATCCGACCGATCGTGGTAAAGTGACCACGGCGGCGGGGCTCGTCATTGCTTCGCGGGTAATGGTCACCAAGCGAGGCAATCGTATCGGCATCTGTACGCTGGATGACCGTTCCGGGCGGCTGGAGGTGATGTTGTTCACCGACGCGCTGGATAAATACCAGCATTTGCTGGAAAAAGACCGCATACTTATCGTCAGCGGACAGGTCAGCTTTGATGACTTCAGCGGGGGGCTTAAAATGACCGCCCGCGAAGTCATGGACATTGACGAAGCCCGTGAAAAATATGCTCGCGGGCTTGCTATCTCGCTGACGGACAGGCAAATTGATGACCAGCTTTTAAACCGTCTCCGTCAGTCTCTGGAACCCCACCGTTCGGGGACAATTCCAGTACATCTCTACTATCAGAGGGCGGATGCACGCGCACGGCTGCGCTTTGGCGCGACCTGGCGTGTTTCTCCGAGCGATCGTTTACTCAACGATTTGCGTGGCCTCATTGGGTCGGAGCAGGTGGAACTGGAGTTTGACTAATACAGGAATACTATGAGTCTGAATTTCCTTGATTTCGAACAGCCGATTGCAGAGCTGGAAGCGAAAATCGATTCTCTGACCGCCGTAGGCCGTCAGGATGAAAAATTGGATATTAACATCGATGAAGAAGTGCATCGGCTGCGCGAAAAAAGCGTAGAACTGACGCGCAAAATCTTCGCCGATCTCGGTGCATGGCAGGTTGCGCAACTGGCGCGCCATCCGCAGCGCCCGTATACCCTCGATTATCTGCGTCTGGCGTTCGATGAGTTTGACGAACTGGCGGGCGATCGTGCTTATGCCGACGACAAAGCTATCGTTGGGGGTATTGCGCGTCTGGATGGGCGTCCAGTGATGGTCATAGGTCATCAGAAAGGCCGTGAGACCAAAGAGAAAATTCGCCGTAACTTCGGCATGCCAGCCCCGGAAGGTTATCGCAAAGCGCTGCGCCTGATGGAAATGGCTGAACGCTTCAACATGCCTATCGTGACCTTCATCGACACCCCGGGCGCATACCCTGGCGTGGGCGCGGAAGAGCGCGGGCAGTCTGAGGCAATAGCCCGTAACCTGCGTGAAATGTCTCGCCTGAAAGTGCCGGTCATCTGTACCGTCATCGGCGAAGGCGGTTCCGGTGGTGCGCTGGCGATTGGCGTGGGTGATAAAGTGAATATGCTGCAGTACAGCACCTATTCCGTTATCTCGCCGGAAGGGTGTGCCTCCATTCTGTGGAAAAGCGCCGACAAAGCGCCGCTGGCCGCAGAAGCGATGGGCATCATTGCGCCGCGTCTGAAAGAGCTGAAGCTGATTGATACCGTTATCCCGGAACCGCTGGGTGGCGCGCATCGTAAACCTGAAGCCATGGCGGCAAACCTGAAAGCCCAACTGCTGGCAGATTTGGCCGATCTCGACGTGCTGAGCACTGAAGACCTGCTCAACCGCCGCTATCAGCGTCTGATGAGCTACGGCTACGCCTGATTTAGCATCACAAAAAAACGTCTAAAGGCCGGTTATCCCGGCCTTTTTTTGTTTTTATACCTGCTGATATTTCGTGATAGCGGCGGTGAGCCAATGTGATAATTCCCCTCATCTGCTTCCCCTAAGATGCCCTTATCGCCATCAAGGACTTCGCCTTGTGGCGCAGCGGTATTTTTACTACGGGGATTTAACAATGAAAGTAAACAACACGATAGGGCTGAGCGCAGTGGCAGCGGCGCTGACGCTTTGTACACCCGCCTCCTGGGCGGCGAACCTGAAAGCGGAACCGGTCGCGCCTTACGCCATGAAGACCAGCGACCTGCAAAAAAAAGAGCAGGAACTCACCAACTTCCCGCAAATGCAGACGGTGAAAGCGGATATTCGTACCATCAGCAATGAAGACGTAGAGCGCATCGCGCCGGGCAGCGCTGGCAATCCGGCCAACGTAAAGCGCGTCGAAAAAATCATTAGCAGCAAAGACTGGGAGTATCTGTTCCCACGTCGTGCGCCTGAATATACCTACACCAACTTTCTGAAAGCGGTCGGAAAATTCCCGGCAATTTGTGATTCCTACACCGATGGGCGGGACAGTGATGCCATCTGTCGTAAATCACTGGCTACCATGTTTGCTCATTTTGCACAGGAAACCGGTGGGCATGAGGATTGGCGTGAAGAGCCTGAGTGGCGGCAGGCGCTGGTCTATGTGCGCGAGATGGGCTGGACGGAAGGGCAAAAGGGTGGCTATAACGGCGAATGTAACCCTAACACCTGGCAGGGACAAACCTGGCCGTGTGGGAAGGATAAAGACGGCGATTATGTGAGCTATTTTGGCCGGGGCGCGAAACAGCTCTCCTATAACTACAACTATGGACCGTTCTCTGACGCCATGTACGGCGATGTGCGCCCGCTGCTGGATAAACCGGAACTGGTGGCTGACACCTGGCTGAACCTTGCCAGCGCACTGTTCTTCTTCGTCTATCCTCAGCCGCCTAAACCGGGGATGCTGGATGTGATCAACGGCTCCTGGCAACCAAACGATCATGATAAGGCCAATGGCTTAGTCCCAGGGTTTGGTGTCACCATTCAGATCATTAACGGGGGCGTGGAGTGCGGCGGGTCATCGGAAATGGCGCAGTCGCAAAACCGTATTGCCTACTACAAAGAGTTCGCTAACTACCTGAAAGTACCGGTTCCGGCAGATGAAGTGCTGGGTTGTAAGAACATGAAACAGTTCGATGAAGGTGGCTCAGGCGCATTGCCTATCTACTGGGAACAGAGCTGGAACTGGACAGAGGGGAATCCTAATGGTCTGGCATATGCCTGCCAACTGGTCAGTTATCAGACACCATTCAGCGCATTTAAAGCCGGGGATTACACCAAGTGTGTACAGCACTACTTCAACGTCACCCTGACTGACGATGGCGGTTCGACCCCAGCCCCGACCCCAGCCCCGACGCCAGTCCCGACGCCAACGCCTGAACCCAAACCGGACAGTAATGTTGCCCCGGTAGCGTTTATTTCCGGGCCGGTAGGAGCGGTTGAAGCGGGAAGTCAGGTCGCGCTGAGTGCGGAAGGTTCATCGGATGCCAACGGCGACGCGTTGACCTACACCTGGATTTTCCAGAATGGCCAAAGCATTACCGGTAAAGATAAAGCCAACATCAGCTTTACGGTACCGGAGAAAGGTGCTGATGCGCAGTATGCGATAAGTCTGTCCGTCAGCGATGGTAAACTGACCGCGACCACCACCTATACCTTGAATGTGAAGGCGAAGGCCAAAGCGGATGAGGGGGGGGCGACCGCCAGCTATCCGGCATGGAGCACCACTCACCACTGGAATGCCGGTGATATCGTGATGAACCATGGAGCGCTGTATCAGTGTAAGCCATTCCCGAGTAGCGGATGGTGTAACAATTCCCCGGTCTACTATGAGCCAGGGGCGGGCATTGCCTGGGCAGATGCCTGGACTGCACTTTAAGTAATACACACGCCAGCGTCTGACGCTGGCGTGTTCTGTATCATTTTAGGTATAAGATTAAGGAAGGAATTTTCCAGGAGGAAAGCGTGAATATTATTGCCATCATGGGGCCGCACGGCGTCTACCACAAAGATCAGCCGATCAAAGATCTCGAAGCGGCGCTGACGTTGCAAGGGTTCAAAATCATCTGGCCGCAAAACAGCGCCGATCTGATTAAGTTTGTTGAGCAGAATCCGCGGATCTGCGGGGTTATCTTCGACTGGGATGAATACGGTGAGGATCTGTGCAGCGACATCAATCAGCTGAATGAATACCTGCCGCTATATGCATTTATCAACACCCATTCGACGCTGGACGTCAGCATCAACGATATGCGCATGGCGCTGTGGTTCTTTGAGTACGCGCTGGGCGCGGAAGAAGACATCGCCACGCGCATAGGCCAGTACACCAAAGAGTATCTCGATAACATCACCCCGCCGTTCACCCGGGCGCTGTTTAACTACGTGAAAGAGGGCAAATATACCTTCTGCACGCCGGGCCACATGGCGGGGACGGCGTATCAAAAAAGCCCGGTTGGCTGCCTGTTCTATGATTTTTTCGGCGGGAATACGCTGAAAGCGGACGTCTCGATTTCGGTCACCGAGCTTGGCTCGTTGCTTGATCACACCGGGCCGCATCTTGAGGCCGAAGAGTATATCGCCCGCACCTTTGGCGCGGAGCAAAGCTACATGGTGACCAACGGCACCTCGACCTCAAATAAGATTGTCGGGATGTACGCGGCACCGTCAGGCAGCACGCTGCTTATTGACCGAAATTGCCATAAATCGCTGGCGCATTTGTTGATGATGAGCGACGTGGTGCCGCTGTGGCTAAAGCCGACGCGCAATGCGCTCGGCATCCTGGGCGGTATTCCGAAGCGCGAGTTCACCCGCGACAGCATCAGTCAAAAAGTGAAGGCGACAGCGGGCGCACAGTGGCCGGTTCATGCGGTCATCACCAATTCCACCTACGATGGACTTCTCTATAACACCACATGGATTAAAGACACGCTGGACGTGCCGTCCATTCATTTTGATTCTGCGTGGGTGCCCTACACCCATTTCCATCCGATTTATCAGGGGAAAAGTGGGATGAGCGGCGATCGCGTGCCGGGTAAAGTCATCTACGAAACGCAGTCGACGCATAAAATGCTGGCGGCGCTGTCGCAAGCGTCGCTTATCCACATCAAAGGCGACTACGACGAAGACACCTTCAATGAAGCCTTTATGATGCACACCTCGACGTCGCCGAGCTATCCGATTGTCGCCTCTATTGAAACGGCGGCGGCGATGCTGCGCGGGAATCCGGGCAAGCGACTGATCAACCGTTCGGTTGAGCGTGCGCTGCATTTCCGTAAAGAGGTACAGCGGCTGCGTGAGGAGTCAGAGGGCTGGTTCTTCGATATCTGGCAGCCCGAAAAAGTGGATGAGGCCGAGTGCTGGCCTGTATCGCCGGGTGAAGACTGGCACGGCTTCGCGGATGCCGATGCTAATCATATGTTCCTCGATCCGGTGAAAGTCACCATCCTCACGCCTGGCATGGATGAGCAGGGCACCATGAGCGACGAGGGGATCCCGGCGGCGCTGGTGGCCAAATTCCTCGACGAGCGTGGCGTGGTGGTCGAGAAAACCGGCCCGTATAATTTGCTGTTTCTGTTCAGTATCGGCATCGACAAAACCCGGGCGATGGGTTTGCTGCGTGGCCTGACCGAGTTTAAGCGTTCCTATGATCTGAATCTGCGGGTCAAAAACATGTTGCCGGATCTCTACGCGGAAGATCCGGATTTCTACCGTAACATGCGCATTCAGGAGCTGGCGCAAGGGATCCATAAACTGATTCGCCAGCATCAGCTCTCGCATCTGATGCTGCGGGCGTTCGACGTGCTGCCGGAAATGAAAATGACCCCGCATCAGGCCTGGCAGCGTCAGATCAAAGGTGAGGTGGAAACGATTGAGATTGAACAGCTGGTGGGCCGCGTTTCGGCTAACATGATCCTGCCGTATCCGCCGGGCGTACCGTTGCTGATGCCGGGAGAGATGATCACCGAAGAAAGCCGCGCCGTGCTCGATTTTCTGCTGATGCTGTGTTCGATTGGCCGGCATTATCCCGGCTTTGAAACCGACATTCATGGTGCGAAGCGCGACGAAGACGGCGTCTACCGGGTACGAGTCTTAAAAGATGCCTGACCGCTTGCGTCAGTCGCCCTGCCACAGGTAACGTGCTGCGCAGACCAATAAGGAGAAAACATGCTGGGTTTAAAACAGGTTCACCACATCGCTATCATCGCGAGTGACTATGCCAACAGTAAGGCGTTCTATTGCGATATTCTGGGCTTCACGCTACAGAGCGAGTTCTACCGTGAGGCACGGGATTCCTGGAAAGGCGATCTGGCGTTGAATGGCCAGTACACTATCGAGCTGTTTTCTTTTCCTTTCCCGCCTGCGCGTCCGTCACGACCTGAAGCGTGCGGCCTGCGTCATCTGGCGTTTAGCGTGGATGATATTGATGCTGCCGTGGCCCATCTCGAAAGCCACGGCGTAAAGTGTGAGGCGATTCGTATCGATCCCTTCACCGAGCGTCGTTTTACTTTTTTCAACGATCCGGACGGACTGCCGCTGGAGCTGTATCAGCAATAAATCATGAGCCTGAAATCTGTCATCGACGTCTTACATTCCCACCGATCGCTGCTGGTTGCCTTCAGCGGCGGCCTGGATTCGACGGTGCTTTTGCACCAACTGGTGAACTGGCGTAAACAGTCGCCGGGTGTCGCGCTGCGCGCTATTCACATTCATCATGGATTAAGTGCTCACGCGGATGCCTGGGTCGCGCACTGTGAGCAGGTTTGTGCCCAGTGGAGCGTGCCGCTTGAGGTGGTGAAGGTCACGCTGGCAGATGAAGGGTTAGGTATTGAAGCCCATGCCCGTGAGGCGCGCTATGCCGCATTTCGTACCGCGCTGCAGCCCGGTGAGGTGCTGGTCACCGCGCAGCATCTGGACGATCAGTGCGAAACGCTGTTACTGGCGCTAAAACGCGGCAGCGGCCCGGCGGGGCTGTCGGCGATGGCGGCAGAGTCAGATTTCGCGGGCAGCAAACTGTTGCGGCCTTTGCTAAACCAAAAACGGCAGGATCTTGAGCGCTGGGCCGTCACGCATCATCTGCGCTGGATTGAAGATGAAAGCAATCAGGACGATGCCTACGATCGTAATTTTCTGCGCCTGCGCGTGGTGCCGTTGTTAACGCAGCGCTGGCCGCATTTCGCCGAGACCGCCGCGCGAAGTGCCGCGCTGTGTGGCGAACAGGAACAGCTCCTGGACGAATTGCTTGCCGAACAGTTGATGTCGCTGATAGGTCCGGAAGGGCAGCTCGCCATCGAACCGCTGTTGAGCATGAGTGAAGCTCGGCGGGCAGCGCTGTTACGCCGCTGGCTGGTACAGCATCAGGCGACGATGCCGTCGCGCGCGATGTTGGCGCGCCTCTGGCAAGAAGTGGCGCTGGCGAGGGAAGATGCCAATCCGCAGCTTTGCTTGGGCCAATTCGAAGTCCGCCGCTTTCAGCAGCAGCTGTGGTGGATCCCAGCTTATGAACGCCTGGCCTCTCTGAACATGAAATGGGCAGATATTACGCATCCGCTGCTGTTACCGGATGCCAGTGAATTGCATCTGATGGTGGGCAGCGATATTCGTGCGCCGCAGGACGATGAACCCGTCAGTGTGCGTTTTACCGCCTCCGGCACGTTGCATATTGTCGGGCGTCACGGTGGACGTAAGCTTAAAAAAATCTGGCAGGAGATGGGTGTGGCCCCGTGGTTACGGGAAACCGCGCCGCTGCTTTTTTATGGTGAGACGTTAATCGCAGCGGCCGGGTATTTCGTCACGCGTGAAGGGCAATGCAGGGAAGGGGAAGCCGGTTTTCGGCTCGTCAGACAAAAAAACGGGCAGTAACACTGCCCGTCTACGGATTACTCTTCGCTCACCACCACGGTACCGATATCCGGGTGACTGAAGCTGGCTATTTTGTCGAGTCGCAGCTCACGGTTTTCGCCCGAGGCTTCAACGATCAGATACTCGACGTTTTTACGTGAGACTAAGTCACTGGCTTTCGCCTTCAGCACTTCGCCATCTTTCAGCTCCAGCGCCAAAACGAGATGGTTCTGGCAGGCGAGTTCGAGGTTGTCATAGTCATCACAGTTGATAGGTTGATAAGACTCATTCATTGACATAATCGCTCACCAGTAAGTTTGCCGCCGCATAGGCCGCTTTTTCCCTGACCGACTCTGAAATCGCATCGTCCGACGCCACTTCATTCAATACTTTTAGCACACAACCCAGCGAATCCGGAATATATCCTAAGTCTCCGCTGGCTATTTCCGCATATCGCTTGCGTATTAACTCACAATACTTTTCCACATGCCCTCCTGTCAGCGTTCTGACTTAACTGTGGGATGCAAGTTTAAGCCTACGAAGATAAACTTTGTTTAGCAAGGTGACTATACCATACTCATTTAAGCAATATCAGCAGGATGAGCTGTGCTGCAATGAATTGGCGACAGCCTTTTGTGGCTGAATTAGGTACAATGACGGCCAATTTTCAGGAGTAAAATCATGGCGCTGAAAGCGACAATTTATAAAGCGGCGGTAAACGTTGCCGATCTCGACCGCAACCAGTTTCTCGATGCCAGCCTGACGCTGGCTCGTCATCCGTCCGAAACCGAAGAGCGCATGATGCTGCGTCTGCTGGCATGGATAATGTATGCCGATGACCGTTTGCAGTTTACCCGTGGCCTGAGCGCCGATGACGAGCCGGAAGTGTGGCTGCTCAACGATCATCTGGGGGTGGATTTGTGGATAGAGTTAGGCTTACCGGAAGAACGCCGGATCAAAAAAGCCTGCTCTCGCTCGAAGCAGGTCGCCCTGTTTACCTATAACAGTCGGGCGGCGGAAATCTGGTGGCAGCAAAACCAGGCTGCACTGGCCGGGTTTAGCAATCTCAGTATCTGGTATTTTGACGATACCCAACTGGCGCAGTTGACCACCTTCGCCGCACGCAATATGACGCTACAGGCCACCTTGCAGGAAGGGACGCTGTGGCTTTCCGATGACAAGAATAATCTGGAAATCATCCCAACCCATTGGCAGCAGGCGAAATGATTGTCATCTCACGTCAGGTATCGTTGGCTGACGAAGAAGTAGAAATCACCGCTATTCGGGCGCAGGGCAACGGCGGACAGCACGTGAACAAAGCCTCAACGGCCATTCATTTGCGTTTTGACATCCGGGCCTCCAGCCTGCCAGAGTATTATAAAGAGCGCCTGCTGGCCGCCAGCCATCACTTGTTGACCGCTGACGGCGTAATCATTATCAAGGCACAAGAATATCGCAGTCAGGAGATGAACCGGGAAGCCGCGGTCGCGCGTCTGGTGTCGGTGATTCAGAGCCTGACCGTAGAACAAAAACATCGCCGGGCAACGCGTCCTACGCGGGCATCGAAAGAGCGTCGACTGGCGTCAAAATCGCAAAAGTCCTCGGTGAAGGCGATGCGTGGCAAAGTCAGAAACGCCGGCGACTGACCGACTGAATGAAAAGCATAAGGAAATTAAGGTGAAGAAGGTACTGGTGACCCTCGCGGCTGTCGGAATGCTCTGTGCATTGCCCGGCTGTAACAATCGTTCAGATGAGCAAACCGTGAACAAAGGGCAAGAAACGGCCCTGCAGCCGATGCAGCAGAGCTGGCGCGGCGTGTTGCCGTGTGCGGACTGCGAAGGCATTGAAACGTCCCTGTTCCTGGAAAAGGACGGTACCTGGGTGATGAACGAGCATTATCAGGGCGTGGAGCATGAACCGTCCTCATTTGCGTCGTATGGCACCTGGGCGCGCACCGCCGAGAAGCTGGTTCTGACCGACACCAAGGGTGAGAAATCTTACTACCGCGCGAAAGGCGACAAGCTGGAAATGCTGGATCGCGAAGGCAATTCGATCGTTTCCTCGTTGAATTACACCCTTGAGCCGGTCAAATCCAGCCTGCCAGTGACCCCAATGGCGATGCGCGGCATGTATTTCTACATGGCGGATGCGGCCACCTTTACCGATTGTGCCACGGGTAAACGCATGTCGGTGGCGAACAACGCCCAGCTTGAACGTGGTTATGCCGCGGCGCGCGGCAACGAGAGTAAGCCTGTTTTGCTGACGGTTGAAGCGCACTTTACGCTACAGGCCAATCCGGATACCGGCGAGAAGGTGACAACGTTGGTCGCGGACAAATCGTCGCACTTTGACGCGAAGAAGACCTGCAAAGAGTAATCGCCCCATAGTCATAAAAAAAGGCCTGTCACCAACGGTGACGGGCCTTTTTATTGTCCGCGATAACGGAGATTAGCGCTTGATGTTGCTCAGCAGGTAGCTCACAACGTCGCCGGTTTTGATCATCTGCTTTTCACCGTTACGACGATATTTGTATTCAATCTCGTCGTTGTCGAGGTTGCGATCGCCGATAACCACGGTGTGTGGAATACCGATCAGCTCCATGTCTGCGAACATCACGCCAGGACGCTCTTTACGATCGTCCATCAGCACTTCAATCCCTTGGGCGCGTAGCTCGCTGTACAGTTTCTCAGCCAGCTCCTGAACACGGTAGGATTTGTGCATGTTCATTGGCAGAATAGCGACCTGGAATGGCGCAATGTTGTCCGGCCAGACGATACCGCGATCGTCGTGGTTCTGCTCGATGGCTGCCGCCACCACGCGGGTAACACCGATCCCATAGCAGCCCATGGTCAGGGTCTGGTTACGACCGTCTTCACCCTGAACTGACGCTTTCATGGCTTCGGAATACTTAGTGCCAAGCTGGAAGATGTGACCCACTTCGATACCGCGCTTGATAAGCAGAGTACCTTTGCCATCCGGGCTTGGGTCACCGGTGACCACGTTACGGATGTCTGCGACTTCCGGCGTGGCTACATCGCGATCCCAGTTGATGCCGAAATAGTGTTTACCGTCGATGTTAGCGCCCGCAGCGAAATCACTCATGGCGGCAACGGTACGGTCAACGACCACTGGGATGCTCATATTTACGGGGCCCAGTGAGCCGGGACCGGCGTTAACCAGCGCACGAATTTCTGCTTCGGTCGCGAAGGTCAGCGGGCTTGCCACCTGCGGCAATTTCTCCGCTTTGACTTCGTTTAGTTCGTGATCGCCACGAACCAGCAGGGCAACCAGCGGATACGCGCTGTCTTCTACCGCTTTCACCAGCAGGGTTTTCACGGTTTTCTCAATTGGCAGATTGAACTGCTCAACCAGCTCGGCGATGGTTTTGGCGTTTGGCGTATCGACCAGGGTCATTTCCTGGGTCGCTGCCGCGCGGGGTTCTTTTGGCGCAACGGCTTCAGCCAGCTCAATGTTGGCTGCAAAGTCAGATTCGCTGGAGAAGATAATGTCATCTTCACCGCTGGACGCCAGAACCTGGAACTCATGCGACGCGCTGCCACCGATAGAACCGGTATCCGCCTGAACGGCACGGAAATCCAGCCCCATACGGCTGAAGATCTTGCTGTAAGCCGCATACATCGCGTCGTAGGTTTCCTGTAAGGATTCCTGAGTGGTATGGAAGGAGTAAGAATCCTTCATGATGAACTCACGGGAGCGCATCACACCAAAGCGTGGGCGGACTTCATCGCGGAACTTGGTCTGGATCTGATAGAAGTTCAGCGGCAGCTGTTTGTAAGAGCTCAGCTCGTTACGAATCAGGTCGGTGATCACTTCTTCATGCGTTGGGCCGAGGACAAACTGGCGCTCGCCGCGATCGACAATACGCAGCAGTTCCGGGCCGTACTGCTCCCAGCGACCGCTCTCCTGCCACAGGTCAGCGGGCTGAACCACGGGCATCGACACCTCGATAGCACCGGCGTTATCCATCTCTTCACGCACGATGTTTTCGACTTTTTTCAGGACGCGCAGGCCTGTCGGCAGCCAGGTGTATAACCCGGAAGCGAGCTTGCGAATCATCCCGGCGCGCAGCATCAGCTGGTGGCTGATAACCTCGGCGTCGGCAGGTGTCTCCTTCAGCGTGGAGAGCAAGTATTGACTAGTACGCATGTTATTACGGTTCCATTTGAACGAGCAGAACAGGCGAGAATGCCCGCCTGATACAAAAAATGTGGTTTAGTTTATCAGTCTGGCAGAGTTGTCAAAAGAGAGGAGGAGAAAATTAGCGTGCTTCTAATGCAAAGACGTCGAATCCGGCGTCGGTAACGCGCCAGCGGACGTTAAAATCATGTAACCAGACGGCGTAAGTTTTCCCCGTTTCTTCACCTTTGCGGTACGCAGGGCGCGGGTCCTGAGCCAGTACATCCATAATAAAGGCGCGCAGATGTGGGTAACGTTTCTCAAGGGCTGGAAACTGCTGCTCCACCTCGGGGCTGAAGCTAACATTCACGCTGGCAACAGGTGCCTGCTGGGCATAGCTTGCCTGAGCTTCAGGTAACGCTTCGGCAAATGGCAGGTAGGGCTTGATATCGACCACCGGCGTGCCGTCGACGAGGTCGAGGCTGCCTAACTGCAGAATGACCTGATCTTTGTGACAGCGAATACCTTTCAGCTCGACCAGTGACATGCCGATCGGGTTAGGACGGAAAGTGGAGCGGGTCGCGAATACGCCCATTCGGGTATTGCCGCCGAGCCGGGGAGGGCGGACGGTCGGTCGCCAGCCGCCTTCCATCGTTTGATGAAAGACGAATAACACCCAAAGATGGCTGAAATCTTCCAGGCCGCGCACGGCATCCGGCTGATTGTAGGGCGGGAGCAAGTGAAGTTCGCCGTTGCCGTGTTGCACCAGACCAGGCTGGCGCGGGACGGCAAACTTCTCTTTGTAGGGTGAGCAGATAACACCTATCTGCTCAAAGGAGAAATCACTCATTTCGCCGAAACGTTGAGAGCTGTCCCCAGGCAAACGGCCTGACGATAGCAACCCGGCGTGCCGCTGGTGACTTCACAACTGTGCAGCAGAACCCCATTGGCCTTCATTTTCGCGGCATTGATCTGCAGACGCTTACGGGCGGTGGGGATATTTGGCGGAGAGTCCTGATTAGAGGCCTGGCAGGATTCACCGCTGACTTCGCCGAGATCGCGGAACGGTTTACCCACCAGTTCTTCGGCGCTGTTATAAATTCTTACCGGAGCAGGGCGTTGCGCTTTTGGCTTAGTGGGCTCGGTTTTTGGCGGAGTTGCAGTGCTTTGTACAGGTTCTACGGGAGATCTGTTTAACATGGAACAGCCGCTCAGGATCAGCGCTAAAAAACAGACCGGTAAAGCACGCATAGTATTTCCTCAATGAATATAAAAACCGGGGCTTATTGAATCAGGTGCCAGCAGAAATGACAAGACGGGCGTAAAGCCCGTCCTGAATGATATTACTTTGAGAAAAGATTACCAGCCTTTAACCGCGCCACCGTTGAAGATCTTGTTGGCCGCTTCGAACACTTCGTCAGACTGATACGCTTCAACGAATTTCTTCACGTTTTCCGCGTCTTTGTTATCTTCACGACTGACGATCAGGTTCACGTACGGAGAGTCTTTGTCTTCAACAAAGATGCCGTCTTTCGCTGGGGTCAGGCCAATCTGGCTGGCGTAAGTGGTGTTGATAACCGCCAGAGCAATCTGCGCATCGTCCAGGGAACGCGGCAGCTGTGGGGCTTCCAGCTCAACAATTTTCAGGTTTTTCGGGTTCTCAGTCACGTCCAGAACGGTCGGCAACAGACCAACACCGTCTTTCAGTTTGATCAGGCCGACTTTCTGCAGCAGCAGCAGTGAACGACCAAGGTTGGTTGGGTCGTTAGGCACCGCAACCTGAGAGCCCGGCTGCAGTTCGTCCAGAGATTTGATTTTCTTGGAGTAACCGGCAATTGGGTAAACAAAGGTGCTGCCGACCGGAACCAGTTTGTAACCGCGGTCTTTAATCTGCTGATCCAGGTAAGGTTTGTGCTGGAAGGCGTTGGCATCGATATCGCCTTTGCTCAGCGCTTCATTTGGTAGAACGTAATCGTTGAAGGTCACCAGCTCAACGTCGAGGCCATACTTCTCTTTCGCCACTTTCTGAGCAACTTCAGCGACCTGCTGTTCTGAACCCACAATCACGCCGACTTTGATATGGTTAGGGTCTTTCTGATCCGGACCACAACCCACCAGTGCCAGAGAACCAATCAGGGCACCCAGGGCCGCAAAGGTTTTAATCTTGAACGCCATTTTCTTTCCTTAACTCTTAGAGTTGTTTGTTGTGTGTAACGTTACTTGTGAGTGACAGCCCGGACGATACGATCGCCAGAGAATTGAATTAAATAAACCAGAACTACCAGTAATACCAGAACGGTATTCATAACCGTAGCGTTATAACCAATGTAACCGTACTGATAGCCAATCTGACCGAGACCACCGGCACCAACAGCCCCGCCCATCGCGGAGTAACCCACCAGGGTAATCAGCGTGATGGTTGCTGCATTCACCAGGCCTGGCATCGCTTCTGGCAGCAGGACTTTACGCACGATCTGCATGACCGTGGCACCCATAGCGCGTGAGGCTTCAATCAGGCCGGTCGGGATTTCCAGCAACGCGTTTTCCACCATGCGGGCAATAAACGGTGCGGCACCCACGGTCAGGGGAACAATCGCCGCCTGCAGGCCGATGGAGGTGCCAACAATCACGCGCGTAAATGGAATCATCCACACCAGCAGGATAATGAACGGAATAGAACGGAAGATGTTGACCAACGCAGAGAGCGTGCGGTACAGCTTGACGTTTTCAGCAATTTGGCCCGGACGTGTAACGTACAGCAATACGCCAACCGGCAGACCCAGTACGAAACCGAAGAAACCGGAAACAAAGGTCATGGCCAACGTTTCCCAAACGCCGCGCGCCAGTAACCACATCATTGGCTCAGACATAACCCAGTACCTCTACTTTCACATGGTGTTCTTGCAGCCAGGCAATCGCGGCTTGCGTATCGTTTTGTGTGCCGTGCATTTCAGTCAGCATGATGCCGAACTTCACGCCACCGGCATAATCCATCTGCGCGCTAATAATGTTGTTGTTGACGTTGAAGCGGCGTGCCGTTTCCGACAGCAGCGGGGCATCAACGGACTGTCCGGTAAATTCCATTCGCAGCATGGGTACGCTGTCGGCCTGCGCTTCTGGTTTCAGACGCGCCAGATAGTCTTCCGGAATGTCCAGATGCAGGGTGGACTGAATGAACTGTTGTGCCAGTGGTGTTTTCGGATGGGAGAACACTTCACTCACCGTGTCCTGCTCAATCAACTCACCGTTGCTGATAACAGCCACGCAGTCACAAATGCGCTTAACCACGTCCATCTCATGGGTGATCAGCAGAATGGTCAGACCCAGACGACGGTTAATGTCTTTCAGCAGTTCGAGAATAGAACGGGTGGTTGCTGGATCCAGTGCGCTGGTGGCTTCATCACACAACAATACTTTTGGATTACTGGCCAGCGCACGGGCAATGGCCACGCGCTGCTTCTGTCCACCAGATAAGTTGGCAGGGTAGCTGTCGTGCTTATCCGACAGGCCGACGAGGTCAAGCAGTTCCGTCACGCGGCGTTTGATTTCTTCTTTAGGCGTATTGTCGAGTTCGAGTGGCAGCGCCACGTTACCGAATACGGTCCGGGAAGCCAGCAGATTAAAGTGCTGGAAAATCATACCAATCTGGCGACGTGCTTTAGTTAACTGTGATTCAGAAAGGGCCGTTAAATCCTGCCCATCAACGAGCACGCTTCCCTGGGTTGGACGCTCGAGTAAGTTGACACAGCGGATCAGGGTACTTTTACCCGCGCCGGAGGCACCGATGACGCCATAGATTTGTCCTGCAGGCACATGCAGGCTGACATTATTCAACGCCTGAATTGTTCTGTGGCCCTGCTGGAACACTTTGGTGATGTTTGAAAGTTTTATCATTAGCTATTTATTATCGTAAGGTGATTTGCCGTGGCATTTTCTGCTGCTGCAGAGTGCAGCGACCGTCAATGAAATGGATGTTAAGGCATCCAGACGTCTAAATCAATCCGGGGCAGCGATAATGAGCACTTTATTGGCGCATCAAACATGAGATAATAGGCTCACATGCCTTATTCAGGAGCAAACCGGTGGCAAAAACCGTTCCCGCAATTTTCTTAGACCGTGATGGCACCATTAATGTCGATCATGGCTACGTTCACGAAATTGACGCATTTGAGTTTATCGATGGCGCTATTGATGCCATGCGCGAGTTAAAAGAGATGGGTTATGCGCTGGTGCTGGTAACGAACCAGTCCGGCATTGCTCGCGGTAAGTTTACCGAAGCGCAGTTTGAAACATTAACCGAGTGGATGGACTGGTCGCTGGCGGATCGGGGGGTGGATCTTGATGGTATCTATTACTGCCCACATCACCCGCAAGGAACAGTAGAAGAATACCGCCAGGTATGTGATTGCCGTAAACCGCACCCAGGGATGCTAATCTCTGCCCGGGATTTTCTGCATATCGATATGGATGCCTCCTTTATGGTTGGTGACAAAGTTGAAGATATGCAGGCCGCCGCAGCTGCAGGTGTAGGTACGAAAGTCTTAGTGCGTACCGGCAAGCCTGTTACCGATGAGGCCGAAAATGCAGCAGATTGGGTGATTGATAGCCTGGCAGCCCTGCCCACGGCTATCAAAAAGCAGAATAAATAGCCGTTGAGGCGAAAAGGTGAGCGGTTGAAATAAAAATGCATTTTTCCGCTTGTCATTCCTCGGCAGCTCCCTATAATGCGCCTCCATCGACACGGAACAACGGCAAGCAAGCCGCCGGGTCAGCAGGGTTTCTCCGGAAATTCTGACAGAGAAAAGCGAAAATAATTGCTTGACTCTGAATGAGGAAAGCGTAATATACGCCACCTCGAGTTAGCAAGCGAAAGCGCGTAACTCAC